>JBKPCV010000163.1:0-10823 GCA_046727575.1 Actinomycetota bacterium
TTCGTGGGTTGGTCGAGCGCGCCGCAGCTCCAGAGGTAGCCGTAGAAGCGGTTGAACGTCGCCCAGAGATCCGGATGGTGGTCGAAGACAGAGATGCCGCCTTCGGGCGGTGTGATCCTGGCCATGCGCTCCTCCTCTGCACCTCGACAACGACTATGCGAGCCCCAGTGCGACGCGGGTACGGGTCAGCGACTCGAACACGGCGAGCGCGGTCGACAGCGCAGCGCACTCCTTCGGCGTCAATGACGCCGTCAGCCTCGCCGCGTCCTCGTCGGTGAGCTCGGCCGGGTCCGTCACCCACTGCTCCGACCACGAGAGCACCGCGCGCTGCCGCTCGTCGAATCTCGGCGACGTCGGCCACGTCGCGAGATCGGCGACCGCGGCTTCGTCGAGGCCGCCGCGGACCGCGGCCGGCGTGCGCCGTTCGAGTTCGGCCGGCGCGTTCAGGATCTGGGCGATCCGAAGGCGCACGAGCTCGAGCAACGGCGCCTCAATCGAATCACCTTCCCACAACCGGGCTTCGAGCAGTTCCAGGTGGTCCAACACCTGCGGCTCGAGACCGGCGTCGGCCAGCCAGCCAAGCGGTTGCGTCGTCGACGTCGTGTCGGCCATCGCGACCGAGCGTAGACCAAGGCTCGGCGAACGCCCCCGGTCAGCTGATGCGAACCGGGACCCTGCTGTACGCGCGAGCCCACATCGACACCGCTCGCGTCGGCTCCGCGCTGAGCTCGTAATTCGGAAAGTGCGCGTGCCACTCCTCGAACGCCACGCGTGCCTCCAGCCGCGCCAAGTTCGCGCCGAGGCAATAGTGCGCACCGTGTCCGAACGCGAGATGGCGCGTCACCGCGCGAGTGATGTCGAACCGCTCAGGCGCGGGAAACTCACGGTCGTCGTGGTTGGCGGCGCCCCACACCAACATCACGCGCGACCCGGCCGGGATCGTGACGCCGTGCAGCTCGACGTCCCTCGTCGCGGTTCGCGGCAGGACCTGCGCCGGCGACTCGATCCGGTTCAACTCCTCGATGGCTGCGGGCCAACGCGACGGATCGTGGACGAGCAGCGCGCGCTGCTCGGGATCACGAGCGAGCATCACGATGCCCGAACCGATGAGGCTCGAGGTCGTGTCGTTCCCGGCGAGTACGAGGAGCAGGCAGAAGCCGAGCAGCTCCTCGTCGGTGAGCTGTTCGCCATCGACCTCGGCGCCGGTCAGCGCCGTCATCAGGTCGTCGCGCGGACTCTCCCGCCGTTCGGAGAGCAACCGGGCGAACAGGCCGTAGATGTTGGACGCCGCGTCGGCGTAGTCGCCCGAGTCGGTGATCTCCAGGAAGGACTCCGTCCAGTTTCGAAAGCTCGGTACGTGTTCGTCGGGTACCCCGATCATCCGCGCGATCACGACGCTCGGGAGGATCGCCGCGAATTCGTGCTGCGCTTCGCACTCGTCGCGGCCCGCGAGCTGGTCGATGAGCGCCCGTGCAGTGGCGCGGGCGACCTCTTCCACTTCGGCAACCCGCTTCGGCGTGAACGCGCGCGAAACCAACGCCCGGAGCGCGGTGTGACGCGGCGGGTCCATGTAGATCATCTGGGGGAGCAGACTGTTGGCTTCCTCGACGACACTCGAGAACGTGTCGTGGTCGTGGACGGCGCGCCACACATCCTCGAAGCGGGTGAGGACGTATTGGTCCTTCTGGCCGTCGTAGAAGACCGGGTACTCGTCGCGTAGTGTGCGATACACGTCCCAGATGTCGTCCTGGAACTCTCGCGTCGTCGGGTCGTAGCGGAACGCGGTCGTCGGCGCCATGCGGCTCCCCCTCAAGACGAGAAGTGCTCGGTGAAACAGCGGTCCTCGATCCCGCCGAGGACCAGGTCGCGGTAGATCCCCTGGATCATGGCGCGGCAGCGCTCGGACCACTCGAGCGCTTGTGGCGCGCTGATACGGCGCATCACCTGCGTGTAGCCGCCTTCGTACACGCGGTACTCCGACCACACGCCCGGGTAGTCCTTGGCGCACGCGACCTCGACGCACGGCACGTGCCTCGCGCGCGCATACCTGCGCACTCGGTTGGTGTGTGTGTGCCCGGCGAAATACCCGACGATGTTCTCGTGTCGTCGAATCACCTCGAGCAGCGCCGCGCTGTCTTCGCGTGCGATCACGTAGTCGGGGTCCACTCTGCGGGTCGTCTCGAGGTTCCACACCGGGTGGTGGCCGAACGCGAAGATCCGACTGGTCGTGGAAGCAGCGAGAGCGTCGAACCACTCGATCTGCTCGGACGGGAGGACACCACCCACGATGCCCGGCGTGGTCGTGTCGAACACGGCGAGCGTCACCGACGGGAGCTCGACCGCATAGGGCGCGCCCTCGGTCGCCAGCTGTGGATCTCGCATCGCATCGTGGTTGCCGCGCACGTGGTGCAGACGGGCGCCGAGCACCCCATAGGTGCGAAGGAATGCCTCGTACTGTTCCGGGAGACCGGAGTCGGTGAGGTCGCCTTTGACCACGACCGCGTCGGGATCAAGCCGTTCGATCTCGGCGACGGCGGCCTGTGCCATGACGTCGGGATACGGAGGAGCGCCGGGTTCGGCGCGGAGGATGGGTCCGATGGCGTCGGTCGCGGGATCACCGGTGACGCCGCAGCGCGTCTCACCGAAATGGACGTCGTTGACCGTCGCGACCGTCGCCAGCAGCCGTCCTTCCGGTTGCACGAGTGTGCGCACCGTCCGCGGCAGCCATTGGTCAGGCTCCGCATCGCCGACGCGGAGCCGGTACTCGGTTTCGGGTTCGAGCCCGCCCACGCGCGCCGAGTGGAAGCGGCCGTTCGTGATGACGTCGTGTTCGCCGACGCTGGTGGTCACCGACCCTTCCGACTCGGTCGTGAACGTGACGACGACCTCGTTCGGTCCGACGCTCATGAGCTCCGGATTGATGGGGCGCCCCGCGCCGGACATCGTGATCAGGACGCGCTGCGACGACCGACGCGCGTCGACAGTCGCCACGGCCCGCGCTGCAGCCCTGCTCGGCGCGACCGGATGCGCGCCGCGCGCACCCACTCCTGGAGCGTATCGCTAGGCGCCGGCTCCGGCGGCGACGCCCGGCGCGCGGTGAGCGCCGCGACGATCGCAGCCACCTCCTCGGGCGTGGCGTCCGGGTTGATCGAGCGCAGGTGCACGGCCACGCTCAGAGCGGCACGTTCCCGTGCTTGCGCGAGGGAAGCTGCTCGCGCTTGGAGCGCAGCATCGCGAGTGATTGCGCCAGCACGCGGCGCGTCTCACGCGGGTCGATCACGTCGTCGACGTAGCCGCGCTCCGCCGCGATGTAGGGGTTTGCGAACCGCTCGGTGTACTCCTCGATCAGCTGCGCGCGCTTGGCCTCGGGGTCGTCGGCGGTCTCGAGTTCCTTCCGGAAGATCAGGTTCACGGCGCCGGGCGCCCCCATAACCGCAACTTCAGCCGAGGGCCACGCGAACGCCAGGTCACACCCGATCGACTTCGAATTCATGACGACGTAGGCACCCCCGTACGCCTTGCGCGTGATGATCTGCACGCGCGGCACGGTCGCCTCGCAGTACGCGTACAGCAGCTTCGCGCCGTGGCGGATGATGCCGCCGTACTCCTGGTCGGTGCCGGGAAGGAACCCGGGAACATCGACGAAGGTGACGAGCGGCACGTTGAACGCGTCGCATGTCCGCACAAACCGAGCTGCCTTCTCGGACGCGTCGATGTCGAGGGTGCCCGCGAGCACCTGTGGCTGGTTACCCACGATTCCGACGACATGGCCGTCGACCCGCGCGAACCCGCACACGATGTTCATCGCCCACAACGCGTTCACTTCGAGAAACTCGCCGTCGTCGACGATCTCCGCGATCACCTTCTTCATGTCGTACGGCTGGTTCGGGGCGTCGGGGATGAGGCCCACGATGCCGTCGCTCGCGCGGTCGACCGGATCGTCGGACTCGAACGCGGGAGGGTCCTCGAGGTTGTTCGCCGGCAGGAACGACAGGAGGTACCGCACCTGCGCGAGAGCGGTCGGTTCGTCGTCGTAGACGAATGCCGCGACACCCGACTTCGACGCGTGCGTCATCGCGCCGCCGAGCTGTTCCTGGGTGACGTCCTCACCAGTGACGGTCTTGACCACGTCGGGTCCGGTGATGAACATGTTGGACACGCCCTTGACCATCACGACGAAGTCGGTGAGGGCCGGCGAGTACACGGCACCGCCGGCGCACGGGCCGAGAATCACGCTGATCTGCGGGATCACACCCGAGGCCTTGACGTTCCGGGAGAAGATGCCGCCGTACGCGTCGAGCGACACGACCCCCTCCTGGATGCGGGCGCCACCGCCGTCGTTGAGCCCGACAATGGGCGCGCCCACCGACTCCGCGAGGTCCATCACCTTGTGGATCTTCTCGGCGTAGACCTCGCCCAGGGATCCGCCGAAGAGGGTGAAGTCTTGACTGAACACGAACACCTTGCGACCGTCGACCGCGCCCCATCCAGTGACGACGCCGTCGGTGAGTGGCCGGGTTTCCTCGATCCCGAAGCCGTGGGCGCGGTGGCGGGCGAGCATGTCGAGCTCGACGAACGAACCAGGATCGAGCAGGAGGTCGATGCGCTCGCGTGCGGTGAGCTTGCCGCGCTGGTGCTGACGCTCGACCGCCGCCGCGCTGCCGGCATGGAGCGCCTCCTCGCGCAGCGCCGCCAGCTCCACCAGCCGGTCCTCGATCGGGTGCGGCGCGGCAACTTCCGAGGGCGCCTCGTCGCCGTGCAGCGCCTCGGCCTCGGCGTGCGCCTGGATCTCTTCCTCTTCGGCTGCCACCGCTCCGAGACTATCGGGGACCATCGGAACCGGCAGCACAGACAGTTCGCCGCGCGCCACGGCCCCGCCGAACGAGCCGGCGGGGCCGCGTGGGCTTCGGTGTCGGTGTGGTTGTGGTGCGAGCTGTCAGCTGTTCTGGGAGCCGACCTCGATGGCCTCGGCCGGTGCGCCGCTCTGGATCTCGACCTTGCGCGGCTTGGCCTGCTCCGCCACGGGGATCGTGATCGTGAGGACACCGGCGTCGTAGCGGGCCTCGAGCCGATCGGTCTCGAGCGACTCGCCGAGCATCACCTGACGGGTGACGGACCCGTGCGGACGTTCGCGGGCGAGGACCTCGTCGCCCTCGCTCGGCTGCCACGTCCGCTCGGCCTTCACGGTGAGCACGTTCCGCTCGACGGTGAGGTCGATGGAATCGAGCGAGACGCCCGGGAGATCGAACCGGAGCGTCACGTTGTGGCCGTGACGGACCGCGTCCATGGGCATCCACTGGGGTGAGCTCTGGCCGCCGAACAACCGATCGGTCATGCGGTCGAGCTCACGAAAAGGGTCATACCGTACCAACATGCGTTACCAACCTCCTGTACAAGAGCACCGCTTCGAATGGGCAAAACCGTCCAACCCAAGCCCTGAGCGGGCTTATTCCGAGGTTAGTAGGAAAGTTGAGTGCGATCTACTCAGGTTCCTCGACGAGCTCGATGAGGGTACCGAAGGCGCCCTTGGGGTGCACGAAGGCGACCGTGGTGCCTCGGCTCCCCGGCCGGGGCTCTTCGTCGATGACGGGGAACCCCTCGGACTTCAGCCGATCGAGGGCGTCCGCGCAGGACGCGACGCGGTACCCCACGTGGTGCAAACCTTCGCCCTTCCGCTCGAGGAACTTGGCCACGGTCGAGTCGGGACGCACCGGCGTCAGGAGCTGCACGTACGAGTCGGCAACGCGCAGGAGTGCTTCTTCGACACCATCGCGGTCGACGACCTCGCGGTGGTCGACGTCCACTCCGTAGGCGCGCTGGTAGTAGTCGATCGCTGCTTCGAGGTCGTTGACGGCGATCGCGACGTGGTCGATCTCGGTGAGCACGCGATGCAGGTTACGGCGCGCGCCGGAAGAGTGTGATCTTGTCGAGCAGCGCGTCGCGCGTCTCCGGGTCGGTCACGCCGAGACCTTCCTCGGGCGCGAGCACGAGAACACCGAGCTTGCCTTCGTGTGTGCCCGCGTGCACGCGGGCAACGGCTTCCGCCGTCTCCTCGAACGGAAACACTGCCGAGAGCGCAGGCTGGATCTTTCCCTCGCAGATCAGCTTGTTCGCCTCCCACGCCTCGCGGTAGTTGGCGTAGTGGCAGCCCAACAGCTTCTTTTGGTTCATCCAGAGATAGCGGTTGTCGTACTCGAGCATGAAGCCCGTGGTCGCGGCGCACGTGATGATCGTTCCGCCGCGTGTGCAGACGAACACCGAGGCCCCCATCGTCTGGCGTCCGGGATGCTCGAAGACAATGTCGGGGTCGACTCCCGCGACCTCCCGGATTCGCTTGCCGAGGCGCCGCCACTCGGCCGGGTCCTGGGTGTGTTCGTCCTTCCAGAACTGGTAGTTCTCCTCCTTGCGGTCGATCACGTGCTCGACACCCATCTTGCGGACGACCGCTGCTCGCTCGGGGCTCGAGACGATCGCGACCGGAGTACCGCCACCGTTGAGCACGTACTGGCATGCGTATGCACCGATGCCACTGCCGGCGCCCCAGATGAGGACGGTCTGGCCCTGCGTCATCTGCGCGCCGTTCGGGCTCACCAGCATGCGGTAGCTGGTGCTGTTGGTGAGCGCGTTCACCGCCGCCTCCTCCCACGCGAGGTGCGCCGGCTTCGGCATGAGTTGGTTCGCCTTCACGACGGAGAGCTCGCCCAGCCCGCCGAAGTTGGTCTCGTAACCCCAGATGCGCTGATTCGTCGCGAGCATCGAGTCGTCGTGCGCAGACGGATCCTGGTCGTCGACGTGGTTGGCGTGCACCGTGACCGCGTCGCCGGGCTTCCACATCCTCACCGCCGAACCGACCCGGACGACCACACCGGCGGCGTCGCTCCCCACAACGTGGTACGGCTGGTCGTGACGGCCGCCCCACACGCTCTCCTTCCCGAGGCGTGCGAGGAACCCGAACGTGGGGAGCGGCTCGAAGATCGACGTCCACACGGTGTTGAAGTTGATCGACGACGCCATGACCGCGACGAGCGCTTCGTCGGGCGCGAGCTCGGGTACCGGCACTTCGTCGATGTGGATCGACTTGCGCGGGTCCTTCTCCTCCGACGGGAGACCGGCGAACATCTCGTGCTCGTCGGCACGCACCACCGCGCCACGGAACGACCCCGGTAGCTCGAGACCGGCGTACGTGTCCGCGGGCGCGCCCGCCACGATCGCGTTCTGGATGGCTTGCATTTCGGCACTCATGGCCACGGGACGGTACTCGCGGAGCGCCGATGCCTGCGCAGCGGGGTGACATCGCTCGGTGGATGACTCGCAGCGACGGCACGTCGCGCCGAGCGTTCACGGACTCGCCCGAGGAGGTCGCCGCAGCCCTGCCACCCCATGCGCGGCCTCGGCGACGCGCGGGAGGGACTCCAGCGCTCGCGCGGTCTCGATCGTCTCGCGCACCGTCCGTTCGGACACCCCGTCGCGCGCAGCCAGGTGTCGTCGAGGTCGCCGCGCTCGTCGAGCACGCGTGTGACCGCGAGCTCCTCGACGCGGAGGCGGCGCTGCTCGCGCACCTGCTCGTCGCGGCGTGCCCGCAGCCATTCCGTCGATCGCCGTCGCAGCTCCTCGAGATGGTCGCCCACGTCGAACACCAAACACCGCCAGACAGGGGCGATATGACACTTATCACCCCATTCGGACGTGGCGGCAGCGGGTGCCGTTGGTACGATCCGGGACCGCGCTGATCGCGAGGTTCGGAGGCCCGAAAATGCCCGGATCCGTCATCATTTCCTCGGCTCGTACGCCCATCGGCAAGCTCTCCGGCGCGCTGGCGTCGTTCCCGGCGACCGATCTCGGAGCCCACGCGATCCGCGCCGCCCTGAGCAGAGCGGGGATCGCCGGTGACCAGGTCGACTACGTGCTCATGGGCCAGGTACTGCAGGCCGGCGCGGGGCAGATGCCGGCCCGGCAGGCGTCGGTGGGCGCGGGCATTCCGATGTCGGTGCCGTCGATGACGGTCAACAAGGTGTGCCTCTCGGGTATCGACGCGATCTACCTCGCCGATCAGATGATCCGGGCCGGCGACGCGGAAGTCGTCGTCGCGGGCGGTATGGAGTCGATGACGCGCGCGCCCTACCTGCTGCCGAACGCGCGTGAGGGCTACCGCATGGACCACGGTCAGCTGGTCGACTCGATGATCGCGGACGGCCTGTGGTGCGCGTTCGATGCGGTGCACATGGGCGCCGGTACCGAGCGGTACACGGGCGAGATGGGCGGCATCACCCGCGAGATGCAAGACGAGTTCGCAGCGCAGAGCCATGAGCGCGCGGCAGCCGCAATCAAGGACGGTCGCCTCTCTGAAGAGATCGAGCCCGTCGAAATCCCGCAGCGACGCGGCGACCCCGTGCTCGTCGACACCGACGAGGGAGTCCGGCCCGGCACGACGGCGGAGTCGTTGAGCAAGCTCCGGCCCGCGTTCGCATCCGACGGCACCATCACCGCCGGCAATGCCTCGCAGATCTCCGACGGCGCAGCCGCGGTTGTCGTCACGAGCGTCGAGAAGGCGCAGCAACTCGGGATCGCTCCGCTTGCCGAGCTCGTCAGCTACGGCATGGTCGCCGGCCCCGACCCGTCGTTGTTGACGCAGCCGTCGCGCGCGCTCGTGCGGGCGCTCGACAAGGTCGGCAAGCAAGTGAGCGACCTCGACCTCATCGAGATCAACGAGGCGTTCGCAGCCGTTGCGATCGCGTCGATGCGCGATCTGGGGATCAACGACGACATCGTCAACGTCAACGGTGGCGCCATTGCGCTCGGGCACCCGATCGGCGCGTCCGGTACGCGCGTCGTCCTCACGCTCGTCGACGAGCTCCGCCGCCGTGGTGGTGGTGTGGGCGCGGCGTCGCTCTGTGGCGGCGGCGGCCAGGGCGAGGCCGCCATCGTGCGCACGCTGTAGCACCTCTCCTACGCTGCCGAGGTGCAGCGGGTGCAGCCAGACGTGCCGTTCGCGGTCGACACCAGACCGCTCCGCTGGGCAGGCGGTGCCATGCTCGCCGTTGCGGCGGTTCGTCCGCTCGTCGGCAATGGCGACGCGGGCCTGCCGTGTCCACTGCGAAGTCTCACCGGCGTCCCGTGCCCGTTCTGTGGCATGACGCGCGGAGTCACCGCGGTCGTGCACGGCGACGTCGCACACGCCGCGCTGCTCAACCCCGGCAGTGTGCTGCTCGTCGTGGCCGCAGTCGCGATGCTCCTCACATGGCGGGTCGGGCGCGTCACCATGCCGGGATGGGTTCCTGTCGCGGTGGTCGCAGCGTTGTGGGCGTTCGAGTTGTTCAAGTACGCCGTCGGTCTATCCCTGTAGTCCGGTCCAGCACCGAAAGGAACCCGCATGTCGATGGAGCCGCCGCCTCCCCCGCCTCCTCCACCTCCCGTGCCTCCGGACCGTCCGTACGGCGGCGAGCCGATCAGCGTCGGGGACGCCGTGAGCTACGGATGGGGCGCGTACTGGAAGAACGCGGGACCAATGATCCTGATCGCGCTGGTCATTTTCGCGATCGAGTTGGTGTTCTCCGCGATTGGCAACGCGACCGACTCGGTTGCACTCCAATTCCTGCTGCAGTTGATCGGTTGGCTGCTCGGTCTGTTTCTGGCGCTGGGCTGGTTCCGCGTTGCGCTCGAGGTGACTCGCGGCGTGCGCCCCGAGGTGGGCGACGTCTTCAGGGCCGAGGGCTACGGCCCCTACATCGTCGCGTCGATCGTCTTCGGGATCGGCTTCTTCATAGGGCTGCTCTTGTTGATCATTCCGGGAATCGTCTTCGCGGTGGTATTCGGCTTCTATGGCTTCGTCGCGGCTGAGCGTGGCAACGAGGCAATCGCCATGGACACACTTCGCCGCTCCGCCGAGATCACACGAGGCCATCGCTGGCAGCTCTTCGGTCTCGCCCTCGTCTTGTTCCTGATCAATGTTGTAGGAGTGCTCGCGTGTCTCGTGGGATTGCTGTTCACCTCTGGAATCACCATCATCGCGTGGGCGTACACCTACCGCCGCTTGAGCAACCAGCCGATCGAGTACGCCGCGTGGGGGCTGTAGCTGCTAGGGCTCCAGGGTGAAGGGTGGGTACGCGTCGGTGAGGAAGACGATGTATCCGAGGACGCGCGCGTTCCACCTCCTCACCCCGATCACGAAGTTCCGCATGCCATCTGGCCAGCGGCCGGTGAAGAGCACGGCGAAGACCGCGACGATGATCACGAACCCCGCTGCAAGGCCGAGGAAGCCGAGCACGATGTAGTGAGGGATGGCAAGGAACCACTTCACAAATACTAACCAGCGGTTCATCTCTTCCGGGTCCTCGACGCTCACCTTCGCCGGATCGAGTCCGTTATCGGCAGCACTCGTCTGGAAGTCGAATGGCGGGTATTCGTTGCGCATGAAGTAGATGTACGACGAGACGCGCCACTCGTAGCGCAGGAACATTGCTTGGAAGCCGACGAATGGGTTGCGCTGCGTGAAGAGCACCGTGAAAAACGACACGATCCACAACAGGCCGGACACGAACGCAAGAACGGAAACGACGATCCAGTGCGGGATCGCGAGCAACCAGTTCACGAGCGGTCGCCAGTTCTGCACGTCGAGGCCACGATCGAACTCGAGTGAGATCGGGTAATCCGACCCGGAACTCGCCGGCTGTGCCGGCGCTGCTTCGGCCATCTGGATCCTCCCTCCGTGCAGCCGAACCGGCTGCGCAGCACGTGGACCTCCACCAGCGTCGCAGGTTCCGATCCGCGGTGTGGGGATGCCAGCCGTTCAGACAGAACGAACGGCGCCCTTGGGTGCTTCAGAC
>JBKPCV010000164.1:0-39310 GCA_046727575.1 Actinomycetota bacterium
ACATCATCTCGGGGCTTGTGGCCGGCAGCGTCACGGCGATCTCGGCGCTCGGCCTCATCATCACGTACAAGTCGTCGCGGGTCTTCAACTTCGCGCATGGTGCGATCGCGTATTCCCTCGCAATTTTCTATTACTACCTGACCCGTCGGAACGGCTGGAGCATCGCCGTCGCGGCGCCGTTCACCATCTTCGTCGTCGCGCCGCTGCTCGGGCTGCTCCTGTACTTCGCGCTGTTCCGCCGTCTCACTCACGCAACACCCACCGTGAGGCTAGTCTCGACGGTCGGGCTCTGGGTCGCGCTGCCCGCTCTGGTCAGGATCCTGTTCCCGTTCGCGATCGACGACATCTTCCAGCCCGAGGGTCTCATCGAAAACCCGGCCGACCCGAACTTCCTGAAGGTGTTCGGCACGTATGTGAACACCAACCAGTTCGCGGTGATCGTGAGCGCGTTGGTGATCGCGATCGGCACGTCGCTGATCTTGCGATACACGCCGATCGGGCTGGCGACCCGGGTCACGGTCGACCATCCCCGCAATGCCGAGATCGCCGGCGTGAACACCGAGGGGGTCACGGCCGGTTCGTGGATGGTCGGCATCACGCTCGCCGGGTTCGCCGGGGTGCTCCTCGGGCCCGTCTTGGGTCTCCAGGAGTTCCAGTTCACCCTGCTGCTCGTGGGGTCGTTCGCGGCAGTCGTGATCGGTCGGATGACGAGCCTCCCCATCGCGTTCCTGGGCGCGATCTTGATCGGGGTGTTGCAGCAGCTGTGGCTGAAATGGCAACCGACCGAAGGCTTGTTCTCGACGGGCGTCGCGGCCAGCATCCCGTTCGCGGTGATGCTCGTCTTCCTGATCGTCTACAGCTTCACCTCGTCGGGACTACGCCGCGAAGAGTTCGAAATCGACCGTCGTCGCAGCGGCGGTGCGCACGGGGACGCGCCGCCGCTCCCGCCCGCACATGGTCTGCGGCGGCTCATCGGCCCGCTCGTGACCGCGGTCGTGCTCGCGCTGCTCCCGGTGCTGTTCAACAACTTCTGGATCTTCGACGAGTTCTGGATCGCGGTGTTCGCGCAGGGCCTGGCACTGTCGATCATCTTCCTCTCGTACACGATGGTCACAGGCGAGGGCGGGATGATCTCCCTCTGCCAGATCACGCTCGCCGGGATCGGGGCTTTCGCCGCGGCGCGCCTCGTGGCAGAAGCCGGGTTCCCGGCGTGGGCCGCGATCCTCGTCGGTGCGGCGATCGCAATCCCGTTCGGTCTCCTCGTGGCGCTCCCCAGCCTCCGCATCGGGGACCTCTACCTCGCCCTCCTCACGCTCGGGTTCGCGCTCCTGATCGAGCAGTTCTTCTGGACTCGTGAGGAGTACGACAACTTCTCTGCCGGCTTGCCGGTGCCGCGGCCGTTCGGATTGGGAATCACGGACCGAATAGAGATGTACGCCGTGGTGGCGATCGTCTTCGCCGTCGTCGGGCTCCTGATCATCAACCTGAAACGAGCGACGGCCGGGCTCGTCTTCGCCTCGATCCGTTCGAGCGAACCCGCCTCGCTCACGACCGGCATCAGCATCCTTCGTGCCAAGCTGATCGTGTTCGCGACCAGCGCCTTCGTCGCCGGTTTGGGGGGCGCGCTTTACGCGTCCGTGATAGGGAGCGCGACTCCGCGCTCGTTCAACTCGCTGGTCGGGATCGTGTGGCTCGCGATCGTGGTGACCTGGGGCGTGCGTTCCGTCATTGGCGCGCTGGTCGCGGGCATGATCTTCGCGATCGCGCCCCAGCGCTTGTCGATCATCCTCATCCTCATCCTCTTCTTCGTTGCCGGCGGTCTCTTCGTGCGGCTGCTCCTCGCCAAGCAGTATCGAAAGCCCCTGGGCGCGCTCGCGATGGCGGCCTTCGCCGTGCTCGCCTTCGGCGGCAGCGTGTGGATGTGGGACAACCTGAGCAACGACGACACCGTCAGCGTGATTCTCGTGCTCATCGCGCTCGCCGCAGCGCTCCTGATCATCTTGCGGATCGTGCGGTTGCCCGTCAGGAGCCGCGCGATACCGATCGCGAGCTCCGTCGTCGTCGCGATCGCGAGCGTGCTACTCGCCATCCAAGCTGCCGGTCTCGAGCTCGGCGACCGCGCCGCCGAGGTTCCCACCATGCTGTTCGGGCTCGGTGCCATCGGGCTGGCGCGGGAACCGCGTGGCGTCCTCTACGACATGGTCAACCGGCAACGACTCCGACAGTTCCGGGCCGCGGAGCGTCGCGAAGAAGAGGCCACGCTCCACGCCGAGCTCCCCGAATTGGCGAGGACGGTCGCGCCGTGACCGCGGTCAGTCCCGTCGACACACCGACGCCCGACGGTTCGCAGGTCCCGCTCCTCGCCGCCGAGAACGTCACGGTGCGATTTGGGGGTGTCGTGGCGCTCGATCAGGTGAGTCTCTCCGTTCCCCGTGGGTCGACCGTCGGCCTCGTGGGACCCAACGGCGCGGGCAAGACGACGCTGTTCGGCGTGCTCTCCGGTCTGTTGCACCCGCGCGGCGGACGGGTGCTCATGAACGGGCAGGACATCACCCGGCGCAGCCCGCAAACACGCTCGCGACGCGGACTCGCCCGTACCTTCCAGCGGATGGAGCTGTTCAACGAGCTCACCGTGCGCGAGCACCTCGTCGTCGCACGGCGCGTCCACGAAGGCCGCCAGCGGTTCACGGGTTTCTTCTTGGACATGACCGGCTTGGGCGAGCGTCCCGGTCCCGGTGAAGCGGAGGCGGTGGCGGAGATCCTTGCCCTGCTCGGCCTCGAGACCGTCGCCGACCGACCCGCGGTCGCGGTGCCGCTCGGCACCGGGCGCCTCGTCGAGGTCGGTCGCGCGCTGGCGTCGGATCCGCTCGTGATGCTGCTCGACGAGCCGTCATCAGGGCTGGACGTCCACGAGACCGAGCAACTCGGCGACGCGCTGCGCCGCGTGCGCCAGGACCGCGGCACGGCATTCGTGCTCGTGGAGCACAACGTGGAGTTCGTGCTCGATCTCGCCGATCGGGTGACCGTCCTCGACTTCGGGAAGGTGCTCACCGAGGGCCCGCCCGACGAGGTACGCGACAGCCCTGAGGTGCAGGCCGCGTACTTCGGCGCGCCGATCGACGCAGCCGGCGCGGCGACCACGGCGGCTGCAGACGAGGACTCGCCGTGACGGTCCACGCCACCGCGGGGCTGCTCCTGCGGGTGACCGACCTCGAAGTCGCGTACGGCGAAGCGCGGGCGCTCTTCGGGGTGTCGTTCGACGTGCCACGCGGATCTGTCACCACGGTTCTCGGCGCGAACGGCGCGGGGAAGTCGTCGCTCGCGTCGGCGATCGCCGGTGTCGTGAAGCCGAGCGCCGGACACGTCGAGTTCGACGGGCAGGACATCGCGGGCTGGTCCGCGCACCGCATCTGCAAGCTCGGGCTCGCGTATGTCCCTGAGTCGCGCAACATCTTTCCCCACATCTCCGTGCGGGACAACCTGTGGGCGCAGATCCGGTTCACCGTTCCCGGAGCGGCGCGCCGCGAGGCGCTCGACCGCGCGTTCGAGCTGTTCCCGGTACTGGCGGATCGGCGTCGTCAGCAAGCGGGGACGCTCTCGGGTGGCGAACAACAAATGCTCAGCCTGGCGCGCGTGCTCGCGGCGCCGCCGAAGCTCCTGATCGCCGACGAGATGTCACTTGGTCTCGCGCCGATGCTCGTCGACCTCGTGTTCGAGTCGCTCGAGCGCGCGCGCACCCAAGGCGTCACGGTTTTGCTCATCGAGCAGTTCGTCGAACGCGCGCTGCACTTCGCCGACGACGCTGTGATCCTCCGGCACGGGCTCGTCGGCTGGCGCGGGCATGCGCGGGACGCAGGTGACGAGCTGCTCGCCGAGTACCTCGGCGGCGAGAGCGCGTCGTCGCTCTGAGGCCTGTCGAGCTGAACCTGGCGCGTCAGCTCGACGTGTCACTCGCCGTGGGCGCGTACGTGCCGAAGCACCATACGAAGCCCTCTGGGTCGCGGACCGCGTAGTCGCGGGACCCGTAGTCCTGGTCGGTCAGCGGGTAGACGACTTCCGCGCCGGCCGCGACCGCCTGTGCGTGGTGGGCGTCGGGATCGTCGACCACGACGTAGATGGCGCAAGGGCCCAGATCGAAGATCGAGGGTTCGCCCTTCGGTCGATCCGAAAGCCCGATGACGCCGCCGCGATAGGAGAGCTCGGCATGTGCGATGGCGCCGTCCGGCGTCCGGTGCACCGCGAGCTCTCTGAACCCGAAGGCCTTGGTGAGGAACCCGATCGCCTTGTCGGCGTCGTCATAGATGAGCACGGGAGAAAAGCGCTGGATGGTCTGCTTCTCGGTCATGGGACGACGGTAGACCACTCCGAGTATTCGCCGCGCCGGCGAAGAGCGTCCTGATAGCGTCGCCTTCGTGGCGACGATCTCTCACTACTGAGTCCGCGCACCTCCCCTGCTCGCGCTTCGGACGGTGTGCGACCGGTCGTTGGTGTCGAGTGAGGAGACATCTGATGCGTGACAGTCTTGCGACTACCGGAGTCGCGAGTGTGGGACCGGCGGAGGTGTCAGTCTCCCGCCATCTGCCGCTCGATGTGCGCGGCGTGACCAAGGTCTTCCATCGGAGCCGCCTCTCGCGTTTGGGACGTGGGAGGTCGTCGCGCCCGCGCTCGCACGTCGCCGTCTGCGACGTCTCGTTCCGCGTGACGCCAGGCGAGATCTACGGCGTGATCGGCGCGAACGGATCCGGCAAGTCGACCCTCGTCCGGATCCTGAGCACGCTGCTGCTGCCGGACGAGGGCGAGGTCCGCGTGTTCGGGTGTGACGCGGTTCGCGATCCGCTGTCGGTGCGCGGCCTGCTCAATCGCGTGTCGGCCGATCCGTCGTTCTTCCGCGCGATGTCCGCAATGGAGAACCTGCTGTTCTTCGGACGCGCGTACGGCATGGCTGGGCCAGTCGTGAGGCAACGCAGCCATGAGATCCTCGAGCGCCTCGGCCTCGAGCGCGACCGATTCCGCGAGCCGATGCTGCACCTTTCGCGTGGCCAGCAGCAGAAGGTCGCGGTCGCCCGCGCCTTCCTGACCGCACCGAGGCTCATGCTGCTCGACGAGCCGACCACCGGCCTCGACCCACGTAGCAAACGCGATGTGCAGCAATTCGTCGCCGAAGTCCGGCGCGAAGAACGCGTCAGCATCCTGCTCACCACGCACGACATGAACGAAGCCGAGAGCCTGTGCGACCGCATCGCGTTCCTCGCGGGAGGACGAGTCGTTGCCGAGGGAAGTCCGCTCGAGCTGCGAAAGCGAGTCGCCGCAGCGCGACAACTCGACGACGTCGACATGGAATCGGTGTTCTTCGCGCTGACGGGCCGGAGCATCGACGAAGACGAAGAGGAGAACGAGGAGGCGCGCGATGTCGGCGAGTGAAGCGCTGCGGCTCGGCACCCCGCGGCGCGTGCCGTTGGGATGGGCGTTCATCGAACGTCAGGTCAACCTCTGGAAGCGCTATTGGGCATGGGAGCTGGTCTGGCTCGTCTACGGCGTGGTCAACACGCTCGCGATCACGTTCATCGCGGCCGAGGCCGGTCGCACCGGAACGGTCGACGCCTCCGGTGTGGAGGAACTCACGCTGTTCCTGTTGGTCGGGACGCTCATGTGGGCGTATCTCGCCGCGGTCCTCGACGACATGAGCCTGGTCATCATGTGGGAGCGCTGGGAGGGCACGATCGAGCACACACTCATGACGCCGGTGTCGCGCGTCGTGCACCTCGTGAGCATGGCGATCTTCGGGATCGGCCACGCGGTCGTCCGCACGCTCGTGATCCTCGCCTGCGCGCTGCCGTTCCTCTCCGTGAGCTTCGCGCACGCGTCGTGGACGACTGCCGCCGCGGTCGTTGCCGTCGGCAGCATCAGCCTCGTCGGACTCGGGATCCTCACCGGCATCCTGCCGTTGCTCTATCCCGAGCGCGGCGAACAGATGTCGTTCATGGTGCAGGCGGTCCTGCTGCTCGTCTCCGGCGTGTACTACAGCGTTGACGTACTCCCGGAGTGGTTGCAGCCGATCACGCGTGTCGTGCCGACGACCTACATGTTGCGCGGCATCCGCGCCGCCCTCATCGACGGACACGGAATCAGCCAGGAAGCCGGCAACCTCCTCATCCTCGCCGCGTTCGGCGTCGTCCTCGTGCCCGCGTCGCTTCTGGCGTTCGCCGTCGCGGAGCAGTGGGCGAAGAAGACCGGGCGCCTGAAGCGCCAGGGATGAATCGGGAGGTCGCGCGGCAGGTCAGTCCTGGAGCAGGCATCGTCGTCGTCGGCGCGTGACGGTGACGAGCAGCGTACCCAGGATGACAGCCGCGCTTCCGCCGCCGACGAGGTTCCAGGTGTCGGAGCCCGTGAAGGCGATCCTGGTAGCGATCGTCGTGCGGGTACCACCGGTGGCGCCGGTCGCGCCGGTCGCGCCGGTCGCGCCGGTGGATGGTGGCGGCGGAGCCACGGGCTCGAGGTTGACGAACGTGCACGTCACGGTGTCGGCCGGTGCGAGGGTGATCGTCACGCCGTTGGTGGTTTGGCTGACGGCCGACGCTCCGGTGCACGACACCGGCGTCGTGAGCGTGAACCCGTCAGCGGGTGTCTCGGTGATTGTGTAGGGACCACCCGCGGGAAGGCCCGTGAACGCCTGCGTGTTCGGGAACGGCGTGGGGCTCCCGTCGTCGTCGAGCGTGAACGTCGCGGGAACCAAGGGCGGCGACGGTGACGCGGCGAAGTTGAACGCGGTCGGCCCGTTGGGTACGGAGTCCTTCACGATCGTGATCGAACCCTGTTGCGTGTTCACAAAGGTGCAGACAATGTCGTCACCCGCGGTGAAGGTGATCGCGACTTGATTGTTGGGCAAGTCGTTCACGGTCTGCCCGCCGACACAGTTGATGGCTGTGAGGTTGAACCCGGATACCGGCGTCTCGGTGACGGTGTACGTCGTGCCGGTGACGACCCCGTCGAGGACCTGGCTGTTCGGGAACGGCGTCGGGCTGCCGTCGTCGTCGAGCGTGAACGTCGACGGCGTGACCGTGTCCGGCGTCACCGAGAAGTCGAACTGCGCCGGGCTGTCCGGCACCGAGTCCTTCACGATCGTGACGGAACCCTGCTGGATGTTCTCGAAAACACAGATCACGTCCTGGTCGGGACCCAACGTGACCGCTACCTCGTTCAGAGTCGCGCCGCGCGGAGAGACAACGGTGCACGTGATGTCGACGACGAACCCTGGCGGTGGGGTCTCGGTGAACGTGTACACGCCGGGCGGGAGTCCGGTGAACGACTGCACGTTGGAGAACTCGTTGTTGGGGTCACCGTCGTCGTCGAGCGTGAAGCTCCCGGGGACCAACGGTGGTGACGGCGAGGCGGTGAAGTCGAACGTCGCCGGACCTTCCGGATCGGAGACCTTCACGATCGTGATCGAACCGGGATTGCACACGGGGCACGGTCCGAGCGTCCCGACGTACGCGGGCAGCGTCGGGGCACCGCCGCACATGTTGCCGGGGTTGATGAAAGCAGGGATGGACGTGCCCGTGTACGTCACTCCCGTGCAGGCCTGCAGGGTGACGGTCCCGTCGGTCACGGCGTCGGTGTTCAACTCCCCGGGCGCGTTGCCCGTGACCGCGCCGTTGAAGGACCGAACGGAGATCGTGCCTCCGGTCGGCGCGCCACCACCGGACTGGGCGCCCAGCGCCTGAATCGACGCGGCGTCGAGTGCGATCGTGGTCGCAGAAGCGTCCTGGATCGTGATCGAGCCGCCATCACCACCGGCGCCGGTCGCGTTCGCCTGCACGGCCGGACCGCTTGTGGTGACGCTCCCGGCTACCGAGAAGATCCTCACGGCTCCGCCGGTGTCGTTGGTGCCAGCCAGGCCGTTGGCATGTACCGCGTACGGTGCTGCGGCGCGGTTGATGGTGATGTTGCCGTTCGCAAAGAGATCGATCCACGATGTCCCCTGTGTTCCGCCGTCGCCGGTGTCCGCGTTGATCTGGCCGGTGACAGTGAGCGTCCCGTGCGCGACGACTTCGACGCACCCGGTCGCGTTCGGCGGCATTTCGCGGCAGTGCGTTTCCACCGGCGGACCGTGGCCGGGACCGGTCGACTCGACCAAACCGCTGATCGTCACGTCGCAGCCCTCGAGGTGCACGAGGTCAGCACCCGGGTCGATCCCGCGGCTGCTCACGGTACCGCCGACGGTCAGGGTACAGCCGGCAACCACGTTGATCGGTCCGCCACCGGGTTGAGTGTTGCCGGTGTTGTTGCTCTGCGAGAGAACGTTGCCGTCGAGCGTGATCGTCCCGTTGGGCGCCTCGATCGAGATGCTCCCTGCCGGCCGACGCCCGTCGCTGCTCACCGTGATTGTCGAGCCGACGGGAGCCGCGACGTCGCCTCCGGCGACGATCTCGATCCTTCCTCCTCTCGCGCCTGCCGGACTACCACCCCCCTGCGTTGCTGAGATCAGCGCACCCCCCGCGAGCGTCACGTCGTTTCCGGCGGTGATCGCGATGAGCCCCCCGGAACACGGGGTGCCGTTGGCTGTGAGCGCACCCGTCCCGCCGACCGTGACGTCGGACAGCGCGAACAACCTCACCGTCCCGGCGCTTCCTCCCGTGCAACTGCCGGCTGCCTGATTGCTGCTGACCAACCCGTTCACCGCGATCGGTCCGGCGGTGGCTCGGAGGATGATGGTCGCGCCGACCCCGCTCGTCGTGGTTACGTTCCCCGTGATCGAACCGCCGGCGTCGATCACGATGCCCGCGGTGCCAGGGACGGTCAGGTCGAACGTGACGCCCGGGCTCACCGTGATCGACCCGCCCGCCAGGATGTGCAGCGACAGGCCCGGGTCGAGCGCGACCGTGAGATTCGCCGGAACGGCGAAGGCCGCGCTGAGCTCACACGTGCCCGCGCCGTTGTCGACCGCGCCGATCGCGGTGCAGGGTGAGTCGGCAAACGTCGCGGATGCGAGCACGGCGTCTTCGGCGCCGAGCACGCGGATCGTGTACTGACCCATCACGCCGTCGAGGCGGTAGTCGTACGTGAGCTGACCGTCGCCTGAGGTGGTCACTTGGTCGATGCCGGGAGTGAAGGTGCCGTCACCCTTGACGACGGTCTCGTCGGGACGCGTCACCTCAACCCGCACCACACACGACGTTGCGTAACCCGAACCTGTGACGTGCACCGTTGCCTCGGGCGGGTAGTCCGGCTTGTCGGTGGCGACGGTCTCGCTGCCCTGCTTCGCGCACGCCTGCGGGGTCGCGGCGTCGGGTGCAGGTTTCGTGTCGCCGGTGGTCGACGAGGGATCCTTCGAGCCGGCGGTCGCCGCGTCGGTCGTCTTCGAATCGGTCGCGTTCGAATCGGTCGGACTGTCTATCTTCGTGTCGGACTGACCATCGGTCGTCGCGTCGGGCGGAGTGGTTGTCGTGGTGTCCGACGGAGTGGTTGTTTCCTTCGGGCCGTCGAGTGCGGTGCTGTTCGTAGTGGTGTCGCGCGTGTCCTGCGGGAGGGCGTCGTCGCCGGACGCCACCGACGGGACCAGGAGAACCACTGCGGCAGCTACACCGGCCGTCAGCGCGAGGATCCGCCGGCGTCGTCGCCGGGCCTGGTACGGGCGAACCCGGCTCGGAGAGGTCCTCGGCTCATGGCGCTCCTGCTCGTTGCGCGTCACAAGATCGATCTTCTCCGCCCCGCCCCGGGCACCTTAGATGTTCCGATACCCCCGCGCGGTGACCCCGGTGCTACAGGTTGTAGAGCTCGACCGCGTTGGCGGATGCGATCCGGCGCTGCTCCTCGTCGTCGAGGTCCTCGATCGCCTCGTACAGCTCGTCAGTGGTGCCGGGGAATTTGGCGTCAGGGTGGGGATAATCCGAAGCCCAGATGATGCGGTCGGGCCCCACGAGTGGTGACTTCGCCGTGAACGCGAGCGTGGACTCGTCGGCGTCGAAGCTGATCCAGCACTGCCGCTTGAAGTACTCCGACGGGTCCATCTTGAGCTCGGGCACGTCGGGCTTGAAGAGCGGGACGTGCGCGTGATGGTCGAGCCGCTCCAACCACGGCACGATCCAACCGCCGTTGGCCTCCAGGAAGATGAGCCGCAAGTCGGGGAAGCGCTCGCACACGCCACCCGCGATCAGGAAGGCCATCGAGCTCATCATGTCGAACGGGTTCGACAACGCCTGGCTGAAGTAGATGTTGTCGATGCCGATACCCGCTCCTGACTCCTCGGTGGTGCTGATGAAGTCTGGTGCCTGCTCGTGCACCTCGTTGAAGTGCATCCCAATGCAGGCTCCCGGCAGGCGAGAGTCGAGGAACGGGTGCAGTCCGAGAGGCAGACCGGTGTCGCACGCGGCCTTCCAGATCGGGTCATAGATCGAGTGGTTGAACGGCTTCCAGTTGGCGGTTGGGTTCGGACGGATGAATGCTGCCACCATCCCGGGCAACTGCGCGGCGCGGCGCAACTCGGCCGCGGCCGGCTCGATGTCCTGTTGGGGAAGGAGAGCGGCACCGAACAACTGCCCCTCACCTTCGCTCACGTGGTCGGAGAGCCAGTCGTTGTACGCGCGGCACTGCGCGTTCGCGTACCCGATGTCGGGGTTCGACTGGATCCCGAGCAACTGCGTCGGATACAGCACCGACATGTCGATGTCGTCGGCGCGCATGTCCTCGAGCCGCGCCTTCGCGTTGTAGGCCGCGGGACGCACTTCGGTGTATCGCAGCTCGCCGTTCATCGCGCGCTGGCACTCTTCGTCGCTCATGCCCGCGGTTCCCGAGACCGACGCGCTATTGCCCGGGCTGCGCACTCCGTCCCACACGAGCCATTCCATGCCATCTGCATCCGTCTCGATGTGCCAGATGCGATCCCGGTACTCCTTCGGCGCGTAGTCGAGCATCCCCGTGGGGTGCTCGAGCACGTGCCCGTCCGAGTCGACGAAACTGAGCTCGCTCTTCGCCGCCATGGCAACCCCCTGATCTCGAACCGTCGTCGCCTCGTCGTGGACCAGGCGAGGCCCGCACTGACCGTACCAGTCGACGTTTGCGGTTGCAGCCGACCGCACTTCTCAGCTACGCATGGAGTGTCCTATCGGGAGAGGAGACCGCCATGGGACTGATGGACAAGATCAAGGGACTCGTCGGCGGCAACAAGGACAGGGTCAGCGGCGGCGTCGACAAGGCGGCCGACGTCGCCAAGGACAAGGCGCCCGATCAGTACGACGACAAGATCGACAAGGCGGCGGACACCGCGAAGGACCAGATCGACAAGCTCGACGGCTCGTAGCGCCGGCACGATTGCGACCGGTGGAGGAGCTGTCACGAAAGGGGCACACAAGAAGTGCTCGACGACCATCGCCGGCTCGCGGCGGAGAACGATCTCGAGGCCGACCTGGAGCGCAACGTCGCCGAGGACGTCGTGGTGCTCAGCGGACGCGGCATCTTCCAGGGCAACGAAGGAGTGCGGGAGCTCGCCCGCCAGCTCATGGAGGAGGTGCCTAGCGGCAATTGGCACTACCTACAGCAGCGCGTCGCGGGGCGCATGGCGTTCCTCGAGTGGACCGTCGACGCCGGTCCACTCCGCGTGCCTGATGGCGCGGACTCGTATCTGATCGAGAACGGCCAGGGCCAGATCACCGCGCAGACCATCCACTACACGCTCACGGACGCCGCGTCCAACGTCCTCATCCGCGCCGATGGCACGCGGCCGTAACCGAGATCAGGAAGAAAACGTGGCGGACACGACAACGGAGTTCTTCGAGGGCCTCGGCAGGCGGGGACACGAACCGCTCTGGAGCGGGGTGACCGGCACCGCACGATTCGACATCGCGGACGGCGGAACCATCGATCAATGGTTCGTCGCCATCGACAAAGGCGACGTCACAGTGTCTCACGGCGACGGCGACGCGGATTGCACGATCCGCGCGGACAGGGAACTCTTCGAGAAGGTGACGAGCGGAGAAGCGAACGCGATGGCGGCGGTCTTGCGCGGCGTGTTCGTCGTCAGCGGTGACATCGAACTGCTGTACGCGATCCAGCGCGTCCTCCCGGGCCCGCCACGTGGTCATCGTCCGGCACCGAGCGAAGAGGTGTCACGATGAGCGCCGCCCTCGTGGACATCCTCGACGGGAACACCTTCGTGGTGAGCGACGAACGCGGCGACATCGAGCCATCGGTCACCGATCCGACCGGACTGTTCTCGTTCGACACGCGTTTCTTGTCGAAGTGGGTACTGAGCGTGAACGACGAGCGCCTCACTGCCTTGAGCACCGACGACCTGCAGTACTTCGAGACGCGCTTCTTCCTCGTGCCGGGAAGTGGGACGGTATACGTCAACGCGACGTTGTCCGTGATCCGCCAACGGTCGATGGGCAATGGGTTCCGCGAGGAGTTGTCCATCCTCAACCACGCCGAACAGCCCGCGGAGCTCACCGTGCGGATGGAAGCCGACTGCGACTTCGCCGACCTCTTCGAGGTGAAGGACCGGTTGCCCAAGAAGGGCTCGTACACCAAACGCGTCGAAGACGGGCAGTTGTTGCTCGCGTATCAACGCGGGAGCTTCTCGCGTGCAACCACGATCTCGTCATCGCAACCGGCCGCCGTCGACGAGGATGGCTTGACGTTCGAGATCCAGGTCGCGCCGCACGATACGTGGAAGACGACGCTCGACGTGTCGATCGCGCTCATCGGAAACAGCGAGGAGGACAGTGGGGCGACGATGGCCTGGGAGGCCCGCCGCCCACGTTCGAGTATGCGCACCAACCTCGAACGATGGCGAGAGGCCGCGCCTCGCCTCAAGTGCGATTGGGAGCCGCTGCACCGGACCTACAGCCGGAGCCTCGACGACCTCGCGGCGCTGCGCTTCTCGCCACTCAGTGCCGGCCGGCACGCCTTGCCCGCCGCCGGGCTGCCGTGGTTCATGACGCTGTTCGGGCGCGACAGCATCCTCACGAGCCTGCAAGCCTTGCCCTTCACCTCGGAGCTCGCGGCGACGACCCTGCGCGAGCTCGGGCTCCGCCAAGGCACACGTCTCGACGACTTCCGCGACGAGGATCCCGGCCGGATCCTCCACGAGATGCGCTACGGCGAGATGACGGCGTTCGAGGAGCGGCCGCACTCTCCGTACTACGGCAGCGCGGACGCGACACCGCTGTACGTCGTGCTGCTCGACGAGTACGAGCGCTGGACCGGCGACACCAAGCTCGTGCGCGAGCTCGAGCCCGTGGCCCGGCGAGCGCTGAACTGGATCGACGAGTACGCGGACCTACAGGGCAACGGGTACATCGCCTACCAGCGCCGCATCGAAGAGACCGGGCTCGAGAACCAGTGCTGGAAGGATTCCCCGGAGTCGATCTCGTATCACGACGGGACGTTGCCGGGCTTCCCGCGCGCGACGTGTGAACTGCAGGGATACGCGTACGACGCCAAGGTGCGCGCCGCGCGTCTGGCGCGCTTCTTCTGGCACGATCCGGCGTTCGCCGACACGCTCACGCAGCAGGCCGCCGACCTGAAGCGACGCTTCAACCGCGACTTCTGGGTGAAGGACGGCGAGTTCTTCGCAGTCGCGCTCGACGCCGACGGTCGCCAAGTCGACTCGCTCACATCGAACAACGGCCATTTGTTGTGGAGTGGCATCGTCGACAAGTCGAAGGCCAAGGCCGTCGTGCGGCACCTGATGGGCGAGCGTCTCTTCTCCGGTTGGGGCGTGCGCACGCTCGCGGTGGGCGAAGGACGGTACAACCCGATCGGCTACCACCTGGGCACGATCTGGCCCTTCGACAACTCGTTCATCGCCTGGGGCCTCCGCCGCTACGGCTTCAAGGACGAGGCGGCGCGCGTCGCGGCCGGCATCCTCGAAGCCGCGCAGTACTTCGACGGCCGGCTGCCGGAGGCGTTCGGCGGGTACCCGCGAGACACGACGAAGTACCCGGTGCAGTACCCGACGGCGTGCAGCCCGCAGGCGTGGTCGACAGGTGCACCGCTGCTGCTGTTGCGCACCCTGCTCGGACTCGAACCGGTCGCGGACTACCTCGTGGTCGATCCGGCGCTCCCGCTGACGCTCGGCCGCCTGGAGCTCCTCGACATCCCCGGCCGATGGGGACGGATCGACGCGTTCGGGCGTGGGCGCGTCGACACCGAGGGATCGTCGCGCCGCCGTAGGTAGCACGAACGGCGTCAGGACTCGAGCGATCCCCCGAGGTACGCGGCCGCGACGGCGGCACCCACCTCGTGAGGCTCGCCCGTCATCTCGATCCGTCCGTTGAGCATGATTGACGCGGTGTTGGCTACGCCGAGGACCTCGTGGGCGAACTGCTCGACGATCAGGATGGAGAGTCCTTCCGCCGCGATGGTGCGCACCGCTTCGTAAAGGGTCTCGACGACGAGCGGGGCGAGTCCCATCGACAGCTCGTCGAGCAGCAGCACCTTCGGGTCCGTCGACATCGCACGCGCCATCGAGAGCATCTGTTGCTCACCGCCCGACAAGGTGCCCGCGACCTGCTTGCGCCGTTCGGCGAGCCGCGGGAAGCGCGCAAAGGCGCGTTCGAGCACGTCCCTCAGCGACGAGCCCCCGTACGTGGCCATCCGAAGGTTCTCGGTGACCGTGAGGTTCGGGAAGATCCCGCGTCCTTCCGGAACCAGGCAGAGCCCCGCACGCGCCAGCGCGTCGGGACCCCGCTTCCCCACGACCTCACCGGAGAACCGGACCTCGCCTGCCGTCGGCGCGAGCTGCGCGCTCGCGACCCGCAACGTGGTCGACTTTCCCGCGCCGTTCGGTCCGAGCAGGGCGTGCACACGCCCGGGCAGCAGCGCGAGATCGACACCGAACAGCACGTCGATCGCCCCGTACCCCGCGTTTACCCCGCGCAGCTCGAGCACCGGCTCGGCTCCATCGGACAGCGGTTCGGCACCGGGCACGGCGGCTACCTCTGCGGCGACGACCCGGCTGAGCGTGACCGCGTCCGCTTCGGCGTCGGCGTCGGTCCTGGCGGCGTCAACACCGGTTCCGAGGTAGGCCGCGCGCACCGCCGAGTCGGCTTGGACCTCCGCCGGCGTCCCGACCGCGATGATCTCACCGAAGTCGAGCACGTGGATCCTCGAGCACGTGCCCATCACGAAGCTCATGTCGTGTTCGACGAGCAGGATGGCGAGCCCCCCTTGGGCCAGAGAGCGCAGCAGTGTCCCGAGCTCGTTCGTCTCACGCTCGTTGAGCCCCGCCGAGGGCTCGTCGAGCAACAACAGTCGCGGCTGCGCCGCCAACGCGCGAGCGACCTCGACGAGGCGCGCCATCCCAGTAGGTAGCCGGTCGACCCGCTCCTCGGCGACGGCACGCAGACCGATCCGGTCGATCAACTGCTCGGCGACCTCCCGCGGGTCGAACTTCTCGTGCGCCCACGCGTGACGCATCTCGGCGGCGACCAAGACGTTGTCGCGCACCGACAATGTGCCGAAGGTCTCGAGTCGCTGGAACGTTCGGCTCATTCCCACTCGAGCACGGCGGTGTGGCTTGGCGTAGGTGATGTCGGTGCCGTCCACGACGACTCTGCCGCTCGCCGGAGGTTGCAAGCCCGTGACGACGTTGAACAGGGTCGTCTTGCCCGCGCCGTTCGGCCCGATGAGTCCGGTGACGTAACCGGTCTCGACGTCGAGCGAGATCGCGTTCAGAGCCTGCAAGCCGCCGAACCGCACCGAGACGTCGGTGACCTGGAGGAGCGCCATCGCTTCTGCCTCAGGAGCCCGGTGCCGTTGCGGGAGCGGCCTCGGCGGGGATCTCCGCCTGCACGCGCTCGGGTTCGCCGACCGTCGGTGGAGCGCCTCGCTGCTTGCCGGCGCGCTTCTCGCGCAACTCGGCGCCGACGTGCGGGATCACACCGTCGGGACGGCGCCCGATACCGATCCCGGCCAGACCCGGACCGAGACGCTGCCACCACTCGAAGAAGGTCGACGCGGGGAACAGCAGAGTGAGCCACGTGAACGATTGCAGCGCGAAGCCGCCGAACACCGCACCACTGACGACCGCGACGCCGCCGACTACCAACAGCAGCAGGTACGGGAGCCCGTTGATCATCTGGAAGTCCGCGGTGCCCGCTGAACCGAGATGCATGCCGGCGAGGGCGCCGCCGAGGCCGGCGATCGCCGCCGAAATCGCGAAAACGGCGAGCTTCGTGGACAACAGGTTCACCCCGAGCGTCGCGCACGCAGCCGGACTGTCGCGCATCGCGACGAGGCGACGGCCGAACCGACCGCGACGCAACCACACGACGCCGAGCCCGACGATGCCGAACACGCCGGTCACGAACAAGAGGTACGCGGCGTCCGGCGCGAAGCGAATGCCCAGGATCGTGAACGACTCGTTGAAGTGGAATCCGAACAGCTGGAGCGGGGCGATGCGCTTGCCTTCACTTCCGAACACCTCGGGTTGATCAAAGATCACGAACTCCGCCATCCGCGCGAAGGCCATGGTGGCCAGCGCGAGGTACAGGCCCTGCAGGCGTAGCGCGGGCAAGGCCATCAAGAGGCCGATGGGAACCGCCACGACCGCAGCGACGAGGAGGCCCCAGGGGCTCCCGGTCGCGAACAGATCGATGCCGAAGACCTGTCCGCCCGAGCTCGAGAATTCGATGACCGCCCACGCCCCCACCCCGACAAATGCGATCTGCGCGAGCGAGATCTGCCCCGACCATCCGGTGAGCGGGACGAGCGAGAGCATCGGGAACGCGATCAGCACGACGAGGGTGAGGTTCCGGACGCCGATCCGTTCCCAGATCATCGCATTGACGAGCATGAACCCGAACAACACGAGCATGCCCCCGGCTGCGCGCCGCATCGACGGGACGCGCGGGCTGATGGTGCTGGTGATCCGCCGTCCCTCGATCCGCGCCTGCGGAAGGAACAGCAACGCCAGGAAGAGGATCATCGTGGGGATGGCGAACGACGCCGAGCTCCAGCGCCCCGACCACGTGAGAAAGTTCTGCTGGAAGGCGATCGAGAGCCCGATGATCATGCCGCCGACATACGTGAGCGGCAGACTCCTGAGCCGGCCAATGATTGCCGCCGCGAAGGCGTCCACGATGAAGAGGGTCAGCGTCTCGACGCTCAAGTTGCTGAGCTCCTCGGCCAGGAAGATCCCTGCGATCGCGGACATCGACGTGCCGAGTGCCCACGCGAATTGCGACGTGCGGCCCGGCCGCGCGCCGTTGAGCGCGGCGAGGTCGCGGTTGTCGACGACCGCGCGCATCGACACGCCGAGCCGGCTGCGGTAGAGAAGCAGGCGGAGGAGAATCGCGACGCCGAGCCCGGTGACGATCGTGATGAACCGGTACCAGGGCACGAACGTCTGGCCGAGCTGGAAGCCAGTGGTCCCGAAGAACGTCGGGATCTGCCGCGTCAGGCTGTTCGGGTCCCAGATCCCGACCGCGAGTCCCATCAGGAAGAGCATCAGGCCGATCGTGACGACGAGCTGCGCGACCAGTGGCGCGCCCGCGAGTCGCCGCATCAGGATCCGCTCGATGAGCGCGCCGAGAAGCGGCGCCGCGACCAGAACCGTGAGGAGGAGTGCGACCAGGGGCTGGACGCCGTGGTTGACCTTCAACTCCCAGTAGATGAAGGCGCAGAACATCCCCATCGCGCCCTGAGCGAAGTTGAAGATCCCCGACGTCGTGTACGTGACCACGAGCCCCATCGCGAAGATGGCGTAGATCGATCCGATCGTCACACCCACGACGAGGGTGAACAGGATCGAGTCCCACGTGACCGGCCGACCCGCCCACGACTGCTGGATCACGAAGCCGAGGAACAGCGCGACCGCGACGATCGCCGCGAGCGTCGGCCGACGTTCGCGGGTGAAGAGGCGCTCCGGAACCGTACGCACGTCGCGTTCCCCCACGGATGTCGGATGACGACCGCCCGTCACCGCGTGGCCGCCACCCGGGTACGCCTACGGGACTATGTCAGATCCTCTTTGATCGTGTAGAGGTTCTTCGGGTCGCACTCGATCGTGCCCTTCTTGGCGGGGAACACGCGCACGAACTTGCCGCTCCGGATCTGCATCAAGACGTAGCAGGGGCTCGGCACGTGCTGCCCGACGTTGACCTTGCCCAGCATCCCGTCAGCGTCGAAGCTCGTGATCTTCGACGCGCTGGTGAGTATGGCCTTCCGTGTGGCTGCGTTGTTCCCACCGTCCTTGACGATGCTGTTGACGACGTCACGCAGGAAGAGACCTGATGCGAACGCCTGGAGCGAGAAGCCGTCCGCCTTGTCCCTGCCGATGTACTTGAGGAAGTTCGTCATCATCTTGTTGGTGGAGGCTTCCTCGAAGGGAACGAACGCGATCCACACGTACTGCCCTTCGGTGTCGGCCGCGTTGGCGCTCGAGACCATGTCCTTGTCGTAACATTGCACCGAGCAGTCCCAGACCTTCACGGTGTTGACGCCTTGGAGCTTCGCCTCCTTTCGGAGCGCGATCACACCGGCATCGTTCAAGCCCGATCGGCCGTATGTCGCGCCACTGTCCTTCATCGCCTGCACGAAGGGCGTGTAGGCGCTCTGGGGCGCGCGGCCCGACACGTCGAAGGTCGCGTCCTGCTTGATCCCCGCACGCTGCTGCGCTTCGAACGCGGGCACCTGCGCGTTCTTCGCCGACTTGAGGTCGGACGGGTACAGGAAGAGCCCGTGGAGCGCGTTCTTGCCGTACTTCTTGAGATACCAGTTCGTCGCGCCCAAGCTCCCCCGGTACGTCTGCGGCTTCTGGCCCTTCGTCGCGCAGTCGATGACCGGCGGGTTGATCCCGTACGACACCGGCGAGCACTGGTGCACCTGCTCGGTGGTGACGACCGGGAAGTCAGGCAGACCGGTGGGCGCACCCTTCGAATCGACGCACCCGACGAGGTCGTCGATGTTGTTCACGAAGAGCGCGCTCGTACCGACGAGCGCGAAGTCCTTGCTGCAGGCGCTGATGATCGAGTTGCGCGCCTCGTCGGCGCTGAGCTTCGAGTCGTAGGTGTCGACCACGATCTTGCGCCCCGCAAGCCCGCCTTCCTTGGCGTTCATGTAGTTGGCCCACGCCTTGACGCCGTCGACCGAGCCCTGGAACAGACCCGGCGCGATCGGGCTCCCGGTATCGGCGATCACACCGACGTGGATCTCCGTCGGCGTAATGCCGGTGTCGCTTGCGGTCAACGCCTCTTTGCCGCCGCCGTTGCTCTGTCCCACCGCGGTCCCGGTGGTGAGCGCCACGGCGAGCGCCGCAGTGACCGCCACAACCAACCAACGCGCACGGTTCACGCTTCCCCCCTGTCATGCCGGCCCGGTGCCGAATGCGCGCACGATAGTCCGGACGCTTGCGGTGCGGACCGCGGGACGACACGCCGTCGTGCCGTCAGCGACGCCGATAGATTGCGCCGATAGCCACGTACGAGGACATCCCGCCCCCGGAGCCGAAGGAGATCGACGAGAAGAACTGGCTCGTGCTGAAGGATCTGCTCGAGCGGGCAACCCTGCAGGGGCACCCGTATCTCAACGGGGAGCGCTGCGAGAAGTGCCGTTACTACTTGAACCCCGACGACGACATCTCGTACTGCTGGCACCCGACGCTCCGGATCCTGGTCGGCGCCCAATGGTGGTGCCAGTGGTGGGAGGCGATCCCCGAGGAGTAACCGGTACCGTCACCGGCGGGTGAGCGGTACCCCGAAACGCGTTCCAGGGAGGTGGCATGGCAGCGGTGAACACGCGGATGAGCCCGCGACGCGCACGGGGTCGTGCGACGAAGGCTGGAGCTGACGATGCGCCCGTCCAATCGGTGATCGGTGCGACGCAGACGCTCCCGCAGTTCCTCACACAGGTCGGCACGCTGACAACGGCGCAGCGCCGCAAGCTCGTCGATCAGGCACGCACGATGATCGAGCAGTTGTACGTCCACCTCCCGCTCAAACGCGCGATGCACGCGATCGATCCGCTCCAGCGGCTGAAGCTCCTCCGGTACCGCTTGTCTGGCCTCTCCGAGCGGCAGTTCCACGACGAGATGATCGACACCTTCACCCGGTTGCGTGATCTCCACACCAACTACATCCTTCCGAGGCCATATCAGACCAAGACCGCGTTCCTGCCGTTTCTCCTCGAGGAATACTGGGACGGCTCGACGCGCCAGTACCTGGCCTCGAAGATGCTGGCGGGGTTCACGCACGCGACCTTCAAGTCCGGCGTCGTCGTCACCAGCTGGAACGGCGCGCCGATCGAGCGTGCCGTCGAACTGAACGCGGATCGGCAGGCAGGAAGCAATCCCGACGCGCGTCACGCTCGCGGGCTCGAAGCGTTGACGATTCGCACGATGGCCATGTCGTCACCGCCTGACGAGTACTGGGTCATCGTCGGGTATCGCGACGGATCGACTGAGCGTGAGATACGGCTCGACTGGCAGGTATTCGAGCCGGAGCCCGCGCCGAGCGGAGCGGCGATCCGGGGTCGTGGTCGCGCCGCTCGCAGCACGCTGGGCCTCGACCTGCGAACCGAGCTCGCTCGAAGGGCCAAGAAGGCGTTGTTCAACCCGCGAGCGATGGACCTCGAACGCGACGCGGCGCGGTCGCGGCGCACCCGGGCCGACGGTCCCGCGGACGCGAGCACGATGCCCGATGTCTTCTCCTTCCGCGAGGTGGCGACGTCTCGCGGCACGTTCGGCTACATCCGAATCTGGACATTCATGGTCGAGGACCACAACGCGTTCTTGGCCGAGTTCAATCGCATCGCCGGGCTGTTGCCGCAACGTGGACTCATCCTCGACGTACGCGGCAATGGTGGCGGCAACATCCTGTGCGCGGAGATGCTGCTCCAGTTCCTCACACCGAACACCGTGGAACCGACGCTGTTGTCCTTCATCAACACGCCACTCACACTCGACATCTGCAGTCGGAACGACTTCGTGAAGGAGTGGGCGCCCTCGATCGAGCAGTCGGTCGAAACCGGCGAGGCGTACTCGCAAGGACTGCCGCTGCTGCCGACGATCGAGTACAACCGTCTCGGCCAGCGATACCAAGGGCGGGTGGTACTCGTCACTGATCCGCTGTGCTACAGCGCGACCGATATCTTCAGTGCCGGGTTCCAGGACAACCAGGTCGGCCCGATCCTGTCCGCGGGCGGACACACGGGCGCGGGCGGTGCGAACGTGTGGGATCACGAGCTGCTGCGCCAGGTGCTCCCCGGAACCGACTCGCCGTTCAGCGCGCTCCCCAACGGTGCGTCGTTCCGAGTCGCCATCCGGCGCGTCATGCGCGCCGGGCTCCACCGCGGCGTACCGCTCGAAGACCTCGGCGTCGCGTCCGACGCCGAGCACAAGATGACGCGCAACGATCTCCTACAGGGCAACGTAGACCTGATCGAGCATGCCGCACGGCTTCTCGACGGCCAGCCGCGCGTGACGCTGTCCGTGGGTGTTGCGGCGGCGTCCGCAGGCAAGCGGGCGCTCACGATCACGACCGACGGTCTCGATCGGGTTGACATCGCGGTTGACGACCGCCCGCGCGCGACCGCAGACGTTCGCGACGGGGCGCCGACCGTCGTCGAGATCGACAACCCGGGCTCTGGCCACGACATCGTCGCACGTGGCTTCAAAGCCGGAACCCTGCGGGTGGCGGTCCACACCGCGAGTTGACCCGGCGCGGCCGTTACTGCAGCCACTCGTCGTCATCGATCAAGCTCGCGCACCGACCTCGGCTACGGAACCTGGACGACGAGGAGCGCGAGATCGTCTTGCGGATCGCCGTCTTGGTAATCGTCGACGGCGTCGCGGATGCGGGTGGCCAGCTCAGACGCGGAGCGCTGGGGCGTGGAACGCACGAGGTCGGCCAGCCGTTCTTCGCCGAAGCGGTCTCGGCCGCGTCGGGCGTCCGTGACACCGTCGGTGAAGAGCACCAGAGCATCGCCCTGCGTGAGTTCGACCGTACGATCGCGCGCGGGACGACCGTCCATCACGCCGAGCACCCTACCGAGCCCGCCCACCTCGGCTACCTCCCCCGTGCTCGTCCGGTGCACCGGCAGGGGGTGGCCCGCAGCGGCGACAGTGACGCGGATGCCGCGTCCGAGCGGGCGCAACCGTGCGTAGAGCGCGCTCGCGAAACGGTCGACATCCTGTCGCAGGAGCGTGTCGTTGACCAACGAGAGGATGGCGCTCGGGCTCGTGGCGTGCATGGCGCTCGCGCGGATCGTGTAGCGCACCAGCGCGGTGTGCGCCGCCGCCTCGGGCCCCTTACCGCACACATCCCCCAGTACCAACGCCCATTCGTGTTTCCCCCGCGCGAAACAATCGTAGAAGTCGCCTCCGACTCGCTCGCCGCGACCGCCCGGCCTGTACACCGCGGCGAGCTCGACGCCGGGAATTGCGGGGAGCTCTGCGGGAAGCAGGCTCTCCTGGAGCGTCTCGGCCAGCGTCGCGAACCGGCGCGCACTGTCGCGCAACCGCTGTTCCCTCTCGCGGAGCTCGTCCTCGGCCTGGCGACGGTGCACGAACTGACCGAGTTGGTGACCAACCGCGTCCATGACGTCGAGCAACTCCTGGTCGGATTCCTCGACCATCGTTCCGAAGAACTCGAGCACCCCGACCATCTCGCCACCGGACTCGACGGGAACGCCGAGCGCGGCATGCAGACCGCCGGCCGCCGCAGCACCGGCACGCGAGAAGTTGTCGTCGGCGCCGACGTCGGGTATCCAGACCGTCTTCCGGGTGGCAAGGACACGGCCCGGCAAACCGGAGCCCGCCGGAAGGCGCGTCGCGCGCGTCACCGAGGCGAACTCGCGCGAACGGTCGCCGTCATACCAGACTTCACGCAGCACGAGCTCGGCGCACGCAGCATCCACCTCCCAGAAAGCACCGCACGGCCACTCCAGCGCCTCGCAGACGACCGGCAAGATGCGCTGACACGCCTCCTCCTTGGTCTGGGACTCGACCAGCACACGCGTTGCGGCGTGCTGCAAGGCGACGCGCCGTTCCGCACGGCGGCGCGCCGTGATGTCGATCGAGACACTGATGATGCCCTCGAGGCGCCCGTCGGCGTTCAGGATCCCAGAATCGATCGCGTGGACGTCGATCACGGTCCCATCGGCACGCCTGATCTTGAAGTCACCTTCCCAGGTGTCGCCGCGGACGAGCACGGCGGCGATCTCGGCCGCGAGATCGCTGGTGACGAACTCACCAGCGAGGGCCTGGGCGTCGGCCCCGATCAGCTCCGACCGAGGTCGGCGGTACATCGACTCCGCGTACAGGTTGCACTCGCGGATCGTGCCCGCAATGTCAGTCACGATGATCCCGACCTGTGCCTGGTCGAGCAACGCCGGCTGGAAGCGCCACTCGGTCCACCGAGCGTCGTCGCGGCCGTCGATCGACTCCGCCGGGCGGCCCTGCGCGAGGTCGCGTACGTCCTGCTGCTCCATGCCGGATCCCCTGCCCCTCCTCACTCGGCCTACCGACCTCGAGTCGGAGCCGGTGCCGTCCGGGGTCGACGGCGTGCGAATGGACCATTGCAGCGTACGCGCCCTCGGAGTCCGGGCACACATACACGCTCATCCGACAGACAGGCGAGGCAGGCGGACGCGACGTTCGGTCACACGGCGAGGCGCCCGAACCCGCGACCCTCACCTCGGCGAAGGAGAAGTCCCCGCAAGGTCCAGCAGCGTGCGCACGATGACGTTGCGGGCGAGCGGAATCTTGAAGGCGTTGCCCGCGAGCGGTCGCGCGCTGGCGAGCTCGGCCTGCGCCGCGGCGCGGAAGCGCTCCTCGTTCGCGGGTGCGCCTCTGAGCGCATCCTCGACCATCGTCGCCCGCCAGGGCTTGTGGGCGACGCCGCCCAGCGCGACGCGCACATCGCGAACGTCGCCGTCGACGACGTCGAGCGCGGCCGCGATCGAGACCAAGGCGAACGCGTACGACGCCCGGTCACGCACCTTGCGATACCGCGAATTCGACGCGAAGTCGAGCGCCGGGATGTCCACGGCCGTGATCAACTCGCCATGATCGAGCACCGTGTCACGCTGCGGCTCGTCACCCGGCAGCCGGTGCAGCTCGGTGAGCGGGATGGTCCGATCGCCGTCTGGCCCCTGCGTGCGAACCGTCGCGTCGAGCGCCATCAGAGCCACCGCCATGTCCGACGGATGCGTGGCGACGCAATGCTCCGAGGCGCCGAGGATCGCGTGATCACGGTTGTAGCCCTCGAGCGCCGAACAACCAGACCCCGGTTCTCGCTTGTTGCATGGCGTTGTGACGTCTTGGAAATACACACAGCGCGTGCGCTGCAACACGTTCCCGCCGGTCGTGGCAATATTGCGCAGCTGACCGGAGGCTCCCGACAACAGCGCCTCGGACAGCACGGGGTAGCGACGCCGGATCATTCGGTCGGCGGCGAGGTCGCTGTTGGGCACGGCAGCACCGATCCGCACGCCACCGCCGGGCAGTTCCTCGATGCGGTCGGAAGTGAGCCGTCTCACATCGACGAGCAGGTCGGGTGTCGCAACCCCGAGCCGCAGGTGGTCGACGAGATTGGTGCCGCCGGCCAGGAACGCGCCGTTCGGCGCCTCCGCCAGCATCCTGACGGCGCTCGACACATCGGTGGCCCGCTCGTAGCGGAAGGGTCTCATGGCGCCACCTCCGCGATCGCGGGAACGATGTTGGCGTAGGCAGCGCACCGACAGAGATTTCCGCTCATGCGTTCACGGATCTCCGCGTCATCGAGGACGACACGATCGCCATCCAGGTCCTCACTGACGACGCTGGGCCAGCCCGCTGCCGCCTCTTGCAGCATCCCCACTGCCGAGACGATCTGCCCCGGGGTGCAATACCCGCACTGAAACGCGTCGTGCGTGATGAACGCCCGCTGCATGGGGTGGAGATCGTCGCCATCCGCCAGCCCGTCGGCCGTGACGATCTCGGCACCCTGGTACGCCACCGCCAGAGCGAGGCAACTGAGTCCACGACGACCGTCGAGCAGCACCGTGCACGCGCCGCATTGCCCGTGGTCGCACCCCTTCTTCGGACTGGTGATGTCCAGACGCTCGCGCAGCGCGTCCAGCAGCGTCGTCCGAGTGTCGACGGTGAGCCGGTGCTCCAACCCGTCGACCCGAAGCGTGATCGCGACGTCCATCGATCTGTCCAGTTGGTACACCGCCGACGCACGAGAGTCAATGCGATTCACGACAGTCGGCGCGGCTAGCACTCGGAAGCATGAAGGCTCCATTACCTTGTACGCAATGCGGCGCGTGCCGACGTTCGAGAAGTCGTCATGACAACCGCGCCCGGTAGCGCGCTCAACCGGACCGAGGCGCGTGAGAAGGTGACCGGGACCGCGAGGTACGCGTACGAGTACGCGCTCGAGGACGTCTGCTACGCGGCGATCGTGCCGGCGACGATCGCCAAGGGAGAGATTCGCTCCGTCAACGTCTCAGGAGCACTCGCGCTGCCGGGCGTTCTGGCTGTCCTCTCGTGCGAGAACGCGCCAAGACTCCAACAAGTCGACGACGTCGAGCTCGCGTTGTTCCAGTCGAATCGCGTCGCGTATCGCGGCCAGCTCGTCGCCGCGATCGTCGCCGAAACGCTCGAGACAGCGCGGGAGGCCGAGCGACTCGTCGAGATCGAATACTCGGAGGAGCCGCACGACAGCGAGCTGCGCGTCGACGACCCGGGTCTGTACAAGCCGGCGAAAATCAACCCCGCCTTCGAGACCGACAGCGAGCAAGGGGCCGTCGACGTGGCGCTCGCGGCGGCCGAGGTGGTGCTCGACCTGACGTACGAGACGCCGGCGGAGCACAACAACCCGATGGAGCCGCATGCGACGCTCGCGGTCTGGGACGGCGACCGCGTCACGCTCTACGACTCCAACCAGGGCCCGACACGCGTGCAGGAAACCGTGGCCCAGGCGTTCGGTCTGGAGCCAGAGCAGGTACGAATCATCGCACCTCACGTCGGCGGCGGCTTCGGATCCAAAGGGTGGGTGCGGCCGCACGTGATCCTGGCGGTGATGGCGGCGCGACAGGTCGGCCGGCCGGTGAAGGTCGCGGTGACGCGTCAGCAGATGTTCGCCCTCACGGGCTACCGGACGCCGACGATCCAACGGGTGCGTGTCGGCGCGACCCGTAGCGGTCGCTTGACGGCGATCGCGCACGATGTTGTCGAGCAGAGCTCGACGGTGCGTGAGTTCGCCGAGCAGACGGCGATTGCGACTCGCATGATGTACGCGGCGCCGAATCTGCGGACGACGCACCGGCTCGCACGCCTCGACGTGCCGACGCCCTTCTGGATGCGGGCACCCGGCAAGTGCCCAGGCATGTACGCGCTCGAGTCGGCGGTCGACGAACTCGCGATCGAGCTGGGGCTCGACCCGATCGAACTACGGATCCGCAACGAGCCCGAGCTCGACCCGGAGACGGGCCGCTCTTTCTCGAGCCGCAACCTTGTCGCGTGCCTGCGCGAGGGCGCCGAACGATTCGGCTGGAACGGGCGGAATCCCACGCCGGGCATCAGAAGGGAGGAGCGCTGGCTCGTGGGTACCGGCGTCGCCGCCTCCTGCCACCCCGCCAACCGCAGACCCTCGCAGGCTTCCGCACAGCTCGAGACCGACGGCACGTATGTCGTCGGCATCGCGGCCTCGGACATCGGCACCGGCGCGCGCACGGCGTTGACGCAGATCGCCGCCGACGCGCTCGAGGTCGCACCCGAAACGGTTCGTGTCGAGATCGGCGACACCGCGTTGCCGCCTGCACCCGGAGCCGGCGGATCGCTCGGGACATCCTCTTGGGGCCCGGCCGTCGTGAAGGCGTGCCGCGAGCTGCGGCGCGCCGGCGGGGGCAAGGTCCACGTCGATACTGCAGAAGACGTTGCGGCCGACGAGCCGCTCACGCGGTACGCGTTCGGCGCCCAGTTCGCCGAGGTGCGCATCGACCCAGAGACCGGCGAGGTCAGAGTCTCTCGGCTGCTCGGCGTGTTCGCCGCCGGCAGGATCATCAACCCCAAGACAGCCCGCTCGCAGCTGATCGGCGGCATGACGATGGGCCTGGGCATGGCGCTGTTCGAGGAGAGCGTGCTCGATCCACGTTTCGGCCACTACGTGAACCACGACTTCGCCGGCTATCACATCCCTGTCAGCGCCGACATCGAGGAAATCGAGGCGATCTGGATCCAGGAGGAGGATCCACGCGTCAACCCGATCGGCGCAAAAGGAGTCGGTGAGATCGGCATCGTCGGCACTGCGGCGGCGATCGGCAACGCAGTCCACCACGCGACCGGCATCCGGATCCGGGATCTCCCGATCCGGCCCGACAAACTCCTCACCGCGCTGCTCTGACAGGTTTCAAACGCGCAGGCCAGCCGCGATCGCCGGGTCACCGCTCGGCAGCTGCGGCGGCGTGTGAGACTTGGGCATGGCCGCACGCGGACCCCGGGCGGGGTATCGATCAGTCACGCCTCGCATGGTCGTCAGGGACGTGGCCGCACAGGTCGCGTTCCTTCGAGCGGCGTTCCATGCGACGGGCGCGCTCGAGGCTGGACGCCCGGCGGAGGTCCGCGTCGGCGACTCGCTGATCATGGTGTCTTCAGCAACCGAGCGCGACGAGTTTCCGGCGTTCCTCTACGTCTACGTCGATGACGCCGACGAGGTCTACGAACGTGCGCTCACTGCTGGTGCGACCACGTTGGAACCACCGCTCGACACTCCATATGGCGATCGCCGCGCGATGGTGCGTGACCCGTTCGGAAATGTGTTTCAGATCGCCCATCCGATGCTGACGCCTTGAGCACGCTCCGTACGCGAGCGTCTCACGGCGGACAACCTCGCGCCGCCGCTCACCGGATGCCATAGAGCGCGATCGCGCTCTCGCTGGTGATCGCCCGCTTCTGCTCGTGCGTCAGGCCCGCAAGGGCCTCATCGAGCTCCTCGGTCACACCCGGGAACTTGGCGTCGGGGTGCGGATAGTCCGATGCCCAGATGATCCGGTCGGCGCTGCACAACGGCGAGTCGGCCGTGAACGCGAGCATTGACTCGTCGGGGTCGAAGCTGATCCAGCATTGGCGGCGGAAGTACTCCGACGGGAGCATCTTGAGCCACGACACGTCCCAGCTGAACTTCTTGGCGTGGTGATCGAGCCGCTCGAGCCACGGGACGAGCCAGCCCCCGTTCGCCTCGAGAAAGATGAACTTGGCACCCGGAAACCGCTCGGCGACGCCACCCGAGGTGATGTAGCACAGCGCGCTCATCACGTCGACCGGGTTGGCGATCGCCTGGGTGAAGTAGATGTTCGGGAGGAAGATCCCGTCCCCCGCCGCCGCCTTGGCCGCCTCGAAAGCCTCGAGCGTCTGGTAGCTCCCATCCGCGTTGAGTACGCGAGCGAGCTTCAACCCGTCGCAGGCGCCGGGCAGGTCGGGCGCCAGGAACGGGTGGAAGGCCACCGGTAGCTCCGTGTCCTGCAATGCGGACCAGATGGGGTCGTAGACCGTGTCGTTGAAGTAGCGCCATTCGATGGCCGGGTTCGGCCGCATGAAGACCGACACCATCCCCGGCAGCGCGGCTACGTGATGGATCTCGTCGACCACGCCTTGCACATCGTCGGCCTCGTGCACGGGTGGGAGCGCGCCAGCACCGTACAGGCGCCCCTCGCCCTCCTTCAGGTGCTCGGAGCACCAATCGTTGTATACCCGCGCTTGGACACGCCCGAACTCGACGTCCTTCAGGCTCTGGAGCCCCAGCATCGTTGTCGGGTACAGGACCGACACGTCGATCCCGTCCGTGTCCATGTCCGCCACGCGCAGCGACGCCGTCCATCCAGAGGGCCGGGTCTGGCTGTAGTTGAGCTCGCCGTTTCGGACCTTCTCGACCTGCTCGTCGGAGAAGCCCGCCGTGCCCGCGAGGCCGGTCGACCGCATCCGCCTGCCGTTCCACACCGAGTACTCGATGCCATCGGCGCCGGACTCGAGGTGCCAGATGCGGTCGCGGTACTCGGCGGGCGCGAACTCGAGCATGGCCGTCGGCGGCTCCAGGATGTGCCCGTCGGAATCGATGTACCGGAACGCCCGCTCGTCAGTCGTCGCCATCTCGCACCCCTGTCGTCGTGAGGTAGATCATCCTCCCGCCCACCTGAAGACATCGCAAGGCGCGCACCCGCCACGCGACGAGAGCACAGCGTCCAGCCCACGCGGCTGATCCACAGCGCAAACTCCGCGTTCGGGTGGGTCGAACGGCAGCGCGCAGAATGAACCGCGCGATGACCGATCGCGTCGTATTGGGATGCGTGTGGATGGAACATCGGACGTGACACACAACGCTGAGACGGACGACTTTGATATGCCCTTCGTCGAGTTGCCGGGCGGCGAGGCGGTTCCCGCAGTCGGGCAGGGAACCTGGCACATGGCTGAGGACCCGCGGCGGCGACGCGACGAGATCGAAGCGCTGACCGTGGGGATCGACCTCGGTTGCGCGCTCATCGACACCGCTGAGCTGTACGGCAACGGTCGAGCCGAAGTCCTTGTCGGAGAGGTGATCCGCGGCCGGCGCGACGAGGTATTCCTGGTCACGAAGGTGCTGCCCGATCACGCCACACCGGACGGTGCGATCACCGCGTGCGAGGGAAGCCTCCGGCGTCTGGGCACCGATCGGATCGACCTCTACTTGCTGCATTGGCTCGGCTCGGTCCCGCTCGAGGTGGCAGTCGAGGCCTTCAGCCGGCTCCGCGACGCGGGCATGATCCGGTACTGGGGTGTCAGCAACTTTGACCTCGACGACCTGCTGGAGCTCGGGCGGACTCCGGGTGGCGGGGACGTCGCGACGAATCAGGTGTTGTACAACCTCGAGCGGCGCGGGATCGAGTTCGACCTGATGCCCTGGTGCGTCGAGCGCGGCACCCCGATCATGGCGTACTCGCCCATCGGACAGACGCGTTTCCTCGACCACCCCGTGCTTCAGACGGTCGCGGTCAGACACGGCGCGACTCCCGCGCAGATCGCACTCGCATGGGTGTTGCGCGTCACCGGCGTGATCGCGATCCCGAAGGCGAGCACGGCTGCGCACGTGCGGGAGAACCGGGCTGCCGTCGCGATCCACCTCACTGACGACGATCTCGAGCTCCTCGACCGCGCTTTCGCCCCGCCGCGCGCGAAGCAGAACCTCGCGATGTACTGAACAGCTTCCACGAGGTGTTCGATCTCGCGTGCGCGGGTACGCGCGGAAGAGAAGACACCGGAACGGAGACGGACATGGTCAATCAATTGCACGGAAAGCGGATTGCGTTCGTCGTTGCGAACGAAGGCGTCGAACAGGTCGAACTGACCAGCCCGTGGGCAGCCGTGGAGGCCGAGGGGGGTCAAGCCGTCCTCGTCGCGACCAAGGCAGCGTCGGTCCAGGCGTTCAAGCACCTCGACAAGGCCGACACGTTTCCTGTCGACATGACGACCGAAGACGCCGACGTCGCCGACTTTGACGCCTTGGTGCTCCCAGGCGGTGTCGCGAATGCCGATCGACTCCGCACCGACGACAACGCCGTCGTGCTCGTCCGTTCGTTCTTCGACACGGGCCGCCCGGTTGCGGTCATCTGCCACGGACCTTGGGTCATCGTCGAGGCCGACCGGGTGCGGGGCCGCACCATGACGTCGTGGCCAAGCCTCCGTACCGACCTGCGCAATGCCGGCTCGACATGGGTCGACCAGCGAGTACAGGTCGACAGGAACGGACCGAACACGCTTGTCAGCAGCCGCAAACCCGCAGATCTCGATGCTTTCAACGCCGAGTTGCTTGCCGCCTTCGCGAGCGCAGAACGCCGATCGTCAGCAGCGTGACAAGGAATCTCCCAGATTCCTCTGCCTGTGACGAGGAGGTCTGCCTGGAGCGGACGACGGGACTCGGACCCGCGACCCTCACCTCGGCAAGGCGACACGTCTTTCGCTGGGGACCGGTGCAACTGATGGCAGCACGTTCGCGGCTTCGGCGAAGGTCGACGAGCGGTCGGGGTGTGATCAGCCGACACCACGCGATCGCGGGATGGCCCGCGAGCCGCGTGGCGGCCATGCTCGCGTGATGAAACCAACTGTGACCCTCGGCCGCGTCCGCGGAATCGAAGTCGGCATTCATTGGAGCGTCTTCATCGTGCTCGCGCTGATCGCGGTGACCCTCGCGTCGATGCGCCTCCCCGACGACGTCGCGCACTACTCCGACGCCGCGTACTGGTTCGCGGCCGTCGTCACGGCGGTGGTGTTCCTCGCCTCGATCCTCGCTCACGAAATGAGCCACTCACTTGTCGCGGTGCGCCGAGGCGTGCAGGTCGAGGGGATCACACTCTGGGCACTCGGGGGGGTCTCACAGCTCCGGGACGAGGCTCGAACTGCCGGCGACGAGCTGCGCATTGCCGTTGTCGGGCCGCTCACGAGCTTGGCCATCGGCATCATCGGCACGGCCGTGGCGCTCGCGCTCGACGCGGCCGATGCCTCGCCGCTCGTCGTTTCCATGATCGCGTGGTTGGCGGGAATCAACATCGTCCTCGCCGTCTTCAACCTCGTGCCCGCGCTCCCGCTCGACGGCGGCCGGGTTCTACACGCCCTGATCTGGGCCTGGAAGAAGGACCCGCTGCGCGCCACCAACATCGCCGCCACAGCTGGGCGTCTCTTCGGAGCAGCGCTCATCGCGCTGGGCTTCGGCCTCTTCATCTCCGACCGTGACGGCCTGTGGTACGCGCTGCTCGGCTGGTTCCTGCTCAACGCGGCGACGGCCGAGCAGCAGCATGCCGTGATGAAGCGGCGCCTCGGGTCACTCGAGGTGCGCGACGTCATGACGCCTGACCCCGTCACCGTGCCGGCTGACATCGACGTCCAGCGCTTCGTCGACGACTACGTCCTGCGCGCGCCGTACTCGACCTTCCCCGTGGTCAACCGACTGGGCGACGTCGTGGGCCTGCTCACGCTCCGGCGGGTCAAGCAGGTCCCTCGCGCGGCGTGGCCGACCACGCGCGTCGGAGAAGTGGCGTGCCCGCTGTCGCAGGTGCCGACGGTCCGGCCCGACGAACCGCTCGTGGACGCGCTCGAACGGATACGAGACGGCTGTGCGGAGGGCAGAGAGCTCGTCATGACGAATGGACGCGTCATCGGCATCGTCTCGCCATCGGACGTCAGCCGCGTGCTCGAACGTACCGAGCTCACCCCGCGTAGATCGTGAAACTCAGGAACTGCCATCTGAGTCAATCCCGCTCCGACGTCGCCGGCTGCGAGTGGCGCTGAGCACGCCGGCGACTCCGAGCGCCAGCAGCAAGGCACCGAGCAGCCAGCCCCGGTCGGACTCGATCCAGCTCCAACGCGCGATTGCGTAGGCGAGACCGAGCACCAGGAAGGCCGCGCCGAGCACCAGCGCGACAGGGTCGAGCTCATGACGCTCCACGACGGTTCTCCTCCCGCTTGACGTCGATGTGCCCCGCGCCAACGTCGGCGTCGAGGACGAGGGTGCCGCGGCCCCGAAGGCCCGGGCGCACCAGGTGCACGTCGGTGGGACAGCACGCTTCGGACTTCGTGCCGAACGCGGTGATACTGCCGAGGGCGGCGTGGCCGTCGACGACGACGCGCACGCCCGGAGGCACCGTGACGTTCAGCTGGCCGATGCCGAGCTGCGCGTGCACTCGCCGGTGGGACCGGGAGAAATCGACGCGCCGCAGGTCGACCGACAGATCGCCGATGGCGAGGGTGTACGTGCCGTCCACCGCGGCGATGGTCCGAGGCCGGTAAGTCGGGTCGCCGATTCCGCCGTCGAGCGGCACGTTGATGACGCCGAACGCGCCGACCACGAGCACGAGGGGAATGCCCAGCGCGATGAGCCCGCGCGACCGGCCGTACCAGGCGCTCACCAGCAGCGCACCCCCGACGACCGCGAGCGCGAGCGCGAACATCACACCGATGTCGACGTCGACCGCATCTGAGGCCTCGAGCAGCCAGGCGCAGCCGGCCAGGATCAGCAAGGAGCTCCACGTGACCGCGCCCAGGTACGACCGCTGGCGTGGGCTTGACGGCGCTGCGAGCGGCCCGGTCTCAACCGCGGTAGGCGCCTCGGTCATCGGCGGGGTCGGCGTCGGCGGCGCGGGAGCGCCAGGAACCGGCTGCGCCGGCGCGACTTCGTGCGCGACATCGCGGGTGCGCAACCAGAGCACGGCGCCGCCGAGGCCGATGAGCACGAGGGGCCAGAACGCGCCCCCGCCCTCGAACGACCAGCCGAGGCGCCCGCCGATCACCAGCAACCCGAGCGCCACGAGCGCGTAGCCGACGAGCTGTCGTCGGTCGCGGTGCGCGACCGCACCCGGCGACGTCGACGGCGCCACTGGCAACACGATCCAGCCGATCACGTACGCGATGACGCCGAGGCCGCCGACGAAGGTCGTGACGACGAACCCGAGGCGCACGAGCACGACGTCGACGCCGAGGTAGTCAGCCACCCCGCCCGCCACTCCGCCCAGCAGGCGCTCGTCGAGGCGGCGCGCCAGGCGGCGCGGGGGCGCGGACGCGGTGGGCGGAGGGACGGGATCCGGGGGGTCGGGTTCAGTCGGGTCGAGCGGTGGCGGTTCGACAGGCGGTGCATCCATGGAAGGATCATCCGCAACCGCGGGATCCCGCTCCATCGGGAATGTCCCGGAGCCCGACCCCGAGACCCGCGCTCCGGTTCCGGGGACGCCCCGGATGCCCGGACGACGAGCGGCGCGCGATCATCGTGCTCCGCCCGTGCGCGTCGCGTGCAGCGACGCGCCATCCGACACGAGGAGCCGGACGTGGACCATGGCGCCGGTTCGCCCACCGCGACTCACCACGCGCTCAGCCGCCGCTCGCAGCACAAGCTGATTGCGGGCGTTGCCAGCGGTCTCGGCGACAAGTTCGGCATCGAAGCGACGCTGGTGAGGCTGGCGTTCGTCGTCCTTGCATTCGCCGGTGGCGCCGGCATCGTCCTCTACGGCGCCGGATGGTTGTTCCTGCCGCTCGACGCCGGGGCCCATGCGGGTCACCGGCCCACGCGGCAGTGTTCGCGCAATGACCTCGTACAGCTGCTCGCGCTCGGCGCCGTGACATTGGGCGTGCTGCTGCTCGCCAAGGCGGTCGGCCTCGGGTTCAGCGACGCGCTCTTGTGGCCGATCGTGCTGGCCGCGATGGGCACCGCGCTCATCGTCGGTCGCAGCGGGCGTCCGATCGACGAGCTCATCGGTGAGCTCGTACGCCGCGAACGCGGTATCCCCGCGCTTGCAGACGGCCGCTCGAGCGAGACCGCGTCGGTGCTGCGGTTCGTGGTGGGCGGGGCGCTCGTCGTCGCCGGGGCTAGCGCGTTCCTCGCCACTCAGGGTGCGTTCCGCGCCGTTGGGCAGGGGCTCCTCGCGGTTGCAGTGATCCTCGGCGGTCTCGGGCTGATCTTCGGTCCCTGGCTCTGGCGGCTCTGGAACGCGCTCGTCGAGGAACGCCGGGAGCGCATCCGCTCCGACGAGCGAGCCGAGATGGCCGCGCACCTGCACGACTCGGTCATGCAGACACTCGCGCTGATCCAGCGGAGCGCCGACGACTCGCGCGCGGTCGTCGGGCTTGCCCGGCGCCAGGAGCGTGAGCTGCGTTCTTGGCTGTTCGGCCGCGCTTCGATGCGCGCCGATCTCGACCTCGGTGACGCGCTCGAGACCGTGGCGAGCGATATCGAACAACGCCAGAGTGTCTCCATCGAGACCGTGCGAGTGGGTGGTGCCTGCCCGCTCGACGAGCGCCTGAGCGCCCTCGTGGCTGCGGCCCAGGAGGCCATCGTGAACGCGGCCTGTCATTCCGGAGCCCCCACAGTCGCGGTCTACGAAGAGGTCGAGCGCGACCAGGTGACCGTCTTCGTGCGCGACCGCGGACGCGGTTTCGACCTCGCCGTGGTTCCCGTCGAGCGCGGCGGCATCGCGGAGTCGATCACCGGCCGTATGCAGCGCAACGGAGGCGTGGCGGTGATCCGCACCCGGCCCGGTCGTGGCACTGAGGTCGAGCTCTCCATGCCGCGGGTCCCCGGATGACAGTCACGCCGCGCGTGTTCCTGGTCGACGACCACCATCTGTTCCGGAGCGGCGTCCGGGCCGAGCTGGGCGGCGACGCCGAGCTGGTGGGTGAGGCGTCCGAGGTCGCGGCCGCGGTCGAGATGATCGCGGAACGTCTGCCGGATGTCGTGCTCGTCGACGTGCACATGCCCGACGGTGGCGGCGAGGCCGTGATCCGCGGCGTGCTCACGCAGCATCCCGACGTCCGCTTCCTCGCGCTCTCGGTGTCGGATGCGCCCGAGGACGTCATCGCGGTGATTCGCGCCGGCGCGCGCGGCTACGTGACGAAGACGATCTCCGGACCCGAGCTGGTCGATGCGATCCGGCGCGTGGCCGACAACGACGCGGTCTTCTCGCCCCGGCTCGCGGGATTCGTTCTCGACGCGTTCGCACACGTCCCGCTGGACGCGGTCGACCCGAACCTCGACCAGCTCACCGCGCGCGAACGCGAGGTACTGCGGCACATCGCGCGCGGATACGCGTACAAGGAGATCGCGCGCCAGCTCGACATATCGACGAAGACGGTCGAGACGCACGTGTCGTCTGTCTTGCGGAAGCTCCAGCTCTCCAACCGGCACGAGCTCACGCGCTGGGCGACCGAGCGCCGCATCGTGTGACCGCCGCCCCCGGACGCTCCCGGGATCCGTCGGTCAGGGCTGCGGCGCAAAGACACGGTCGCGACTCGAGCGCCGAGCGGGGCCACCGATGAGTTCGATCCTCGGCGTGCGTCTGATCCGATGACGAGACCCCAGATGGCTGAAGCCCTGCGAGCGCGTCGCGACTGCGAGCGCACCACGGGAGGAACGAGCGGATCGATGGACCAACCAACCGCGGAGCAAGCGTTACGCCAGCTCGAGCCTCTGGTCGGCGAGTGGACCTTCGAGGCGAAATGGCCCGACGGAGAGCCGTGGCCGGGCGGCGGAAGGGTCACCTTCGAGTGGCACGCCTCGGGGGCACATCTGGTCGAGCGTGGGACGGCCGAGCTTCCCGAGGCGCCCGACAACGTCTCCATCATCGGATGCGATGCGGCCAACGGGACGTACTTCCAGCTGTACTCCGACGAGCGCAACGTCTGCCGCGTCTACGAGATGAGCATCGGCAACGGCGAGTGGAAGCTCTGGCGGGAGGGCGAGCCGTTCTCCCAGCGCTTCATCGCGACCTTCAGCGACGACGGGAACACGATCACCGGACGCTGGGAGATCGCGGAAGACGGCGCCAACTACACGACCGACTTCGACCTCATCTACCACCGGCGATGACGGTCGCGGGCGCGGCCGCTGGAAGCACGAATGGACCGCGTGCGAGCGCTCCACACGATTCGGAGAGATCGCGCCGCCTTAGAACCGAACCAACGGGCGTGGATCCGGGCCGACAGTTGTGCCCGGTTGACGCGACTTCGCCGGGCTTGGGCAGACTGGACCGATGCACGATCTCGTCGTTCGCAACGGATTCATCGTCGATGGCAGTGGCGGCCCCGGCTTCATGGGCGATGTCGCGATCTCAAATGGGCGGATCACCGACGTCGGCCACATCCATGGGCGGGCGCACCGGGTGATCGACGCCGACGGCCGCCTGGTCACGCCGGGCGTCGTCGACATCCACACGCACTACGACGGCCAGGCCTTTTGGGATCCCGATCTCACACCGTCGTGCTGGCACGGCGTGACCACCGTCGTTCTCGGCAACTGCTCGGTCGGTTTCGCGCCGTGTGCGCCTGACGCGCGGGAGTTCCTCATCGAGATGATGGAGAGCGTGGAAGACATCCCGGCATCGGCTCTTCGCGCGGGGATCGACTGGTCGTGGGAGACGTTCGCAGAGTTTCTCGACGCGCTCGATCGCATCCCGCGCACCGTGGATGTTGGGACCCAGATCCCACATGCCGCAGTGCGAACGTATGTGATGGGTGAGCGCGCGGTGCGGGACGAGCCGGCGACCGCCGAGGACATCGCAGCCATGGGCGCCATCGTCCGTGACGGCCTCCGAGCGGGCGCCATCGGATTCTCGACGTCTCGCACGGTCACCCATTACATGCGCGACCGCGTCCCGATCGCGGGCACCTTCGCCGCCGAGGACGAACGTTTCGCGTTCGGCGACGTGCTGCGGGAGCTCGGCGTCGGCGTCTATGAGGTCGCGCCCGCGGGCGTGGTGGGCGAGGACGTCGAGGCCGTCGCGGGTGAGGTGGAGTGGATGCGTCGGCTCGCCGAGCGCATCGGCCGGCCGGTGTGCCTGCTCATGACCCAGAACAACGTCCGCCCTGATGCCTGGCGCGACGTGCTCGAAGAAGCCGCGCGTGCTCAAGCTGCCGGTGCCCCGCTCGTGGTGCAGGTCGCCGGCCGTCCCGGCGGCTTGCTGTTCGGGCTCGGCACCACCTACCACCCCTTCGACCGTTATCCCACCTATGCCGCGCTGCGCGACTTGCCCGTCGACGAGAAGGCCCGCCGCTTGCGCGATCCCAGCACGCGGGGCGCGATCGTCCGAGCAGCCGCAGATGACGACCGGCAGGGTGCGTTCCGCTGGGACCGCATGTTCCCGTTCACGGATCCCGTCGACTACGAGCAGCCGTACGAGCAGTCCGTCGCCGGCCGCGCCGAAGCGCGCGGCGTCTCACCCGTCGACGTGATTCTCGACGCCATGGACTCCGACCCCCACGTCCTGTTCATGCTGCACATCAACAACTACGCGTACGGCGACGCTGAAGCTGTGCGCGAGATGCTGGTGCACCCGGCGTCGGTGCTCGGGCTCGCCGACGCCGGAGCCCACATCGCCACGGTCTGCGACGCCAGCACGCCGACCACGATGCTGACGCACTGGGCGCGCGATCGCACCCGGGGCGAGCGGCTGCCGCTCGAGCGGGTGGTCCGCGCGCAGACGCGGGACACGGCGCAGCTCTACGGGCTCAGCGATCGTGGGGTGCTGGCGCCTGGGCTCCTCGCCGATCTCAACGTGATCGACTTCGACCGCCTGGCGGTCCGCCCGCCCGAGCTCGTATACGACCTACCGGGCGGCGCGCGGCGTCTCGTACAGCGCGCCCGCGGGTACGCCGCCACGATCAAGCATGGGACCGTCACAGTCGAGGACGACGAGCTCACCACAGCACGACCCGGCCGCGTGGTACGCGGTTGACCTTCGGTTGGCAAGGCCGAGTTCGACGCCGGAGACGATACCGTCGAGGTCTCGCGGACCTGGCGAGCGAGGCTGACGGTCGCACCGCAGCTCAGCGCGGGTCGAGCCGTACCGAGAGGCGGTCGATCCCCACTCACGTTGGAGGAGGCGACGACGCCGATCCTCTGCGTCTCCATGCTGCGCACCGATGAGCGTCAGCCGCTATTGGTCAACGCGTGAACGCGATATCCATCCACGGCCGCCAGCTTGCTCCGTCCTCGGATCGCTCCCATAGCGCCCTCATTGAGGCACCATCCTCCGCGACCCTGAGAGTCGATCGCACTCGGACAGTCGTGGTGTCCTTCGCCTGCGCGGCGGCAGCTACGTCGGGACCACCCGAGAAGTGAAAGGCGCCTTGATCGTCGATCGTCAAGCGCATCACCTCCGCGTTCCCGTCGCTGTCGAAGCTGCGCGCGAGATAGCCGTCGCTGTTCTCGGGATCGGTCTCACCGATGATCTCGATTGCACGAACCTCGTGCGGGCCGACCGTTACGTCGACGTGATGCACAAGGAAGTGCCCACCGGGCAGCACTTCATAGACGTCGGTTCCCACGACGGGAACCGGGGGATCACCGATGACAGAGCCGGAGGTCGCCCACCGCCCAGCAATGGTCCAGAGGCGCTCATGACGCTTGACGGGGTGCCTGTCAGACATCACGTATCCCCTTCATCGCATCCCATGATGGAGGGGTTTGTCGGGCGCCTCGGGACGCTCGGCCGCCCGACGCTCGAGCTGGCGTAACGCTTGCTCCGCGGTTGGTTGGTCCATCGATCCGCTCGCCTCTCCTGTGGTGCGCTCGCAGTCGCGAAGCACTCGCAGGCTTCAGTCATCTCGGGTCCGTCATCGGATCAGACGCACGCCAGGGATGGAACTCATCGGTGGAACCCGACACGACATCAACCGCAACCGCCTGCGCGCGGGCACCGGCGTCTCAGCGTTGGTCGCGCTCGACGACCCGGGGCGTAGCGTGCCGGCCCACAGCGCGGTGCGTTCCGCTCAGAACGCTGCTGCTTGACATCCTCGCAAAGTCTCCATTTCGGCGGCTCGCCTTCCGCCCAAGCCAGGACTCTTCTTCGGTCACCACCGTCCGCGCTATACATCGAGTGGCAG
>JBKPCV010000165.1:0-12478 GCA_046727575.1 Actinomycetota bacterium
CAGGGGCCTTCGCGGCCATAGGTGTTGAGGTGGAGCGAAACGATGGCGCGGCCGTCGCGGCGCAGACTCTCGTGGTCGAACCCCAGCCGTTCCGCGACTCCGAGCGTGAAGTTCTCGACCAGCACGTCGGCCTGACCGAGCAATGACCCGAAGGTCGCAATGTCGGCTTCGTCCGCGAGATCGAGGGCGATGCTGTGCTTGGCCCGGTTGAGGTGCTCGTGGAACGACGGCATCGGCGTGGACGCCCGGGCCTCGAGCGGATCCTCGTCGATCTTGACGACGTCGGCGCCGAGTTGGCCGAGCAACTTCGCGGCCGTCGGCGCTGCGACCACTCGACTGAGGTCGAGGACGTTGATCCCGGCGAGCGGCGGGGCCGTGGCCGAGACATGATCCCCGGCAGGCGTGTCGGCGTCGGCAGCCACCTCGAGATCGATGCCCGAGCGCGCGGCGTCGATCTGTTCGAGTATCGAATCGTCGCGCGCCGAGGGGTCCGCCCGTTCGGGGATCCGAGCGGACGGGAACCCGTGGAGGCGCACCGCCGCGCCCGGCACCCGCACCGGCCCGAGCACGGGGTCGCGCACGTCGGCAAAGGTGCCGGACGCGGTCGCCTGTGGTTCGGCGAGCCATTCCGTCGTCGAGCGCAACATGCTCACCGTGCACCCGTGGTCCCGCAGCAGTTGTTCCCACTCCGGGGCCGGCCGGGTGGCGAAGAGCTCGATGAGCCGGCGGCGCAGCTCCGCAACCGCGTCAGGATCCGACATGAGACGGTCGTAATCGACGAGCCCCTCGTCGATCCACGCCCCGACACCGGCACCGCGCGCGAACCATTCCAAGTGCCGGAACCACGTCGCGACGAAGACGATGAACTTCCCGTCCGAGCACCGGAAGAAGCCGGAACCCATGTCGGTATAGAAGGGGCCGTTCCGTTCGTACGACAGGCCCCGCAAGCCGATCGCCTCGAAGAGCGCGTCGAACAGGGGAACCTCGATGCGCTGACCGAAGCCATCGCGCTCACGCGCGATCAGCGCAGCGCAGATGGCCATCGCGCCCTCCGAGGCTCCGAACACGGATGCCAGCGCGAGCGGGGAGAAGGCGGGCCGATCCGGTGGGCCGTCGGCCCCGGGGATCAGCGCGGAGGAGACATCGAGCGAATAGGCACCGGCCGCGGCCAGGACCACGCCCTCCCACGCCGGGAGACCCGCTCGCGGATCGTCGGACCCGAAACCGGGCAGCGAGCAGTACACGAGCTGCGGCACCACGGAGCAGAGTGTCGGCCCGACCCCCAGTCGCTCGGCGACACCGGGACGGAAGTTCTCGATGACCACGTCGGCCGACGCGATCAGCGCCTGCGCTCGAGCGCGATCCCCCGGCTCGTGGAGGTCGAGGGTGACCGTCCGGCGGCGGCGCAACAACATGGCGTTCGCCGGCGACTCCCAGCGCGGACCATCCGGCGGCTCGATGCGGACCACTTCGGCACCCTGGTCGGCAAGCAGCGTCGCTGCCAGTGGGCCAGCGACGTACTGCCCGAGGTCGACGACCCGCACACCGTTCAGGGCGCCCGGACCGTTCGAGGGCTGCCACATCGCCGCCAGCGACGAACGCAGGAAGTCGCTGGCTGGCGGCGCGCCGAGTCCGGTTCGCCGACCGGATGAGCCGCCGACATCGGCAAGGTTCATGGTGTCCTCGATTGGAGACGCGTGCAGCGCGCACCGTGACGCGGAGCCGAATGCATGCATACCCCGTGGACTTCGTCGCCCGCCAACGCGCACGAGCGCGCATCGGTCACGCGTCCGACACGCGGTCGCTATGGTCGATTCGCCGCACACTCCTGACGATTGCAGAGGTCGTGGATGAGCTCGTTCGACATGTCGACACTTCGCGTCACCGCAACCGGCTTGCAGTTCCCCGAAGGGCCCGTCGCCATGGACGACGGCTCCGTCCTCGTCGTCGAGATCGAAGGCGGCTCGCTGGCACGCGTGCACCCGGACGGCACCGTCGCGCGGATCCACTGCGGCGGCGGGCCGAACGGGGCAGCATTCGGACCGGACGGTGCGGTCTACGTCGGCAACGACGGCGGCCTCGTGTTCACGACCGAAGGCGACATCCGGTTTCCCTGCGAGCTCGCCGCGGACAACCCCGGCGGTTCGGTGCAACGCGTCGATCTCGAGTCCGGCGCGGTCTCCGAGGTGTTCACCCACGCCGACGGCACCCGGATCGGCGGCCTCAACGACATTGTGTTCGACGGCACCGGTTCGTGCTACATCGTCGACACCACCATCGGGCTCCTCTACTACGCCGATCCGATCGCACGCGCGATCGCGATCGCGGCGAGCGGCCTCGAGATCCCGAACGGTGCCGGCCTGTCCCCCGACGGCCGCCGCCTGTACGTGTCCGAGACCTACACCGGCCGAGTGGTCGCTTGGGACGTCAGCGCGCCCGGCACGCTGACGAACGAACGCGAGCTGTACTCCACCGGCGGTGCACACGGGTGGGACGGCCTCGCCGTCGACGGCGCCGGCAACGTCTGCATCTCCAACCTGCAACGGTCGGGCATCACCGTGCTTGCACCCGACGGCACGGTTGTCGACCACTTCGTGACCCCCGAGCACGACCCGTACGTCACCAACATCTGCTTCGGCGGGAACGACGGCAACACTGCGTACATCTGCTCCTCCGGGCGAGGGATCCTGTACGCCGTCGACTGGCCCTGGACGGGTCTGCGCCTGGCGCACGCGCGCTGACCCAACTGCGCGTCGATGCGCCAGGTCATTCAGGAACGGACTGGGCCGGGCACACCTCAGACCGTCGGCACGTAGCGGGACGCCGCGATCCCTAACAGGGGCCCGTAACTCTCAGAGCCCACTGCGGCACGACGACGGGGGATGAGTGCGTGTGCGCGGGGGAGCGAGGTCCTACTACTCCAAGCGCTGCTCCAATGCGGCGGAGTCGAGCCGTCAGACGTTGTTGAGCGGAGCGCGCGCCAGCCTCTGACCTGGACGCAGCGCTTGCAGCGGCCCGAGCGAGGGGCCTTCCTCTTTGCCGAGCTGAGGGGCGCGGGTTCGAGTGCTGTTGCCCGCTCCACACGCGGCAAACCGCTACCACTGAAGGCCGGTTCGCATCGTGCGGAGCGCGATACGTTTCAGCGATGACCGGCGCGGTGGAGGAGGGCGATCGAGAGGCGGTCGAGCGCCTCGCGCTGAAGCCCATCTCGAGAGCGGCGATCCCGCGCGCCCTGGAACGAGCCGAGCGCTACCGGCTGCTCAACGATCCCGAGCAGGCCGAGAGCATCTGCCTCGACATCCTCGCCGTCGACCCGGAGAATCAACAGGCCCTGGTCGTCAGGATCCTCTCGATCACCGACCGCTTCGGGAGGAGCGACCGGCCGGGCCTTCACGCGGCGAGGGAGCACATTCACCGGCTCACCGATCCGTACCAGCGTCACTACTACGAAGGCATCGCCTGGGAACGTGAAGGACGAGCGCGCCTCCAACGGTCGATGGGTTCGAGCTTCGCCTATGACAGCTTCCGGAACGCGTTGGACTGCTACGAACGGGCGAGTTCGCTGAGCCCGGCCGACGACGACGAGGCGATCCTGCGATGGAACGCGTGCGTACGCGTGATCGAGAGGGCGCGGCTCCGCCCGCGCCCGGCGGAGGCCGAACAGCCCCTCGAGTAGACGCCGCGGACAGTCCGCGCTCGGCCGCAGAAGTCCGCCCGCCGCGTCGCGGGCAGCTAGGTTGTCGCCGCCCACGGAGTGGAAGGGGGCGCCGGGAATGGCGACGGCCACGGATCAGCTCCGGGTGCGCGACGCGCGGCTCGCGGAAGCCGACGTCGCCCGCCGAAACGACCGGTGGTGGATTGCGCCGGTGCTCACCGTGCTCGTGCTCAGCGCGTTCGTGATCTACGGCCTATACGTGACGTTCGTCAACAAGAACTACTACGCCGACCCCTACCTCTCACCCTTTTACTCACCATGCTTGGCGACGAACTGCAGGGGACCCTCGTGGAACGTCATCGGCAGCTGGTACACGATCTCTCCGGCCCTGATCATCCTCCCGTTCCCGCTCGGCTTCCGTCTCACCTGTTACTACTACCGCAAGGCGTACTACCGCTCGTTCTTCTGGGCGCCGCCCGCGTGCGCGATTCCCGACGCGCGATCGCGCTACACGGGTGAGTCGAAGCTCCCTTTCATCCTCCAGAACGTGCACCGGTTCTTCTTCTATCTCGTGTTGCCGTTCCCCTTCATCTTGTTGTTCGACGCCATCGAGGCGTTCGACTTCCCCGACGGCTTCGGCATCGGACTCGGTACGCTGCTCCTGCTCACGAACGCCCTGCTGCTCGGTGCCTACACCATTTCGTGTCACTCGTGCCGGCACATCTGCGGCGGGCGCCTCGACCGGATCTCCCGATCGCCGCGCCGCTACCAGGCGTGGAAGTTCATCTCCGTGCTGAACGAGCGGCACATGCTGATCGCCTGGGTGAGCCTCTTCGGGGTTGCGCTGACCGACCTGTACATCCGCCTCGTCGCGAACGGCACGATCACCGACCCGCGGATCATCTGATGGCCGAGTACGAGACGCACGAGTTCGACGTGGTCGTGGTCGGGGCGGGCGGCGCGGGCCTGCGCGCCGCGATCGAGGCGTCCGCGCAGGGCGCGCGCACCGCGCTCGTCTGCAAGTCGCTGCTCGGCAAGGCACACACGGTGATGGCCGAGGGCGGCATCGCCGCCGCGCTCGGGCACGTGTACCCCGAAGACGACTGGCAGGTCCACTTCCGTGACACCATGCGCGGCGGCAAGTTCCTCAGCAACTGGGCGATGGCGCAGATCCACGCGCAGGAAGCCGCCGACCGCGTGCTCGAGCTCGAGGAGTGGGGCGCGCTCTTCGACCGCACGCCCGACGGCCGCATCCTGCAGCGCGACTTCGGCGGTCACCGGTACGCCCGCCTCGCGCACGTCGGCGACCGTACCGGGCTCGAGATGATCCGCACGCTGCAAGAGCACGCCGTGCACCAGGGCATCGACGTCTTCATGGAGTGCACCATCACCCGGTTGCCCAAGGACGGCGACCGCATCGCGGGTGCGTTCGGCTACTGGCGGGAGTCGGGCCGCTTCGTCCTGTTCCGGGCGCCCGCCGTGGTGCTCGCCACTGGCGGGATCGGCAAGGCCTACAAGATCACCTCGAACTCGTGGGAGTACACGGGGGACGGCCATGCCTTGGCGCTCTGGGCCGGTGCCGATCTCATCGACATGGAGTTCGTGCAGTTCCACCCCACGGGCATGGTGTGGCCGCTGTCGGTGCGGGGGATCCTCGTCACCGAGGGCGTACGCGGCGACGGCGGCGTGCTCAAGAACTCGCAGGGCGAGCGGTTCATGTTCCGGTACATCCCTCCGATGTTCGCGTCCGAGACCGCCGAGACCGAGGAAGAGGCCGACCGCTGGTACGAAGACAAGAAGACGGCACGACGCACCCCCGACCTCCTCCCGCGCGACGAGGTGGCGCGCGCGATCAACAGTGAGATCAAGGCCGGTCGGGGAAGTCCGCACGGAGGAGTGCTCCTCGACATCGCGACTCGTCGCGACCCCGACTACATCAAACGCCGGTTGCCGTCCATGTACCACCAATTCCTGCAACTCGCCGACGTCGACATCACGAAGGAGGCCATGGAGGTCGGGCCCACCTGCCACTACATGATGGGTGGGGTGCGGGTTGACGCCGAGACCCAGGAGTCCACCGTCCCGGGCCTGTTCGCCGCCGGCGAGTGCGCCGGTGGCCTGCACGGGGCGAACCGGCTCGGAGGGAACTCGCTGTCCGACCTCCTCGTCTTCGGCCGCCGCGCCGGTCTGTTCGCCGCTCAGCACGCCGCAGGGCGGGGCACGCGCCCGGCGGTGGACACGGCCGAGATCGACGACATCGCCCGCGAGGCGCTCCGCCCATTCGAGGTCGCCGGCGGAGAGAACCCCTACTCGGTGCAGCAGGACCTGCAGGAGTGCATGCACAACCTCGTGGGCATCATTCGCACCGAGGACGAGCTCGACAAAGCGCTGGAAGAGCTCACGGTCCTCCAGGAGCGGTCGCGCCGGCTTACCGTCGAGGGTCACCGGCAGTACAACCCGGGCTGGCACCTCGCGCTCGACCTCCGCTCTATGCTCGCCGTCTCGGAGTGCATCACGCGCGCGGCCCGGGAGCGCCGGGAGAGCCGCGGCGCGCAAACGCGCGACGACTACCCGAGCACCGATCCGGAGCTCGGCAACCTCACCGTGGTCGTCCGCGAGCGCGACGGTGCCATGAGCCTCGGGCTCGAGGCACAGTCGGAAATGCCTGACCATCTCGCCGAGTTGTTGGAGGACGGGTGACGGCCGCAACCGTGACGATGCGCATCTGGCGGGGTAACGCCGAAGCCGGCGAGTACCACGACTACAACGTCGCCGCCCAAGAGGGAGAGGTCGTCCTCGACGTGGTCCACCGTGTGCAGGCCACCCAGGCGAACGACCTTGCCGTGCGCTGGAACTGCAAGGCGGGGAAGTGTGGCTCGTGCAGCGCGGAGGTCAACGGTCTGCCGCGGCTCATGTGCATGACCCGGATGGACACGTTCGAGGAGGGAGAGACGATCACTCTGGCGCCGATGAGGACGTTTCCGTTGATCCGCGACCTCGTCACGGACGTGTCGTTCAACTACGAGATGGCGAGGCAGGTTCCCGCGTTCAAACCCGGCCCGCGCGAACCCGACGGCACCTACCGCATGAACCAGGAGGACGTAGACCGCGTCCAGGAGTTCCATAAGTGCATCGAGTGCTTCCTGTGCCAGAACACTTGTCACGTCATCCGCGACCACGAGGACAACATGAAGGTGTTTGCCGGTCCGCGCCTATTCGTGCGCTACGCCGCACTCGAGATGCACCCCCTCGACACCAACGACCGCCGCGACCTCCTCCAATCGAGGATGGGACTCGGGATGTGCAACATCACCAAGTGCTGCACCGAGGTCTGCCCGGAGAACATCCACATCACCGACAACGCCATCATCCCGCTGAAGGAACGCGTCGTTGACGCCCGTTACGACCCGGTGATGTGGCTCGGGCGGAAGCTGCGTCGCACGAAGCCGACGTCGTCACCAGATCTGAAGGAGTGACGCGCGCGGCGCGAAGGGAGACGTCAGTTGTGGCGCCAGAGCCTGGGATCGAGGTGACGGGGGCCGCCAGTGCAGGTCCATGGACGTACCACTGGCCGCACGAGCCGGCCCCGCAGGTCTTCGTCACCTCGAGGCTCTACGAGATTCGAGGTCTCACAGAGCGGGCTTGGGTTCGCGTCGCGCGCTGCCGGAGGCCGGCGTGGGGACGCGAGCGCGAGCGGGCCCTGGTCTTCAAGCATCGGGCCGGCCCCGACTCGCGTACGTACTACCCGTGGACCGAGTTCGTGGAGACCGACGACGGCCGCTTCGCCGCCGCGATCCCTAGCCCACGTCGTCCGCGAGCGCAGCTGAAGGACGGTGCGCGGCTGCCGGACCACTTCGACCCGGCGAACGTCGCGCGCAGCGACACGCTGTTCCGTTCGATCCACTCGGGTTCGTCGCTTCGTTACGTCGTCGACCGCGAGGACGAGATCTCCATGGTCGAACACGGCTACTGGGTGGCAACCCTCCGCAATCGGATCTAGGCGCCACAGAGCGACGCTGCAACTAATGGACGTACAGGTTGGCGAGGTTGCCCGCAGCTGCACTGCTCTACGACGCCGAGCGTAGCGGCGATTCGTACCGTCAAGTACTCGGACTGCGCTTCGTACGAACGCTCGTCTATCTCGGGACTATCGACTGCGATCGGCGACACCTGCTCGCCAGCATCGAAGTGCCTCGTAGTCAAACTCCCTTCCTCGAGACGCCGGTTTTCTGCGCGCTCGCCGCGCGCGGCCCGCCGCGCTTGACTATTGGACGAGGACGAAGCTGTTAGGCCCTCCGTACGGGGCTCATCTGGTCGTCGAGTAACGCGACTCTGGTCGTTGAAAGACACCGTAACCGTCCAGGCCACCAAGGCACTGCGAGACGCAGCGTGCCCCCTTCGGCGTGTTCGAGCCCTCAAGAAGATCGTCGAGGACTGGGGCGAAGGCTTCTCGGAACAAGTCCTCTACTGGGATCGTGACGATGTGCTGGCACTCCGGGCGCATGGCGACCTCGAATCCCTACTGCGGAGCCCGAGAAGTCAACCTTCGGCGAAGCAACCACTCGGAACACTTTCCCCACGCGTTACAAGTTCGCACGCATCACTGCCGATCTGGCGCGGTTCAGGCTGCCGCGGGTCGCCCGTTCACTCTGGTGCGCGTGTTCTGGCGTCTACGACGTAGCGCGGAACGGCCGATCAACGCTTTGGGTTCCCAGGGGTCGTTGCTGGACGTTTCGGTACGATTTCGCCGCTCCGTCGCGTCAAGGCGGCGAAGCGTGGGTCGTCGAAGCGGGGGTGGCGTGGCCGAGTACGACGACATCATCGTGGGGGGCGGCTCCGCGGGCATCGCGCTCGCGACGCGGCTGACGGAAGCCGCGGCTCGGCGGGTTCTGCTGATCGAGGCCGGACCCGATCATCCCGGGATCGCGGATGCGGACCGGCTCGCCGACCAGATGCAGTTCGCGTCGACACTCACGGAGTGGGGCATCGACGCCACGTTCGTGCCGGGCGCCAGCCTGAACTACCCGCAGGGCAGGAAGATGGGTGGCGGATCCGCGGTCAATGGCGCATTCGCCGTGCGCGGTCTTCGCGACGACTACGAACGCTGGGCCGCCGCGGCAGGGGACGAGTGGTCGTGGGCCCACATGCTGCGTGCGCTCTGCCGCTTGGAGACCGACCAGGACTTCACCGGCGAGTCCCACGGCACGACCGGGCCGATTCCCGTCGTGCGCTGGCGCCGGGACGAGCTCTTGCCGGCCCAACAGGCGTTCCTCACCGCCGTCACGGACCATGGCATCTCTTGGGTCGACGACCTCAACGCGCCGGACACCTCGGGGATCGGACCGATGCCGATGAACCGGCGCGACGGCGTTCGCATGTCCACCGCGTTGAGTTACCTGCCACTCGCCCGGCAGCGGCAGAACCTGACGATCTGGCCCGGCACCGAGGTGGCGCGCGTCGTGCTCGAGCACAGCCGGGCCGTAGGCGTCGAGTACCCGGGCGATGGACGGCTGCAGCAGGTGCGCGGGTCGCGCGTCATCGTCTGCGCAGGCGCGCTGCAATCGCCGACGCTGCTCTTGCGATCGGGGATCGGCCCGGCTCGGCACCTTGCCGAGGTCGGCATCGACTGCATGGTCGAGCTGTCGGGCGTCGGCGAGAACCTGATGGATCACCAGGGCACGGCCGTGTTCCTCATCCCCCAGGAAGGACTGGCCCCGCCCGACGACCGTGTATGTCAGCTCGCGGCGCGGTACTCCTCGTCTCTCCGGACCGCGGAAGACGACATGTGGCTCAGCATGTGGAGTCCATGGGATCTCGCTGCGTTTCCCGACATGCAGAGTGCCCTCGGCGTCCCGGCGATCAGCGCGATCGTTGTCGGTGTGCACGACCCGCGGTCTCGGGGCAGCGTGCGCCTGCGCAGCAGCGATCCCCGCGTCAGACCGGAGGTCGACTTCCGCATGCTGACCGAGCCGGCCGACCTGTCACGGCTCGTCGAGGGTCTGCAGCTCGCCCTCGGCCTCGCGTCGAATCGCGCCTTCGCCGGGTTGTACCGAGGCATTGGTCTCTTCGACCCGGCGAGCTCGAACGACCGGCAAGCGCTCGAGACCTACATCAATTCGACGGTGGGCGGCTGGTACCACGCCGCCGGCACCTGCCGCATGGGCACCGACCCCGACGACGGCGCCGTGGTCGACGGACGTCTGCAGGTCCACGGCGTGGACGCGCTTCACGTCGTCGACGGGTCCGTCATGCCGACCGTCCCCAGGGCTCCCACCAACCTGAGCTGCATCGCCATCGGCGAACGGGCCGCGGAGCTGTTCCGCGAGCGTTGACACGCGAACAGGGCCGACGACAGCCAGATCGGCATCTGTGAAGGAGTGGGATTCGCGTCAAGGGCTCCGTGCGGACGGGGCCTTGTGCTTGTTGAGTCGCCGGTGTCGCCGGTGTTGCCCGCGTACGGGCACTGCACAGGTTCACAGTGATGCGTCGTACTGGCATGTCGGAGTGCACACACGCCCACCAGAGTCTCACTGGGCAATCTGGAGTGATCGCGCGCAAGTCCCTGCGGCAGAGCGGCAATCGTCAAGCAGCGAACGAACAAGGGCCATCGGGAGGTCGCATCCCCTGGCGCTACAGGTACAGGCCTCGCTCGAAGCTCGTAGAGGAGACCTTTCGGCCTTCACGTGGGTGCTTGGTCGTCATCATCGTGGCGACCGCAGTGTTTCTTATCCGGCTACTTCTCAGTTCATGGCTCGGGGATGCATACTGACCCGGGATAACGCAGTCAACACTGACCGGCCGGGATTCTCCGTCGTCCGATAGCTCCTTCACGGCCGGTGAGCGGAGCCGTCTTCTGCCGCGAAAGATCTGCCTTCGTTCCGCGCTCGCGTCGCGCAGCGCGAGAAGTGCCGCTCTGTCGTGCTGCGTGGCAGCGCGAGTGGTCGTTAGGTGCGCGCGTCCTGGCGCGTCCCGGCCAGAAGCCGCGGCGATGCCAGCGCTGGCGGCTGATGTCTCACGCGGGCGTTGGGTGGGATTCGTTACCGACGTGAGCGCTCTGCGCTGAAGTCGACGCCGGGCGAGACGCTCCTTCGGAGGGGTATACGAACGTGACTATCGCCAGCGCCTTCGGGGATGCGCTCCTAGCGTGCCGGTAGATGTTTACGAGGCCTGACGATCTTGGCGACGAAGCGATCGCAATCGCGCTCGTTGCACGTTGGGGGTTTGAACCGATCGAGCTCGCTTATCAGGCGGTGGGTTTCGGGAGTCACCATTGGGTCGCAGTCGCACGGACGGGTGACGCGCGCTTTGTCACCGTCGACGACCTCCATATGAACCTGCAGTCAACCCCTGATGGGACCGCGAACGCGGCGTTCGCTCGGTTCGCGCGCGCGTACCGCACCGCGAGAACACTCAGTCAAGAGGCCGGTCTGGAGTTTGTGGTCGCTCCGCTGGTGGCCGCCGACGGCGAGGTCCTGGCTCGCCTCGATCATCGCTACTCGATGGTCGTCCATCCCTATCTGACGGGCAGGCCCGCTGGGGACGACGGCGGGTTCAGATCGGTGGCCGATCGGAAGGCCGTACTGCGCCGGATCGTGGCCCTTCACGCGGCCGCCGAAGTCGCAGCGCCCCATGCCAGTGTCGAGCAGGGCTTCCTGCCTGGTCGCCACGAACTGACCGTCGCACTCGACCGCGTCGGCGACGCCTGGGCGAGCGGCGCCTACGGCGAGCGGGCGCGGCACTTGTTGCAAGAGCACGCCAGCGGCGTTCGCCAACTCCTCGCCCACTACGACCGGCTCGTCGCGGATGTGTGCGCGGACCGTGACCGGATGGTGATCACCCATGGCGAGCCACACGCCTCCAACGTCGTCGTCGACGCCACCGGGCCGCGGCTGGTCGACTGGGAGTCGGCGCTCATCGCCCCTCCCGAGCGTGACCTGTGGGCACTCGACGCCGGCGACGGGTCCGTCCTCGCCCAGTACACCGAAATGACTGGCATCGCGCTGGCCGAGGGACGGCTCGACTACTACCGACTCTGGTACGAGCTGTTCGAGATCGCGGGCTACATCGACCTCTTCCGCAATCCCCACACCGACACGTCCGATGCAGCAGAGTCCTGGAAGAACCTCGTCGAATTCCTTCAACCCGAACTGCGCTGGCCCAGGCTTTTCCTCTGATGCCCTCCCTCGGATGAAGGACGCGCGTGATGTGCCGATCGGCGCTACTGCGAGGGCGCGATTCCGAGAGTGTTCTGTCGTCGCGTTCTGGGCCGCTTCGCGCATCTCCAGCGCCTCGCGGATCGATGGCAGTTATGGCCTCGCTTCGTCAGGAGGCGGACGGCCCACCGTGAGTCGTAACTCCGGATCGCCGAGCTTCTCTGCCAAGGCGTTTCGGAGTGCGGTCGCTCTCGTGCGCTTTGGACCGAAACCGCTTCGGCGCGTTCTTCATCTTTCCGCCGGCTGGCGTGATCGAGTACGTCGATGATCTACGACGACGCTACGACCCTGCCTCGCATGCGAGCTGCCAAGCACACGTCAGTCTGAGTGAACCGTTGCCCCGAGCACTCACCGATCGCGACCTCGCGCAACCGCGGGATGCCCCGAGCCGCGTGGCCCCGTTCACAATCACTTGCGGAAACGTGCACACGACCCCTCCGTATCCAGGCGTGGTCTACGCCATCGCACCAACCTCGACGTTCAGGCGGCTGCGATCCACCATCCATTCGATACCCCTACTCAAGGGCTCACTATTGCGTCGGCAAGACATACGCCGCACATGACCATCGCCGAGTTCATCACGATGGAGCAGTCGGCGGACCTCGCCGCG
>JBKPCV010000166.1:0-5668 GCA_046727575.1 Actinomycetota bacterium
GTCAGCGGAGGTAGTTGTAGCCGCCGTCGACCATCAGTGTCGTGCCGGTGATGTAGCTGCCGTCCTTGCTCGCCAGGAACACCACGGCGCGTCCGACGTCGCTTTCAGGATCGCCCAACCGACCGAGCGGTATCCGCGGGAGCACGCTCTCCTCCACTGCGCCCGGCGCGGCTTCGTCGAACTCCGCGAAGCCGGGTGTGTCGGCGAGCGGACAGATCGAGTTCACGCGGATGCCGTAACGGCCCCACTCCAGCGCGGCGACACGCGTCAGCGTTCGCACCGCTTCCTTCGTCATCGCGTAGCCGCTCATCGCTGCCTGCGGCAGGATCGACGAGCCGGAGCCCATGTTCACTACGCAGCCCGACGACTCGCGCAGATACGGGAACGACGCCTGCATGCAGCGCAGTGTCGCCATCGGTCCCGACTGCCACATGGTCTCCATGTCGTCGTCCGTCATCTTGCGGATCGACCGGTACACCTTGGAGTGCGCGCTGTTCACCAGCAGGTCGATGCGACCCCATCGCGCGACCGTGCGCTCGATGCTGGCCTCCACGTCGGAGCGGTGCTCGACGTCACACTGCTCGGCGGTTGCCTCACCGCCCCGCTGCTGGATCTCCCCGACCACCGCATCGCACTTGGCGACGGTTCGACCGAGCAGCACGACCCGCGCTCCTTCAGCGGCGACTGCCAGTGCGACACCCCGGCCGATTCCCTGACCCGCACCGGTCACGACGGCCACCTGCCCCGCAAGGACGTCCACCCGGCAGCTCCCTCAGAGGTCCCGCGTCGGCGCGATGACGTCGTGACCGAACGCGCCGAGCTCGTCCTCGACCGCGGGCGTCTCTTTGGCGCGAACCGCGATGACCGAGCGGTCGACCCCGAGCTCGGCAAAGCGCTCTGCGTCGGCAACCGTGCGCGCACCACCCACGGTGATCTCGATCGCCTTCGCGTCGCGGCCGGCCTTCTCCGCCTCGCGGTGCACCTCGGCAATCACGCGCGCCAGCGTCGCGTGGAGGTCGAGCGTGGGCCGAACGAAGGGGAAATAGCCATCGCCGTGCGTGCCGGCGCGACGCACCGCGGCGCGCGAGACACCGCCGATGTGCAGTGGGATCGTGCCGTTCACCGGGCTGGGATCGCACCGGACGTCGTGAAAGCGCACGTACCGGCCTTCGTAGCTCGCGACTTCGTCGGCCCAGAGCGCGCGCATCGCCTCGATGGATTCGTCCATCCGGCGCCCGCGGTTCGTGAAGTCCATCCCGACCGCCGCGTACTCCTCGGGCAGTTCGCCAACCCCGACTCCGAGTCGCAAGCGCCCGCGGGCGAGCACGTCGAGCGATGCCGCGCTCTTGGCGAGCACCACGGGTTGGTGTTCGGGGACGATGACGACGTTGGTGCCGAGGTTGATCGTGTCGGTGTTGCCGGCGACGAACGCGAGCCAGATCAGAGGGTCGGGAATGCCACCGCGTCGCCAGAGGCGATCCATCGTGCCGTCGGGCGATGCGGCGTAGGGCGTGACGCCCTCACCGATGGCGACCACGACGTGTTCCGGGCACCAGAGCGACTCGAAACCTGCGCGCTCTGCGGCCTGTGCCATCGCGATTGCGCGGTCGGGCTCGGGAAACGCAGTGCTGGCAAAGACGATGCCCCACTTCATGGCTTGACCGGTCCTCGCAGAGCGCTCAGGCCGCCATCGACAGACCGAGGAGATCGTTGGCGTTCTCGCTCATGATGCGGCGCTTCGCGGCGTCGTCGATCGTCGGGTACTCGGCGAGGTGGTCGAGATAGTCGAGCGGCTCGGCGAGTCCCTCGGGATGCGGGTAGTCCGACCCGAAGAGCACGTGCTCGACCGTGATCAGGTCGATGAGTCGCGCGACGTCGTCCTCCCAGAACGGATTGACATAGACGTTGCGATGGAACACGCCGACAGGATGCTCCTCGAATTCCTGCGGCATGCGGTCGTAGCAGAGCGCGAGCTGTTCGAGCAGATGGCCCACCCAGTCGGCGCCGTTCTCCACGCTGACCACCTTGAGGTCGGGGAAGCGGCTGAGCGCACCCTCGCAGATGAGCGCGGCCAGCGCGTCTTCCACCTCCCGGTGCTGGAGGAGCAGCTGCTTGAGGGGAGTCGAGGCGAACGCGCTGTCGGTGCGCCCCGGCTCCCACTTCTCGTAGTACCTGGTGAGCGGAGGGGACGACGCGTGCAGGCACACGGGAACTCCCGCCTCTTGGAGCCGGGCCCACACCGGATCGAACTCGTGCAACCCGAACGACCGTGACCCGCGCAGGCCGGTGACCGGCCCGGGCCGGATGAGCACCACCTTCGCACCGCGCTCCAACACCCACTCGATCTCCTTGATCGCCTCCTCCACGATCGGCAGTGTGATCACGGGCGTCGTGAAGATGCGACTCTCGTAGTCGAAGGTCCACACATCGTGCAGCCACGCGTTGATGGCGTGGACCGCGGCGTGGGTGAGGTCGGGATCGCCGTCGAGCGTGTACTCGAGCAGGTTCGCCAGCGTCGGGAACACGAGTGCTCGATGGACATGGAGCGTGTCGAGCAGCTCGAGCCTCGGACGAGGCTCCCGGAACGCCGGCATGCAGTCGATCGGCTCCCCGGTCATCTCGCGCAGGCTCTTCCCCTCGGTGTTGGTGCCGCGGTAGAAGTCGACGTGCGCACCCGGCTTCGCTACCCGCTCGAACGTCGGGTTCGGCATGTACTCGGTGATCTTGCCCTTGATCGCGAGACGCGGGCGTCCCCGCACTTCCACGAACTGGATGTCGCGGGCGTACTGCTTCGGGAGGCACTCCGGGAGCAGATCCGGCGACTCGTAGAGGTGGTTGTCGGCGTCGAAGACGGGAAACCCGGGGTCCGGCATGGTGCCTCCCTCAGGAGGTCGGTGGCCTCCCTGGCCGTAGACGAGTAGCTTGACTATATCGTCAAGTCGATTGTGACGCATCGTCGCCGCGAAGCCGCCGTGGCCGGGCGCGGGGGGAAGGAGTCAGCATGGCTGATTCGATCAGGGTCGGGATCATCGGGGTCGGCTGGGGTTCGATCGTCCAGACGCCTGCGTTCCGCGCGGTGCCGGAGTTCGACGTCGTCGCGCTGTGCTCACGCCACAAGGAGCGGGTGGAGGCGGCGGCGGAGAAGCTTGGCGTCGATGAGGTGTCCATCGACTGGCGCGAGTTCGTTCGGCGGGACGATCTCGATCTCATCTCGGTGTGTACGCCGGTCGACCTCCACGCGGAGCAGAGCATCGCCGCGGTCGAGGCGGGCAAGCACGTGCTGTGTGAGAAGCCGGTGGCCCTCGACGCGGCCGCCGCGAAGCGCATGCTCGACGCCGCGGAAGCTGCGGGCGTCGCGCACGCGGTGTGCTTCGAGAACCGCTACGACCCGCTGCGACTCGCGATCGCGGAGCGGGTTACCGACGGTGCGCTCGGTACTCCCTACTTCGCGCGCGCCCACGCCAGTGCCGACTACTGGCATCCGACTCGTGGGCTGCAGTCCGAGTGGATGTACCGCGTCGACCAAGGGGGCGGCTACCTGATGGGTTTGTCGTCCCACGACATCGACTTCATCTGTCAGCTGTTCGGTGAACCTGAAGCGGTTTGTGCCGACGTGCGCTGCAGCGTGCCGCGCCGCACCGACGCTGACGGCAGACCGTTCGACGTCGACGCCGACGACACGTCCGTCGTGATCATGCGCCTGCACTCGGGCACGTCGGTGCTGATCAGCTGCACGGCCGTCGCGCTCGGTGCCAATCGACGCGAGTTCGAGTTGTGCGGGAGCGACGGCCGCATCTTTGTGGAGAATCCGATCCAGGGCGAAGACGTGGTCGTGCAGATGATGACGGTAGGAGACGACTCCCCGATGCCGATCGCTCCGAGCACACGCATGCCACGCAGCGGCGCCGAGTTGCCGCGGCGCCGCGCCGCGGGAGCCATCCGCTCCCTCGCACTCATGCTGGAGGACTGGCTGCCGGCATTCCGTGGGTTGCCGACCCCGGGCGTGCCGACCTTGCGCGACGGCTGGAGGGTGCAGCAGGTGGTCGATGCGGCGCGGCGCAGCTCCGCGGGGGCAGGCTGGGTGACGGTGGAGTCCGGCCCACAGCAGGGAGACGGCCGTGGTTGACGAGAAGCGCCGGCAGAAGACCGGTTCGACAGCTTCGGTGAAACCGCCATCGAGCGCGACCAAACAGAAGATGGCCACTCGTCGCACTACGCGGAAACCCGTCAGCCCGACCGCCACGTTCCGCCTCCGCGGCGAGCTACGCGGACCCGCGTCCACGGTTGGTCCACGGGCGCAGCGCACCACCGCGCTCATCATGGACAAGGCTCGGGAGGTGTTTCTCGCCAAGGGTTACCACGGCCTCCGCATCGACGACATCGCGGACGCCGCCGGCGTCTCCCGCGCTTCCTTCTACACCTACTTTCCCTCGAAGCGCGATCTGTTGGTCGCGCTCGGGCAGCAGACGTTCGAGGCAACCGACCGCGCGCTCACCGACATCGACGCGCTCGAAGAGCACTGGACGCGCGACTCGGCGTACGAGCTCGTGCGCATCTACATGCGCATGCTCGAGGAACACGGGGCGTTCATCCTCGTCTGGAGTCAAGCCACGTACGGCGACGAGGAGCTCGCTCGTGCCGGAGTGAAGGCGCGCCTGGCGACTGGGCGGCACCTCGGTCGTCTGTTCCAGCGGGTCAACCGAGGTGCGGTCGGCGCCGACGACGATCCGGCGCGCGTCGGGTTGGCGGTGCTGGTGATGATCGACCGGTACTGGTCGTACTGGAGGGTCAACAACTTTCCCTTCTCCGAAGAGCAGGTGGTCGAGACCCTCGGTGACATCGTCGCCGCCATCATCGGGACCCCGGAGACGACGACGTGACGGTGCAGAGCAATCCCTACGCCGCCGATCTCGACGGCTATCGCGCCGCGTTCGCGCGCTGGCTCGACGAGCACGAGTCGGTCCTCGATCGCCAGCGCGGCGTGCACTCGCACGAGTTCATCGAGGTCGCGCGCCGGCAGCGCGACCTCCAGGAAGCTCTCTTCGATGCCGGTTGGGTGCGCTACGGCTGGCCCGAGGCGATCGGCGGGCTCGGTGGTGACGCTCGTCACCGGGGGAGCATGTACGACGCGCTGCTGCGTCACGATGTTCCCGTGCCCCAGGCGTACTACACGTTGGAAACGCTCATCCCCATGCTCGCGGTCTACGCACCCGACCTCGCACACGAGTACCTCGCCGACCTGCTGCGTGGTGCAGAGCGGTGGTGCCAAGGTTTCTCCGAACCTGACGCCGGGAGCGACCTCGCGTCGTTGCGCACGAAAGCGGAACGCGACGGCGACGGCTGGGTGATCAACGGCCACAAGATCTGGACGTCGCAGGTCAGCGTCGCGCAGCGCTGCATCGCGTTGGTCCGCACGGGCGCGCCGGAGTCACGCCACCGCGGACTTTCGATGTTTCTCGTCGATCTCGACGCGCCGGGCGTGACCGTCCGCGCCATCCGCGCGATGTCGGGCCGCGACGAGTTCGGTGAGGTCTTCTTCGACGACGTGCACGTCGGTAGTGATCGTCTCGTCGGCAACGAGGGGGACGGCTGGGGCGTGGCGATGTACCTGCTCCAGTGGGAGCGCGGCATGTATCCGTGGCAGCGCCAGGCCGCGCTGTTGACGGTG
>JBKPCV010000167.1:0-4213 GCA_046727575.1 Actinomycetota bacterium
CTACCTGAAGATCTTCGGTGACGCCATTGCCGAGGGCGCAGCGTCGATGGCGACGTGCGCCGGCCCCGAAGCACTGCGACGCGCGGTCGACAACGCGCGCGCCGCGGGAGCCGATGAGTACTTCCTCGTGCCCACCACCGCTGATCCCGCCGAGCTCGTACGCACCGCGGACGCGCTCGGTGACTTCGACTCCTGGGCGTGACCGCAGTGGCCGAGCACACGACCGCCGCCGTCGATCGCATGCTCGAAGAGGTTGCCGCGGAAGTCGGTCTCGACGACTTCGGGCACCCGTCGTTCCGCGACGGGCTCGAACACATCTACGACTCCGCTACGACCCAGGCGAGTCTCACGCCGCTGGGGCTCGGTGTGCTCGACGGTCAGCTACGCGGCAGCCTCCGCAACCGGCTCCGAGTCACCGACTTACACCGGTGCCATCCCGCCCTGGGGCAGCAGCCGATCCGCGAGCCGATCGTGATCGTCGGTCTGTCACGGACGGGTACGACCGCGTTGAGCCATCTCCTCTCGTGCGACTCGCACAACCGGTCGCTCCTCGGGTGGGAAGCGAGCCAATCGGTGCCGCCACCGACCAAGGACGGCTACGACGAGGACCCGCGCTTCGTCGCCGCCCGGGAGAGTGCCGGCATGCTCGACCAGCTCAATCCGGGGTTCAGGGCAATCCACTACGACCCGCCCGACAAGCCATCCGAGTGTTCCGTCCTCCTCGCGCAGCACTTCCTCTCGGCCAGCCTGTCGACGTGCTTCAACGTCCCCGACTACGACCTCTGGATGTTGGCGGCGGACGCACACCCTGCCTACGCGTACCACCGACGGGTGCTCCAGGTGCTCCAGTCGCAATGTGCCGGTCGGTGGCAGCTCAAGACGCCTGTGCACTGTCACTTCATCGACACGTGCGCCGACACGTACCCCGATGCGCGCTTCGTGGTGACCCACCGCGACCCGGTGAAGGCGGTCGCCTCGGTCCTCAGCCTCGTCGAGTCGCTGACGGGTACGTTCAGTGATGCCGACCATCACGACTACATCGCGCGGCACTGGCCGATGATGGTGCAAGCGATGTGCGACCGCGTGCTCGACTTCCGCGAGGCGAACCCCGATGCCGTCTTCTACGACATGGCGTACGAACAGCTCGTGCGCGATCCCGTCGGCGCGGTGCGTGACCTGTACGCGTCCCTCGGACGTGATCTCACACCGGAGGTTGCCACGGCCATGCGCACGTACTCCGAAGAACGACCCCACGGCGTGCACGGGACGCATTCGTACCGACTTGCGGACTTCGGACTCGAGCGCGATGAGGTCGCGGCACGCTTCGCCCGCTACTACGAGCGCTTCGACGTTCCGCGCGAGAACGCCTGAGGATGAGGTCAGGAGCATGAACTACGGGTTCGACACCACCACCGACGAGGTCATCGACGGTCTCGACCTCGGCGACAAGATCGCGATCGTGACCGGCGCCTCGACCGGCATCGGGGTGGAGACCGCGCGTGCGCTCGCCGCCGCCGGCGCCGGCGTCGTGCTGGCAGCGCGCGACGCCGAACGCACCGAGGCCGCGGCCTCGTCGATTCGCGAACGCGTGCCAGGTAGCGCGGTCGAGGTTGGCTTGCTCGATCTCACGTCGCTCGACAGCGTGCGCACGTTCGCGGCGTGGTACCTCGACGCGCACGACGAGCTGCACATCCTCGTCAACAACGCCGGCGTGATGTACACGCCGTTCGGGCGCACGACCGATGGTTTCGAGCTGCAGTTCGGCACCAACCACCTCGGCCACTTCCTGCTGACGTGCCTCCTCGTGCCGGCGCTGCTCGCGGGCGCGCCGTCGCGCGTGGTGAACCTGAGCTCGGGTGGCCACGTGGGGTCCGACATTGTGTGGGACGACCCCAATTTCGAGCGCCGCGAGTACGACAAGTTCGCGGCGTACGGACAGTCGAAGACCGCCAACATCCTGTTCAGCGTGGAGCTCGACCGCCGGCTCGGTGACCGCGGCGTGCACGCGTACGCCGTCCATCCCGGCATGATCGCGACCGAGCTCGGGCGGTACATGACCGCCGACGACATGTCCGCGCTCCGAGAGCGCGCGAAACGCGGTCCGACGGGTGGCATGCCACCGCGCAAGAGCATCGAACAGGGCGCCGCGACCACCGTGTGGGCCGCGACGGCACCGGAGCTCGCGACACAGGGCGGTACCTACCTCGCCGATTGCCAGGTGACGGATCAGCACGCACCGTGGGTACGCGATCCCGAATCGGCGGCCCGTCTTTGGGCGTTGTCCGAAAGCCTGATCGGCGAGCAGTTCCCGCTCGACTCGGTCGACGATTCGCGCCAACACTCACGCGACCGCCCACGGTAGGCTCCGCGCCGCTGGTTGGGGGGCTGTTCCATGGAACCGAGGGGGATGCAAGTGTTGACACACAAGACGAAGCGCGTCACCCGCGTGGGGGTGCTCGCGGTCGTATCGGTCGTGGCCGCCATGCTCGTCGCGCCGGGGGTCGCACGCGGCGCACCGTCGGTGCGCGGTTTCAGCGACGGCACGATCACCGTCGCGGGCATGGGCATCGCGGCGCAATTCGATCCCGACGCGTCCACAGGCGCCCAGGCGCGGTTCAAGCGCTTCAACGACGACGGCGAGCTGAAGGGCGTCAAGATCGACTACAAGGAGTTCGCCGACGACAACCAGGATCCCGCAAAGTCGCTGAACGAAGCGACGCGCCTCGTTCGCCAGGTGGGCGTGTTCGCGATCGTCCCCAATCTGTCGGACACGAACCCGGGACAGTTCCTGAACGCACAGCACGTGCCCTACTTCGGCTGGGCGTTCGACGACACGTACTGCAGCGCCACGCCGAGCGCCGGGGCCCCGCTGTACGGCTTCGGGTTCAACGGCTGCCTCGTCCCGGCTAACCCCAAGAAGATGCCGGGCACGGGCGCCGACCAGGTCTTCAAGTACGTGAAGGAGAAGACCGGCAAGACGAACCCGACGGTCGCCCTGTTCTCCACCGACACCCAGTCCGGTCGTGACTCCACCGGGTTCCAGGCATCCGCGTACCAGGGTGCCGGCTTCAAGGTCGTGTACTCCAAGGGTGAGATCCCGCCGCCGCCGGTGGCCGACTACACGCCCTACGTCCAGAAACTCATGACCGCCGACAACGGCAAACCGCCCGATGCGATGATCTGCTTGCTCGCGACGCAGTGCATCAACACGTACTCGTTGATCCACGCGGGCGGGTACGGCGGCGTCTTCTGGTCCGCCCTCTACGACCCGCGCGTCGCGCCCCTCTTCCAGGGTGCCGTCTCGCTGGCGAGCTTCCAGCCACCCGAGGACCCGACACCGGCCACGCAGCAGATGCAGAAGGATGTCAGCGCGGTCAAGTCCGGGGCCCAGCTCACGTCGGGGCTGGTCGCGGGCTACCTGTCGGCCGAATTCTTCGTCCAGGCGCTGAAAAAGGCAGGGTCCAACCCGACGCCCGAAAAGGTGCAGGCGGCGGCGTCGAAGATGACGTACCAGGTGAAGGGTTTGGTGGGACCCACCAAGTATCCGGACTCGCACGTGATTCCGACACCGTCGTGCGGCGCGTTGGTGGTGAGCGACGGCAAGGCGTTCTCGGTTGCCGAGCCCTACACGTGCAGCACGCAGACGTATCCAGTCCTGAAGAAGTTCCGCACGTAGCGTCGACTCGAGCACGGGAATAGCGATCCGGGTGGGTGGTGAACAGAGCCACCCGGGTCGCCGCGTGGTGCCTCAGTGCGCGCTACTCGCGCCCAGGTACGCGCTGGCGAGGAGCTCCATGTCGGCGTCCTCGCGCGGACCGAGCCACACGATGGTCCCGAGCTCCATGAACGCGAGCGTGTCCGCGACCTTCAGCGCGTTCTGCGCGTGTTCCTCGACGAGGAGCACCGCGGTTCCGGCGTCCCGCAGCTCGACAATCGCCTCGATGACGCTTTCCGCCGCGAGCGGCGAGAGACCGAGCGTGGGCTCGTCGGCGATGAGCACCTTCGGCGGATCGGCAAGCGCAGGCGCCAGGCTCAACATCTGCTGCTCGCCGCCGGAGAGCAGCCCTGCAACCTGCTTTCGACGCTCCGCGAGGATCGGAAAGCGGTCGTAGGCCTTCTGCCGCAGTGCGGGTTCGCGGAGCAGGACCGTGAGGTTCTCCTCCACGGTGAGGCCCGGGAAGATGCCCCGAGCCTCGGGGACGAGGAGCAGACC
>JBKPCV010000168.1:0-39965 GCA_046727575.1 Actinomycetota bacterium
GCTTCGAACCGCACCGGCGCGCGCCGCCGAGCGGCCTCGTGGTCGACGACGTCGCCACCACCGGTGCCACCCTCGCTGCGGCTGCCGCAGCGCTGCGCGCCGCCGGCGCGCGCCAGGTGTTCGCGGTCACGGCCGCGCGCACGCCCCCTCCCGGCGGCAGTCAGGATCGGGCGGCGCCGCCGGCAGGAGTGATCTCGTAGAGGAGATCGTCCGCGAACCGCCCGATGAGGCGAAGGGGTCGCGCCTGCCGCGGATCGAGCAGGCGAGCCCATGGCCCTCCAGCCACCTTCGGGTGCACCACCACGTACCGCACACGGAGCGCGCGCAATGTGTCGAGCGCTCGCTCGTCGGGCAGCGTCATCAGTTGCGCAAACGTCGTGGCGTACGATTTCGGCGTGTAGCTGGCGAACCCGTTCGGCGTTCGCCGGTGGTGTGCGGTCGTCCCGTACATGTTGAGTGGTTGGTCCCACACGCTCAGGTCGATCGTCGTCGATCCCGTCGCGTTTGCCGGCAGGTACACGACCCCGCCCGACGTCCGCAGCGTCGCGAGCCGAGCGTCGACCGGCTCGACGCGCACCGACGGGAGATCCGTCCACGGAGCGTACCCCTCGATGAGAATCCCGAGGACCGCGAGCGAGCTCACGATCGCGACACCGACGCGGTTTCTCCGCGCAACCAGCCACCGTCCGACCGCGCGTGCGCCGATCCCGGCGAGCAGCGCGACCCCGAGGATCCCGATGAACCATGCCCGGTCCGTCGCACGCAACGCGCGCCAGCCCGGTAGCCACTCGTAGAGCGCGCGGTACGGCGTGAACCGTCGCCATCCTTGGTTCGATGCTCCAATCGCGAGTGCCGCACCGGTGACGATGAGCACGATGCCGGTCACCGTGCACCGACGAAGGCGCCGATCGCGCCAGCCCGCGACGATCCCGAAGGGCGTGAGCACGATCAAGACCGCGCCCGGGAACGACGAGCCCCCGTAGGCCGGCCAGCCCGTGCCCTTGCCAAGGCTCGAACCCCAGAGCCACAGCCGCGGGTCGGTGCTCGTGAAGTCGACGCTGTAGTTGCGCAGCGTCTCGAGACCGAAGTCGAAGTCGTCGAAACGTGATGCATTGGAGAGATACGGGAGCGCGAGCAGGAACATCACGCCGATGCTGCCGATGAGCGCGGCGCCGGCCGCGATCGCGCCGCTTCGCCCCAGCGATCGCCATCGTACGAGGAGCACGATCACAGTGGCGACGAACGCGTACGCGGCCGGATGGAACGACACCGAGGCCTGCCACGAAAGAACGACGAACAGCGCGACCGCCGGAGGCCAGGTGGACACGCCTCGCTCGGCGCGGTCGGCGAGCACCCACGCCGCAAGCGCAGACAGTGGGATGCCCGCGCGCCAGACGGTTTGGACGTGCCCGATGTGCGTCGTTGCGAGCGGGCCGAACGCGAACGCGGCTCCGGTCACTGCGCCGACCGCGCGGGAACCGGTGACGACGCGCCCGAAGAGATACGCGCTCGCGGCGGTCATGCTGGAACCGACGAGCACAGCCATGTTGAGCTGCGCGATCGGCGACAGGCCGATCCATCGCAACGGGATCAGCGGGATCGCGATCCCGAGGAGCGCGTCCGAGTAGGCGAGCGTGTCGGGTTGCGGTGCGAAGATGTTGGCGTCGAACAGATGTGCCGGCGTTCCGACCGCGTGTTGCACCCAGTCGATCGTCCACGCCTGAACGATCGGGTCGTACGCGTCGTGTGCGACGCTGCCGAGCTTTGTGACGAGCGGCCATGTGCAGGCAATCGCCGCGCCCGCCGCGGCCACCAGCACGATCGCCGCTTCGAGCCACAGGTTGTCCCGACGCTCGACTTCGTTCGGCGGTGCCGTGATGGTGCGAGCTTCCGCGAGCGTTGTCGCCATGTCTCCCGATCTGCTCAGACGCGCCGGGCTGGCCCGGGCGCTGGCCCGCGCAGGCTACCTATACTTCGTGTGCAGGTCAGCGCTGCAGAGGTGCGTCCACATGGACATCGTGGTTCGAGGCAAGAACCGATCGGTGTCATCTCGGTTGGAGGTCAACGCCCGCGAGAAGCTGGCGAAGATCGCCCGTTTGACCCACGACGCCGGGCGGCTCGAGGTGGACTTCTCCGAGGTGCACACCGCTCGCATCGATCAGCGACAGCTCTGCGAGATCACCGTTCACCTGAAACGCAGGTTCTTGAAGGCTCACGCCTCGGCCTCGGAGCCCGAGGCGGCGCTGGATGTCGCCTTCGACAAGGTGGCACAGCAGGTCGCGCGCCTCAAGGACAAGAGGGTCTCACGATCACATTCGCGTCGCATCAACGGGCCGGCCGACAATGGGCGAGTGGTCGATCTGCAGAACGACTCGCAAGCTGATCCCGACCTCGACGGTGAAGTCGACCGCGCGCCGAAGATCGTGAAGACGAAGCGCTTCGCGGCCAAGCCGATGGATCCCGAAGAAGCGGCGCTCCAGATGGAGCTGTTGGGCCACGCGTTCTTCCTGTTCACCAATACCGAGACCGGGCACGCGGCGCTGCTGTATCGACGAAACGACGGCGACTTCGGCCTGATCGAGACCGTGTCCTGACGCGCCGCGTCACGACACACGACGCGCTACGACGTAGCCGTCGCGTTCGTAGACCACGTGGAACGGCCCCTTCTGTGTGAGACGTCGAAGCAATGCGGCCGTGTCCTTGTCGAGCACCGATCGATCGGCGACGATCCACTGCACGCGCGCGCCGCTCCGACGCGGCTTGCCGTCAATTCCGAAGTTCGACGACCGCCACGGATTCGGGAACGAATAGATCTCGGCGCGCTGCGTGAGGTGCGGCACCATGTCGTAGGTCGCGCTCACGGCAACGCCAGGAGGCACCCGGTCGAGCGCCGCGTTCGCGCTCTCGAGTTGGGGCGCCGCCGCAAGCGCCCATTCACCGTCGCGGTAGTGCGCACTGATCGGCGAAGCTCCCCAGGCGATCGTCGTCACCACGGCACACACCAGCACGACGGCGGCGACGAAGCCGCCCCCCTCCGGAGTCCTCAGTCGACGTATCAGGAACGCGACACCTTCGACCGCCGCGAGGGTGACCGCCGTGAACGGCACGGCCGCGTAGTGGAACATGATCGTCTTCGTCCAGGGGACGTTGGTGATCAAGTTGAGGAACGCCTGCGGCAGAGCGAGCACAAGCACCAGCGGAGCGAGCAGCGCGGTCAGGCCGTACGGTGCCAGCAGCTTCCACGCGTACTCCGCCGACTCGTTGCTCGCCACCCTCGTCGCGAGCCGTCCCGGATGTGAGAACGCGGTGCGCACGACACCGAAGGGCGAGCCGCCGACGTCGGCGTAGAGCCCCTCGTTCTGCAGCTTGCCGTGGTTGATGATCGGGAACAGCGCGAGGACCCACGCGGAGAACCACGCAACCGAGGCTGCCGCGGTGACGAGACCCACTCTCCGGTCGCCCCGGAGCGCGATCAACAGCCCCAGGATCATCACGGCGACCGCCACGTCCTCTTTCCAGCAGACCGCGAGCACCGCGAAGACCGCGAACCAGCCCCACCGCTTCCTAACCGAGCAGTAGTACGCACACAGCAGCGGCGTGATCGCGATCACCTCGGGATGGAACAGCTCCGCCATGAACCACTGCAACGCGGGATGCAGCAGGTAGGCGGCACCCAGCGCGGTGCCCACCCATGCCTGCCCGGTGCGGAAACGAGCAAGCAGGAACACGGGTACCGCGCCGAGCGCTGCCACGCAGACCTGTGTGATGTTGAGGAGGTGCGGTCCTGCGCCCAACCAGTAGAGCGGGACGAACAGGACGTACCCGGGCGTCGCGTGATGACCGAAGACCTGCAAGCCGCGGACCGTGAGAAAGCCCCGGAAGTGCGCGAGCAGCCAGACGCTCTGGTCGTGGATGCCCATGTCGAAGTCGACGGACGCGAAGCGCTCGTGCTTCAGGTACACGAGGACGGAGAACGTGACGGCCCAGATGACGATCGCCGCCGCGAGCACAGCCTCCGCCGCGACATCCGAACGGCGGAGCAGCCGGTTCCGCCGCAGGTGGGGAACCGGGACGGCCGGCGGATGCTCGGCCGTGCGGGTCGCGGTGCGCATGCGGCGGCATCGTCGCACAGCGCGCGGGTCGTCCGAAGGCGGGCACGGAGCGGGGTACGGAGCCGGACCCCTCGCCGGTACCATTGATGTCCTCATGGGCCTGTTCAACAAGCTGCTGCGCGCCGGCGAGGGGCGGAAGCTGAAGTCGCTCGAGTCGATCGTGCCGCTGGTCGCGGCGTTCGAGCCCGAGATGCAGCGACGCTCCGACGCCGAGCTGGCCGCGCTCACGGGCCGTTTTCGCGAACAGCTCGCCCACGTGTCGGACGACGACGCACTGGCCGATGCGCTCGACGACGTCATGCCGGAGGCCTTCGCCGCGGTGCGGGAGGCGGCGGTGCGCACGATCGGTCAGCGTCACTTCGACGTCCAGGTGATGGGGGGCGCGGCCCTGCACTTCGGCTGGGTCGCCGAGATGAAGACGGGCGAGGGCAAGACCCTGGTTGCGACGCTGCCGCTGTACCTCAACGCACTCGCCGGGCGCGGCGCGCACCTCGTGACCGTCAACGACTACCTGGCGAAGCGAGACGCCGAGTGGATGGGCGAGATCTATCGCTGCCTCGGTCTCGAAGTCGGAATGGTGATCCCGCAGATCGACGACCCGCTGGCGAAGCGGGCCGCGTACGCCGCCGACATCACCTACGGCACGAACAACGAGTTCGGATTCGACTACCTGCGCGACAACATGGCGGTATCGCGCGACGACCAGGCGCAGCGAGGTCATTTCTTCGCGATCGTCGACGAGGTCGACTCGATCCTGGTCGACGAGGCTCGAACGCCGCTCATCATCTCGGGCCGCGCCGACGACGCGCAGGAGCTCTACTACCAGTTCGCCGGCATCGTGAAGAACCTCGTGCGAGATCGCGACTACGAGGTCGACGAGGCCAAGAAGACGGTCGTGCCCACCGACGAAGGTGTGCAACGGGTCGAGCAGGCGCTCGGTGTCGACAACCTCTACGAGCACGTCAACCAGAATTTCGTGCACCAGCTCCAGGCGGCGATGCGCGCCAAGGAGCTGTTCAAGCGCGACGTCGACTACGTCGTGCAGTCCGGTGAGGTGCTGATCGTCGACGAGTTCACCGGCCGGATCCTCGAGGGTCGCCGCTGGAGCGAGGGCCTGCACCAAGCCGTGGAGGCCAAGGAGCGAGTCCGGATCAAGGAGGAGAACCAGACCCTCGCCACGATCACACTGCAGAACTACTTCCGCATGTACGACAAGCTCGCCGGCATGACCGGCACGGCGGCTACCGAAGCGGGAGAGTTCGCGCACACGTACGGGCTCGAGGTCGTCACGATCCCGACCAACCAGCCGATGATCCGCTCCGACGAGGCCGACCTGATCTACAAGACCGAAGCTGCGAAGTTCGATGCGGTCGCCGACGACATCCAGGAGCGGCACGAGGTCGGGCAACCGGTACTCGTCGGCACGATCTCCGTCGAGAAGTCCGAGCGGCTCAGCAGGACCCTCGACCGGCGCGGGATCCCGCACCAGGTCCTGAACGCGAAGCAGCACGAACGTGAGGCGCACATCGTCGCTCAGGCCGGTCGTCCCACGACGGTGACGGTCGCCACCAACATGGCCGGCCGTGGCGTCGACATTCTGCTCGGCGGCAACCCCGAAGGCCTCGCGCGTCAAGAGATCCTGGCGAGCGGCAGCACCATGGAGGAGTCACCCGAACGGTACGAGGAGCTCGTCGAGAAGTTCCGCGACGAATGCGCGGCCGACGGAGCAAAGGTTCGCGAACGGGGTGGCCTCTATGTGCTCGGCACGGAACGCCACGAGAGCCGCCGCATCGACAACCAGCTTCGTGGGCGCTCGGGTCGCCAAGGCGATCCCGGTGAGAGTCGCTTCTACCTGTCGCTCGAGGACGACCTCATGCGGCTCTTCGCAACCGGCGCGATGAACTGGGTCATGGGGAAGGCGTTCCCCGACGACGTACCGCTCGAAGCGAAGATGGTCACACGGGCCATCGAACGCGCCCAGCGCACGGTCGAGGATCGGAACTTCGAGATCCGCAAGGACGTGCTCAAGTACGACGAGGTGATGAACGAGCAGCGCAAGGTGATCTACCGGCGACGCCAGCAGATCCTCGACGGCAACGAGCTGCGCGACGAGGCACTCGACGCGATCGCCGCCACAGTGGAGCGAACGGTGCTCGCGACGTGCCCGGGTGAGTTCCCCGAGGAATGGGATCTCGACGAGCTCGAGCGACAGATGTCGGTCGTGTTCCCGACGCGGATCACGCGCGACCAGCTCGATGACGTCACGCATCGCGACGCGCTCGTCGAGATGCTCACCGCTGACGCACTCGATCTCTACGAAGCCAAGGAAGAGTTGGTCGGTGCCGCCAACCTTCGCGAGATCGAGCGTCGGGTGATGCTGTCGATGATCGACCAGCACTGGCGCGAGCACCTCTACGAGATGGACTACCTCCGCGAGGGCATCAACCTTCGAGCGATGGGTCAGCGGGACCCCCTCGCCGAGTACCAGCGCGAGGGCTTCGACATGTTCGAGGCCATGATGGGCTTGATCGAGGACAACTTCGTCCAATACGTGTCGCACCTGCAGGTCGCGACCGTCGCCGACGCGCCCCGGGCGCCCTCGGCCCGGGGAATGCGCTACAGCTCGGCGGAAGACTCCGACCAGGGCGCCGCCGCCCTCCGGGCCACCGCCGCGAGCATGCCGGCAGAGGAGCTCATGGGCGAGTTCACCCCCGACGGCGGAGGTGTCGATCTCGGCGGCGTGGCGGCGGCCAATGGGGGAGCGCAAGAGCAAGAATTGGTGCAGCAGCCGGTCCGCGTCGAGAAGACGCCCGGCCGCAATGAGCCCTGCTACTGCGGGAGTGGCAAGAAGTTCAAGCTCTGCCACGGCCGCTGAACGACTCGCCGTTCCGCTTCCACAACGATGCGCGACTTCTCGCCTGATCTCGCCGAGCTTCGGCGCCGACTCGACGCCGCGCGTGGGTATCTCCGTGTCGATGACGCGCGCGCCAAGGTCGCCGAGCTCGAGGAGCAAGTGAGCAAGCCGGATCTCTGGGATGACCAAGCGCTCGCGCGCAGTATCACCACCGAGCTCTCGCGCGTTCGTGACGACGTCGACTTGTACGACGGCCTCGACGGACAACTCTCCGATCTCGAGACGCTCGCGGAGCTCGCGCGCGAGGAGAGCGATGCGTCGCTCGAGGGTGAGATCGGCGAAGGCATCAGCGCAGTGAGCGCACGCTTCGACGAGCTCGAGTTGCGCGCACTGTTCACCGGCGAGCACGACGATCGCGACGCGATCTGCACGGTGAACAGTGGCGCCGGAGGCACTGACGCGCAGGACTGGACCAACATGCTGCTTCGGATGTACCTACGTTGGGCCGAGCGGCGAGGGTTCGCGGTCGAGCTCGATGAAGTGTCACCGGGCACGGAGGCAGGCATCAGTTCAGCGACCTTCACTGTCAAGGGCCGCTACGCGTACGGCTTGCTCGCGAGCGAGCGCGGTGTCCACCGACTCATTCGGATTTCTCCGTTCGACGCCAACGCGCGACGCCAAACCGCGTTCGCCTCGTTCGACGCGGTTCCGGCGCTCGACGAAGCCGAGGAACCCGAGATCGATCCCAACGACCTGCGGATCGACACGTACCGCTCATCGGGCGCCGGTGGGCAGCACGTGAACGTCACCGACTCGGCGGTGCGCATCACGCACGAGCCGACTGGCATCGTCGTGTCGGTCCAGAACGAGCGATCGCAGACCCAGAACAAGGCGCGCGCCATGCAGATCCTCGCGGCTCGGCTCGCCGAGCGGCAGCGCCGCGAGCGCCAGCGGGAACTCGAAGCCCTGTCGGGCGAGAAGCGCGACGTCGCGTTCGGCAGCCAGATCCGTACCTACACGCTGCAGCCCTACCAGCTCGTCAAGGACGAGCGGACCCGCTACGAGACGGGCAACGTCCAGGCGGTTCTCGACGGCGAGATCGACGGAATCATCGAGTCGTTCCTCCAGTGGCGCCGGGGCCAGCCGGAGCCCACCGGCTAGGAGCGAGCGTCGACGGGCCGGGTACCCCGGCTCGTCAGCGAGCGACCCGAGGTGTAGGAGCGAGCGTCGACGGGCCGGGTACCCCGGCTCGTCAGCGAGCGACCCGAGGTGTAGCGCATCCCGGAGTCCAGCTTGGCGAAGGCGATGCTGCTAGCCTCACGGCGTCTCCGTGCCCGTATGCCCAGACAGGGCCCCTGGACGTCAGGCGCGACGCATTCATGATTCGCTTCGAGAACGTCTCCAAGATCTACAAGGGCAATGTCACCGCGCTCCGCGACGTGTCCGCCGAGGTCCAGAAGGGCGACTTCCTGTTCTTGGTGGGGCCCTCCGGAGCGGGGAAGTCCACGTTCCTGCGTCTGCTGCTCCGTGAGGAGCATGTCACGAAGGGACGCATCATCGTCGCGGGGCGAGACATTTCGCGCCTCAGCCACTGGAAGGTGCCGCAGTTGCGCCGCAACATCGGCTGCGTCTTCCAGGACTTCAAGCTCTTGCCAAACAAGACGGTCTACGAGAATGTCGCTTTCGCGATGGAGGTGATCGGCCGCCCGCGTCACGTGGTGCGCACACAAGTGCCGCAGGTGCTCGACCTCGTCGGGTTGGCCAAGAAAGCATCGCGATTCCCGATGCAGCTCTCTGCTGGCGAGCAGCAGCGGGTCTCGATCGCGCGCGCGTTCGTGAACCGTCCACTGATCTTGCTCGCCGACGAGCCCAGCGGGAACCTCGACCCGGCGACGACCGTCGGCATCATGAAGATTCTCGATCGCATCAACCGCACCGGCACCACCGTGGTGATGGCTACGCACGACCAGCGCATCGTCGACGCGATGCGCAAGCGGGTGATCGAGCTCGACCGGGGCAGCATGGTCCGCGACCAGGCACGCGGCGTCTACGGCGTGGGAGGCTGACCAAGCCCCATGTGGACAAGACTGGCGTACTTCGCGCGCGAGACGATGGTCTCGCTGCGCCGCAACGTGTTGATGACTGTCGCCGGCATCATGACAGTGGCGGTGTCGCTCGCGCTGTTCGGCGGCATCCTCTTGCTGTCGAAGTGGGTCGACCACGGCACGGAGCGCATCAAGGGCGGGGTCACACTCGAGATCTTCATGAACGTCGATGCCTCCAACGAGCAGATCGCTGTGGTCAGGAAGAAGCTCGACGAAGATCCGAACGTGAGGCACTACCGGTACCTCGACAAGCAGGCTGCCTTCGAAGAGTTCAAGCGAATCTTCCAGCGCAACCCTGACATCACCCGCGACATCACGGCGGCCGACCTGCCTGCGTCGTTCCGTGTGGCCCCGAAGCGTGCAGAGCTCACGCCGGCGCTGAAGGGTGAGTTCACCTCGGATCCGGGTGTCAAGGAAGTGACCACACCGGGTGACGCGCTCAAGGGCTTGATCGAGGTCACCGACAAAGTACGGCTGATCTTCATCATCATCTCGCTCGTCCTGCTGGGCTCGTCGTTGTTCCTCATCGTGAACACGATCCGACTCGCCACGTTCGCTCGGCGTCGAGAAGTCGAGGTGATGAAGCTCGTGGGCGCGTCGAACTGGTTCGTGCGGGTCCCGTTCGTCGCCGAGGGGATGGTCCAGGGCATCGTGGGCGCCGGGATCGCGGTGCTCGCCGTGCTCGCCCTCAAGCGCTTCGGCTTCGACCAAGCCTTCAACGACCCGAGCAGCTTCTTCGGTGACTTCTTCGTCACGACGGGCGACGCCACGCTCATTGCGGTCTTCGTGCTCCTGATCGGGATCGTCATCGGGATGATCGGCGCAATCATCGGGCTTCGGCGGTTCCTCCGGGTCTGAGTCCTTCGGGCGCTTTTTGCCCAGACTGTGGCCGGGTGTTGCCCGTGGGGCGGATGTTGCGTACGATCCTCCGGATGCCTCGGCGCCGCTGCCGTGCCCCGGGTCGCCGCTTCGCCCCGCTTCTGGCCTTGCTCGCGCTCGTGCCGATGGTCGCGCTCTCGTTCATGCCTGCTGCGTCTGGCCAGCTCCAGGACCGGCTGGACCAGATCAAGAAGAAGCAGACGGAGACCACGGCCGAGATCCAGGCTGCGGAGCAGCAGGTGGTCGCGCTCCAGAACCAGCGTCGCGCACTGCAGGCGTCCGTCAATGACCTCACTGCCCAGCTCGACGCAGCCAACGAGCGCCTCGCGCAGGCGCAGGCCGACTCCGACCGCTACGCAGTGGCCGCGCTGCTCCTGTCGATCCAGATCGACGAGACCCAGAAGCGGCTCGACGCGGCGAAAGCCGCGGCACGGCGCAGTGCGATCACGCTGTACCAACGGGGCGGCAGCAGCGGCGGCATGGTCACCCTCATCGGCAGCGCCGACGGCGCGGGCGAAGTCGTCGAAGGCAGGCAGTACCTCGAGCACGTCTCCGCGAAGCACCAACACGAGGTCGACCTCGTCACCGTTCTCCGCGCCCAGCTCGCGGACCAGGAGGCCGCGCTCAGTCAGTCGCGCAAGCGTGCCGACGACGCACGCGACCAGGCCGCTACAGAGCAACGCCGCATCGACGGCCTCCGCGCGCAACAGCAACAAGCGCTCGACAACGCCGCCGCGAGCGAAGCGGCGTACAACGCGAAGGTCGGGGCGCTCGCCGATCAGAAGGCTCAGCTCAACGCGGACTTCCAGGCCGTCTCCGATCAGATCGCATCTGAGCTCGCAAAGCTCAGCGAAACGCCGTCGTTCAGCACTGGGTCGTCTGGCGGCGGCTCGTCGGGCGGCGGCTCGTCGGGCGGCAGCTCGCCCGGCGCCAGTACGGCTGGCGGCGGGGGCACGGGTAGTGCCACCTCGGGCGGCGGTGGTTCGGGGGGCGGTGGTTCGGGCGGTGGCGCGACATCTGGCAACGGCACGTTCATCGATCCCGTGGCGGGGCCGATCGTGAGCGGATTCGGGTACCGCACCGACCCCATCACCGGCGGGCAGGAGTTTCATGCCGGCGTCGACTTCGGTGCGGCATGCGGTACCCCCATCCGCGCTGGAGGATCGGGACAGGTCGTCTCCGCCGGGTTCAACGGCGGCTATGGCAACGCCACTGTGGTCAACCATGGCGGCGGGCTCGCAACGCTGTATGGCCACCAGTCGTCCATCGGTGTATCGGTCGGTCAGGTGGTCCAGCAGGGCCAAGTGATCGGTGCCGTAGGCAGCACCGGCAAGTCGACCGGCTGCCATCTCCACTTCGAGGTGCGCGTCAACGGGAATCCGGTGAACCCACTGCCGTATCTCTGATCGCGTCATGGCGGCCTGGGCCCGCGGTGCCGCCCGGCCCATCCTCAGCCTACCCCCGAACACGTGTTCGGCTGCAACCCCTCATTCCGCGGCCAGCCCGAGCAGCGGCAGGCAGGACTCGAGGCCGTGCACCGTGAAGTCGCCCCGCCGGCGCTCCTCCCACTGGGAGCGCCTCAGCACGTACTCGAGCGCCCGCACCGGCCGGCCCTCGCGCGCGTGCACGAACGTTCCGTTCGGTTCGTAGCCGAGCGCGCGCGTGACCCCCAACGACGCCGGGTTGTCCTCGAACGCGTTCGTGTATGCCTCGACCGCGCCCAGCCCGTCGAACCCGAGATGCAGCACCGCGGCTCGCATCTCCTTCCCGATGCCGCGTCCCTGCACGCGCTTGAGCAGCCACGAGCCTGTCGTGACCGTCCGAGCGGTCCGGAAGTTCTTGGCCATCATGTCCTGGACGCCGACGACTTCGCCGCGCTCGAACACTGCGAACGCGAGCGACCAGTCGTCGGTCGTCAACGACGCGCGTCGCGACCACCAGAACTTCAAAGCGTTCCGTTCGAGGTCGGGTGACTGTGCTCGCGTCCACGGCTCGCCGAACGGCATGGTCGCTGGGTCGTGGATGCCCTCCGCCAACACATCCGCAAGCGCGAGCAGATCATCGTCGCGGGGATATCGGAGCTCCAGTTTCGGCGTGACGATGCGGAGCGAGAAGAAGGGCCAGTGCTCGTGAGCCATCGCGACATGGTCGCGTCGCACGACGTCGTGGGCTGCACCATTTCTCGCGGCTCGTGACATGGTGGGATCATGGGCACATGTTCGAACGCTTCACCGATCGGGGCCGCACCGTCGTTGTCCTCGCCGAAGAAGAGGCCCGGGGCCTGGACCACAACTACATCGGTACGGAACACCTCCTCCTCGGGCTTCTCGCCGAAGGGAATGGCCGGGCGGCCCAAGTTCTCCACGCTGCCGGCATCACCATCGAGCGGGTGCGGGAAGAAGTGGCGCGCATCGTTGGCGAGGGCGCCGCGCTCTCCCCGAGTGCTGATCTGCCGCCGGCGAGCCTTCCCTTCACCGTCCGATCGAAGAAGGTGCTCGAGCAGTCGCTCCGCGAGTCGCTCAACCTCGGTCAAGAACACATCGCGACCGAGCACATCCTGCTCGGCCTCGTCGATGAACGCGAGGGCGTGGGCGCGCAGATCCTCGCCGCCGAGGGATTCACGCCCGACAGGGCGCGGGCGGCGGTGCTCACGAGGCTGGCGGCACAAGGCGGGATCGAGCCGCGGGTGTCGTCGTGGCGGGGTGCCCCGGGATTCCGCCAGAGGTTCCCGCGCGGACAGAACACCACACCCGCGGTCGCGGAGCTCTACCTGCGGGCTCGGCAGCGAGCCGGCGACAGCGCGGTGTCATCCGCGGAGATGCTGCGCGCGCTCCTGCAGGGCGACAGCCGCGCCGCGCGCGCATTGGCGTCGCTCGGCGTCACGGGCGACGCGGTCGATCGGGCCCTCGCCGAGACACCGGTCGAGGGCACCAGCGACGAGACGGCCCAAGACGCGGTCGCCCGCATGGTGCAGCTGAGCAAGCAGCAGGACCGCATCGTCGTTGAGATCCTCGATCCGCAGCTCGCCGGGCGCCTCACGACTGAGATGGCGGAGCTCCGAGCGCCGCTTGCACGCGCGTTGGACCATCTTCGCCAAGAGCTGTGGAACCAGGCGCGCAAGGCGGAGACCGAGAGCGCGACCATGGAGGAGTGAGCAGCTCGGAAGACGAGCACCTTCCCGTCGAGCTCGGGCCGGTTTCCAACGGGGAGTACGTCCCGCCGCCGCAGACGCCTCTCCTGCGGGAAACGGAGCGCCGCACTCGTGAGCTCGTCGATCGACAGGCGCGCCGGCGCGGGATGTCGCGTCGTGACTTCCTCCGCACCTCGATGGCGACGGCCGCGCTGTTCTTCACGCTCGAAGCGTGCTCGAGTGAACAACACTCCGCTCGCTCCGGCACGAAACCGGGCGGAAGGTTGAAGATCCCCGCCGACTCGACCGTCGACCCCGACGCGGCCCGAGAGACGCTCGGTGGCGACGAATTCGTCGTCGACCTGCAGACCCACTTCCTCGAGTACGACTTGTCATCGCCCGATCCGAATTTCGGCAGCGGGTTCCCGCAGGCATCCTGCGGTGAAGCCGACGCGCGCGCGTGCTTGTCCATCGACCACTACCTCGACGAGATCTTTGTCCGCTCCGACACGAAGGTCGCGGTCGTCAGCGCGATCCCGGCGTCGGACGACAATGGACCGCTGTCGACCGCGCACATGGACGACGCGCGCCGCCTCGCCGAGCGGCTGTGTGGTGAGGGCCGCGTGCTGATGCACGGGCAGGCGCTGCCGGCGATGGGCAACATCGACGCCCGACTCGATGCGATGAGCGCGCTCGTGCAGCGTTATCCGATCAGTGCCTGGAAGGTATACACGCATGCGCCCGAGCCGTGGTTCCTCGACGACCACGACCCGCACGTCCCCGAGGTGGGCACGGCCTTCCTCGACCGCGCACGCGGCAGCGGCGTGAAGATCGTCTCGGTCCACAAAGGCCTCAGTGGAGGAAGCCCGTACGCCTCACCCGTGGACATCGGACCCGCGGCTGCGGCGCATCCCGATCTTCATTTCGTCGTGTACCACAGCGGTTACGAAGCGTCGAACACCGAGGGTCCTTACGACCCCGACGGTCGAGGTGTCGACCGGCTCGTTCGGACGATCGACGCCAACGGGATCCGGCCAGGTGCGAATGTGTACGCGGAGCTCGGGTCGACCTGGTTCAACGTGATGCGCGATCCCGACCAGGCTGCTCACACGCTCGGCAAGCTCCTCGCGGCCGTGGGCCCGGACAACGTCGTGTGGGGTACGGACTCGATCTGGTACGGGTCGCCGCAGCCTCAGATCGAGGCCTTCCGCGCCTTCGAGATCACGCCCGAGTACCAGGACCGCTTCGGCTATCCCGCGCTCACGCCCGAGCTGAAGCGCAAGATCCTCGGCGCCAACGGCGCTCGGCTGTACGGGATTCGGCCAATGACGGCGCGCTGCGACTTCACACCCGAGGAGCTCGAGGAGGCCCGTGAGTCACTGCCGGTGCGGCCCGCCTCCTATGGTCCGCGGACCGCACGAGCCGTCCGCGTCCACATGCGCGACCACGGCTGGATCGGGTTCTAGCGGAAGGCGACTGCGCTGGCCGCTGGGCTATTTGTTCGGTTGGGGCGTCATGCGCAGATAGGGCCTGAGGGCCTTCCAGCCCTTCGGGAACTTGTCCTTCGCCTCATCGTCGGAAACGGCGGGGATGATGATCACGTCCTCGCCCTGCTGCCAGTCGACCGGCGTCGAGACCTGGTAGCCGGCGGTGAGCTGCAGCGAGTCGATCACCCGAAGGAGCTCGTCGACGTTGCGGCCGGTGCTCTGTGGGTACGTGATGATCAGCTTGATCTTCTTGTCGGGCCCGATGACGAACACCGAACGCACCGTGACGGTGTCGCTCGCGTTCGGATGGATCATGTCGTAGAGGTCGGCGACCTTCTTGTCCGGATCGGCAATCATCGGGTAGTTCGGCGCCTGGCCCTGCGTCTCCTCGATGTCCTTCGACCAGCCGACGTGCGCGTCGAGCGGATCGACGCTGATCCCGATGAGCTTGACGTTGCGCTGGTCGAACTCGTCCTTTCGCTTGGCGATCGCGCCGAGCTCGGTGGTGCACACCGGTGTGAAGTCCTTCGGGTGTGAGAACAGCAGTCCCCAGCTGTCGCCCAGGTAGTCGTAGAGGTTGACCGTGCCCTCGGTCGTCTCCGCGGTGAAGTTTGGGGCGTCGTCCCCCAGTCGGAGTGGCATCGTTGCCTCCTTCTCCGCCCAATATGTCCTGATCGCAGGTTAGCGACCGCTTCCGTGAAATGCGAGTGAGACGGTCGGGAAAAGGGCCGTCGCGGCGTCGCGTACCGTCCGACGAGGTCGGTTGACAGCGCGCGTCACGTCGCGGTGAAGTGACGCCGACGAGATGTGCGGGATTGGGGACGTGCGGGGCAGTGACGACGACCGGTGGCTATTCAGGCACGCCTTTGCCGCGCAAACTCGGAATCCGAGCAGGGATTCGGCTCGCCGTCTTGTCGGCTCCTGACGGATTCGATCGCACGCTCGGGCGCCTGCCCGACGGCGTGCAGCTCCGTCGCCAGGCGCGCGGATCGATCGACGTGATCGTCTTCTTCGTGACCCGGCGCGCCGAGCTGGCGCGTCGCTTCCCGACGATGGCGAGGGCGCTCGAACCGGATGGCGGACTCTGGGTCGCCTGGCCGAAGCGGACGTCGGGCGTCGCGACCGATCTCGTGTTCGAGGAGGTCCAGGCAATCGGTCTCGACGCCGGGCTCGTCGACAACAAGGTGTGTGCGATCGACGACAAGTGGTCGGGACTCCGGTTCGCGTACCGGGTCGTCGACCGGCATCAGCGCTGAGGGGCGCCGACCGTAGATGTGCGGACGGTTTGTGTCGGCCTCGTCGCCGCAGATCCTCGCCGAGCGCTTCGGTGTGCGCGAATCGGCGATCGTGGCCCGCGAGCCCGACTACAACGTCACTCCACGGGCATGGGTCCCGGTCGTGCGGGAGCGAGCGAGGGACGATCCGCCGACTCGGGTGCTGTCCCTCCTGCGGTGGGGCCTCGTCCCGTCATGGGCGGAGACTCCCGCCGTCGGCGACCGCCAGATCAACGCCCGGGCCGAGTCCGTCGCCGACCGCGCCGCGTACAGGAAGGCGTTCGAGCGCCGGCGCTGCATCATCCCGGCTGACGCGTTCTACGAATGGAAGGCGGCCGACGACGGTCCGGGGCGGAGTCGCCGCGTGCCCCGGGTGCCATTCGTGGTGCGTCGTCGCGACGGTGAGCCACTGGCGTTCGCGGGACTCTGGGAGATCTGGCGCGATCCCAACGTCGGCCCTGACGACCACCCCGACGCGTGGCTGCGCACGTGCGCCATCGTCACGACGCGCGCCAACGCGCTGCTGGCGCCGATCCACGACCGCATGCCCGTCGTGCTCCCCGAGGAGGGCTGGGCCACGTGGCTCGACCCTCGCGTTCGCGACCGCGGCACGCTCGAGCGGCTCCTCGTCCCCACGCCCGACGAGTGGTTCGACGTCTACGAGGTGAGCACTCGCGTGAACAAGCCCGAGAACAACGACGCCGACCTGCTTCGTCCCGTCGCGGCGTAAGTTGACCCCGTTGGAGCTGCACGAGTACCTCGACGTGATCACGAGCGAGTCGGCCGCCCTCGCCGACGCCGCTGAGCGCGCCGGGCTCGACGCCGCAGTGCCCTCGTGTCCCGATTGGACGGTCGGCGAGCTGGTCGGCCACGTCGGTCAGATCCAGCAGTGGGCGCGTGTCACCGTCGAGCGGCGCGCCACCGAACGAATCTCTCGGCGCGACTTGCCCGGCCCGCCCGCCGCGCCGGAGCTCGTCGGCTGGTTCCGCGCACAGGCGCCGGCGCTCGTCGCCGCACTCCAGGCGACGGACCCCGATACCCCGGTGTGGTCGTGGACCGACGACACGACGGCCCACTTCTGGTACCGACGCCAGGCGCACGAGGCCGCGGTGCACCGTTGGGACGCAGAACTCGCGGCGGGATCGGCCGTTGCTCTCGACACGGCGCTCGCGGTCGACGGCATCGACGAGTGCCTGGGGATGCTGCCGTCTCGCGGCGACCGCGCGACCGGCAACGGCGAGACCGTTCACTTGCACTGCACCGACGCCGCCGGCGAGTGGCTCGTGACGATGGGCGCCGGCAGCACCGTCATCGAGCGGACGCACGCGAAAGGTGACGTCGCTGCGCGCGGCACTGCGTCGGATCTCGACCTTTTCGTGTGGGGACGGGTCCCGCAAGGCGCGCTGGAGGTGTTCGGCGACGCCGCCCTACTCGAGCGCTTCCAGCACGCCACGCGATCCTGAGGGGCTCACCGTCAGTTGCCCGCGAAAGGGTGCACGCAGTCTCGTGGGTTCCAATAGCCTCCGCCCGTGACCAGCGGCGGGGGTGCGAAACGTGGCGGCGGTCGACCGCGTCGCGATCGCGAACGCCGCGCCGGCGGGCACGCGCGGTCCGAGCGCCGTGCTGGCGATCGCGATGACAAGCGCCGCCGGGTACCGCCGGCAATCCGCATCGGGGTGCAGGTCGCGCCCGACGACGTCGCCAACCGATCGACGCAACTGCGCGTCCTGGAAGCCGACGCCGGGATGGAAGTGCTGACCGACCGGGTGGTCGCTCCGTGGGTCGACCGGACCGCGGAGGGCTTCGTCGTCGACGTCCGCGCGCACAGGTTGTTCACCCAGCACGCGGTTCCGATCGAGTCGTTGTGGGCTGAAGTCCGCGACGCGCTCTCACCATCGGTGCGCGCACGGCGCCAGGTGTACGCCGACGACCTGCCGGCGCGCGCACTCGATCACGCACTCGATCGCTTCCTCGGCGCGCTCGAGCCGGTTCGTGAGTTCGGCAAGCTCGGTGCGGTCGTGTTCCCCTTCCCGTCGTACTTCCTGCCCTCGACTCGCGCGCACGACTATCTCGCGTGGCTCCGTGGGCGTGCCGGCGACGTGCCACTGGCGGTGGAGCTCCGCAATCGCGAGTGGGTCGACAGCAGACACCGCGAGGCAACGTTGAAGTTCTTCGAGGAAAACCGATTGACGTACGTCTGCGTGGACGTTCCCCTTGGCTTCCCGAGCTCGCTCCCACCGCTTGCGGTCGCCACCACCGAGCTGGCCATGGTGCGGCTCCACGGTCACAACAATGACGCCTGGGAGCGCAACGTCGACAGTGGGGACGATCGGATGCCCTACGACTATCGGCGCGGTGATCTCGAACCGTGGGCCCCGCGGTTGTCGAAGCTCGCAGGCGCCGCACGTTCGGTGCACGTGGTGTTCACCACAGGTTCGGCCGACGCGGCGACGCGCGATGCCCGGCTGCTCGTCCGCGTGCTCACCGAGGAGCCGCGAGCTGAGCCGCCGCCCCGTCCGCCACGGAAGCGACGTCGCCGTCGCTGAAGTACGCTCCGCACCACTTCAGGGCAGCCTTCTTCGAAGGGGAATGCGCTATGCCGATGCCCCGCGACATTGGGATCATCGACACGATGATCGGGTTCCCGCACAAGGACATGAAGCAGGTCTACGCCTTCATCACGCGTCAGACCAAAGACCGCCAATCGAAGGAAGACTTCGAGTTCCCGGTCGAGTACATGTTCAAGGACGTGCCCGAGAAGGACTATCGCGACATCGACGATCCGATCGCGGCGACGCTCCACGAGATGGACCGGTGGGGGATCGAGAAGGGCCTGATCGGCGTCGGCGACGTCGGCGGCGTCGGCGAGTTGGCGCTCAAGCGCCACCCCGAGCGCTTCGTCCCGCAGTGCGGCGCCGACCCGAACGAGGGCATGGAAGCAGTCCGCAAAATCGTGCGTGCCTACGAGACGTTCGGCGTCCGCGCTGTCGGGATGTTCCCGGCCGGAACGTTCCCGCAGGTCGCGATCAACGACAAGAAGATGTACCCGATCTACGCCAAGTGCGTCGAGCTCGGTATCCCAGTGTTCTGCTGCGCGGGCGTCCCAGGCCCGCGGCTGCGGTTCGAGCCACAGAAGGTCGAGTACATCGACGAGGTGATGTACGACTTTCCCGAGCTGGTGTTCGTGACTCGCCACGGCTGTGAACCGTGGCAGGACCTCGCAGTCAAGCTCATGTTGAAATGGCCGGGCCTCCACTACTCGACGAGCGCCTTCGCCCCGAAGCACTATCCGAAGGCCATCATCGACTACGCGAACACGCGCGGCGCCGACAAGGTCATCTATGCCGGCTACTTCCCGATGGGCCTGTCGCTCGAGCGCATCATGACCGAGCTCGCCGACGTCGGGTTCAAGGACGAGGTGTGGCCGAAGTTCCTGCGGGAGAACGCGTGGCGCGTGCTCAAGTTGGACCAGTGACGCGTCGCTGATCGCGTCGAGATGCGGCAGCAGTCCGGCCGCGAACACGGCGTCGATGGTGCCCTCCGGAAAGGGGAGACAGCGGGCGTCGCCGAGCACGAGGACCGCCGCCGATCGCTGCGCTGCATCGACCGTGACCGCCAGCATCTCCGGTGTGACATCGAGCCCGACGACGCCTCCGGACGCACCTACGCCGGCGCGCAACGCCCCGAACGCGCGACCCGTATCGCAGCCGACGTCCAGCACCGCGCCTCCCGACGGAAGACCGAGGTCGCAGACGGCCCGCGCAAAGGCGGCGTTGTCGTCCGGAAAGCGCGCGTCCCAGCCCTCGGCGCGGGGCCGAAGAACGCGCGGGTCGCGTTGACGAACGCGTCGTTCACTCCACCCCGAGCATGACCTCGGTGGCCTTGATCAACACGCTGACCGCAGTACCGGGAGCGAGCCCGAGCTCTTCAGCGGCCTCGCGTGTGATCGCAGCAGTGATCGTCTCGCCGCCGGCGAGCGTGACCCGGACGGTGCTCATTACGCCGCCGTGCTCGACGGCCTCGACGGTCGCCGGCAGCTGATTTCGGGTGCTCAGTCGCATCGTTCCGCTCCTTGGTTGTGGTCGAAGTCACGTAGTCGCTCGTCGAACCAGCCGCAGCGAACCGGTTGAGCTGGTTCGTCGAGCTTGGTGACGTAGGGCTTGATGTCGAGCAGGACCGTGCGCACGAGACTCAGCCCGATCGGGTTCGGGTAGCCGGGTCCGCGAGTCGCGAAGGTTCCGAAGACGCGTGAGTTGTCCCGAAGGAGCAGCGGCACGCGACGGAGCACGGGCTCGGGAAGGGCCTCGTCGAGGGACGCCAGCCAGGTGAGCAACCAGATGTGCGAGAAATCCTCGAGGCCGTCGAGGCCGTCGAGGCCGTCGGCGTACAGAGGCTCGATCTCGACCTGCCCTCGGTCACGCGATCGAGCGCGGACTGCAACGGTGTGTCGTCAGGTTTTCGGTACGGAGTTCGCACAACGCCGATGCGACGCAGCGGGGAGCGTTCACGCGGTGATCCGGTTCGAGGTCGCTCGCAGGGGCGCCGGGTCACGACCCGAACGCGCCGCGATGATCTCGGCGACGATCGACACTGCGCTCTCGGCAGGCGTGCGCGCTCCGAGGTCGAGACCGGTCGGGCAGTGCAGGTCCGCGAGCTCGTCCTCGGTGACGCCGGCCCGACGCAACGAGCCGAGCCGGGCTCCTTGCATCCGGCGCGAGCCGAGCGCACCGACGTATCCGGCCGCGCCGCGGAGCGCTGTGGTGAGCACCGGCGTCGCGATCCGGTGCTCGTGGTCCTGCACGATGACCGCGTCGATGCTCCCGAGCTGTCCGACGGCGGCGACGCTCTCGTCGAGACCAGTCGTCGTGGTCGCCGACCAACCCAGGAGCTCAGCCTGTCCGGTGAGCGCGTCGCCGATCGGCCCTACACCGACGATGACGACGCGTGGTGCGCGCTCGCGGGACTCTGGCTCGTCCTGCATGCCCGCGCAGGCTAGCCAGCCCGGCTGCACGGCGCGCTCGTCTCCCGCGGAAACGAGGGATAGCAGGGATATCGCTCGGATTTGCGGACAGAGTGGGGCGTTTCGACTCGCTTGTCAGAGGACCATCTCGCTAATGTTGGCCGCTGTGACCACGTACCGGGTCGGGCAGGCCGCTGACCTGCTCGGCGTGAGCACGGACACCGTGCGGCGCTGGGCGGACTCGGGCCGGCTCCGCATGCGCCGTAGGAGCGGCGGGCAGCGGCTGATCGACGGCGCCGACCTGGCGCGATTCCTGACGCAGACGTCGCGGCCGACCGAGGCGGAGTTCAGCGTCACGGAGTCGGCGCGCAACCGGTTTCCCGGCATCGTGACGAAGGTCGAGAAGGAGGGCCTGGTCGCGGTGGTCCACATCCAGGCGGGTTCACACCGGGTCGTATCGCTCATGACGCGTGAAGGCGCCGAGGAGCTCGGGCTCGAGCCTGGCGACCTCGCGGTTGGTGTCGTCAAGGCAACGAACGTCGTCGTCGAAGCTCCGAGGTCCGAATGAAACGTACGAAGCTCGTCATTGTGCTCTCACTCGTTGCACTGGTCGGATTGGTCGCAAGTGCCCCGGCCGGCGCCGCCAAGAAGCCGAAGCTCGGCGGCTCGATCACGGTGTCGGCGGCGGCCTCGCTCACCGAGGCGTTCACCAAGATGGGCACCGACTTCCAGAAGATCAACAAGGGGACGACGATCACGTTCAACTTCGCGGCATCGTCCACGCTCGCGCAGCAGATCCAGGGTGGCGCGCCCGCGGACGTGTTCGCGTCGGCCGATGGCGCGAATATGCAGAAGCTGGTGTCGGGCGGCCAGGTCACCGGCGAGCCGACGGACTTTGCGTCGAACCTCCTGACGATCGTGGTCAAGCCCGGCAATCCGAAAGGCGTGAAATCCATCGGTGACCTGCCCGACCTCGACGTCGTCGCGCTCTGCGGACCGCAAGTGCCGTGCGGAAAGTACGCCGCGCAGGCGCTCAGCCAGGACGGCGTGACCATCCCATCGGGCAAGGTGACGGTTGGTCAGGACGTGAAGGACACGCTCGCCGCAGTGGCGACGGGTGACGCCGACGCGGGAGTCGTATACGTGACCGACGCAAAGTCGGCGGGCAAGGCGGTCCAGCAGGTGAAGATCCCGGCGTCGCTGAACGTGCTCGCGGTGTACCCGATCGCGCCGATTGCGTCCACGCACAACGCGGCGCTCGCGAACGCGTGGGTGAAGTACGTGACTTCGGCCGCTGGCCAGAAGACACTGCAGGCGTTCGGATTCCTGCCGCCTCCGCCAACCACGTGATCCACGCGCGGCGTGGCGGCGTGCCGCTCCTTGCAGTCGCACTCGCCGTTGTCGCGGTCGTGTTCTTCGTGCTCCCGCTGGTCGGACTGTTGCAACGCGCGCCGTGGAGCACCATCTGGGACGACCTCACGACGCGACAGGCTCGTGACGCGATCAGGTTGTCGGTCGAGTGCTCACTGTGGTCGACCGCGCTGTGCATCGTGTTCGGCGTTCCGCTCGCGTGGGTGCTCGCGAGGACGCGTTTCCCCGGACGCAACTTGGTGCGCGCGCTGGTCGTGCTGCCGATGGTGCTGCCTCCGGTGGTGGGTGGTGTGGCCCTGCTCTACACGTTCCAGCGGAACGGCGGGCTGTTGGGCGAGTGGCTCTACGACTGGTTCGGTGTGCAGTTCACGTTCACGACCGCGGGGGCGGTGCTCGCGGAGACGTTCGTGGCCATGCCCTTCCTCGTCATCACCGTCGAAGCAGGGCTGCGCACGATGGACCAGCGCTACGAGGACGCCGCCGCCAGCCTCGGCGCACGGCGCTGGACCGTCTTTCGGCGAGTCACCCTGCCGCTGGTCGCGCCCGCGCTGTATGCGGGCGCTGCGCTGGCGTGGGCCCGCGCGCTCGGGGAATTCGGGGCGACGATCACGTTCGCCGGGAACATCCAGGGTCGCACTCAAACTGTTCCGCTCGCGGTCTACCTCTTTCTCGAGTCCCAACGGGGTGTCGCGATCGCGCTCAGTCTCGTGTTGCTGGCGGTGTCGGTGATCGTTCTCGTGTCCCTGCGGGATCGCTGGTTCGGGGGACTGCGTGACGCTCGAGGCTGACGTCGGACTCGCGCTCGGCGCGCTCGACCTCGCCGTGCAGATCGCGGCCGCCGACGGCGAGACCGTCGCAGTGCTCGGACCGAACGGTGCCGGGAAGACCACGTTGCTACGCGCACTCGCCGGGCTGCTGCCCGTCGAGCGTGGACGGATCGTGATCGACTGCACCGTCGTCGACGAACCGGCCGCGGCGACCTATGTCCCGCCCGAGCGACGTCCGGTGGGAGTCGTGTTCCAGGACTACCTCCTGTTCCCGCACCTCAACGCACGCGAGAACGTCGCGTTCGGGCTCCGGTCGCGAGGCGTCCCTCGACTCGATGCGCGCCGACGAGCCGACCGCTGGCTCGCGCGCGTCGGGCTCCAGGACCGCGGCGGCGACAAGCCTCGGCGACTCTCGGGGGGGCAGGCGCAGCGGGTCGCACTCGCCCGCGCGCTCGCGCCGGAACCGCGGCTGCTCCTGCTCGACGAACCGCTCGCGGCGCTGGACGTCGGCACCCGCCTCGAGCTGCGGCGCGAGCTCCGCGCACACCTCGCGTCGTTCGCCGGCGCGCGCATTCTCGTCACGCACGAGTTGCTCGACGCGGTAGCCCTCGCCGATCGCATCGTCGTCCTGGACGAGGGCCGCGTTGCGCAGGAGGGGTCCATCGCGGACGTGTCGTCCCGGCCTCGGTCGCGCTATGTCGCTGACTTGATCGGCTTGAATCTGCTACGCGGGCGTGCGGACGGGCACGACATCACACTCGACACGGGCGGCGTCGTGGTGGCCGCCGATACTGCACGCGGCGATGTGTACGTTGCCATCAACCCGAATGCGGTGGCGCTGCACCGACGTCGCCCGGAAGGCAGCCCGCGCAACGTGTGGCCGGGTCGCGTCCACGGCGCCGACCTGCTCGGCGACCGGATCCGGGTCCACGTCGACGGCACGGTGCCGCTGGTCGCCGAGGTCACACCCGCGGCAGTCGCGGAGCTCGGGCTGCACGACGGCGTGGACGTCTGGACGACCGTGAAGGCAACCGAGCTCTCGGTGTATCCGGTGTAGCTCGCTCGCTCTCTTGACCAGTTCACCGAATGACGGCGATCATGCGGGCGAGCCGACGTCTCGGTTTGCGCCAGAACAGGAGAACACTCGGATGACCAAGAGCCTTCAGGGTCGGCGCGCGCTCGTCATCGGATCGTCGTCTGGCATCGGCCGCGAGGTGGGGCTGCGGTTCGCCGCACTCGGTGCGGATGTCGCGTTCCATGGTCGACGGAAGGACCGGCTGGACGAGACGCTCGAACGGGCAAGCGGCGGCTGCGCGCTGGTCGGTGACATCGGCGACCCGGCTCAGTGCCAGGCGATCGTGGCGGACGCAGCCGACCACCTGGGCGGCATCGACCTGCTCGTGTACGCGGCGAGTTCCTCGCGTCTCGCGCGGGCGCGTGACACGGGCGCCGAGGAATGGGCGCGCGTGTACGCCACGAACGTGATCGGTCCGGCCATCGTCGTGCAGGCCGCGCTGCCGCACTTCTCGCCTGACGCGATGTGCGCGTTCCTCTCCTCCGAGACTGTGGGCGCCCCGTACCCCGGGTTGCTCCCCTACGGTTCGAGCAAGGCCGCGCTCGAAGAGGTCGTGCGCGGTCTGCGGCTGGAGCACCCGGAGCTGCGCTTCACGAGCATCCGCGTCGGGCAGACGGTCCCGACCGACTTCGGCCGCGACTTCTCCCCGGAGGTCGCCGGCGAGCTGATGCCGACGTGGATCGCGCTCGGGCGCATGCACGCACAGGACATGGACGTCGAGGAAGTCGGCCGTGCAATCGCCGACACGCTTGCCCTCGCGATGACGACTCCGACCGTCGAGTTCCAGGACTTGATCCTGCGCCCTCCGGGCGGACCGATGATCGGTGATGCGAGCGGGATGATGAGCCAACTCGAAACGACCCAGCAATCCGTCTACGGCGACGACGACCGCTGAGCCCCAGGGGATCTGTCCGGCGCTCGGCGGCGGTGTCACCATGCGATCGCGCCGTCCCGGCGCAACTGCTCGATGGCGGCTGCGTCGTACCCCAGCTCGTGGAGGATCTCCCGGGTGTGCGCGCCCACGACGGGCGGAGGGCCCGCGAGCCGAGTCGGCGTCTCCGAGAGATCGACGAATCTTCCCGGTTGCTCCAAGCGACCCCACACCTCGTGCGTGTAGTCGGTGACCCACCCGTTGGCGACGACGTCGGGGTCGTCGAACCACTGGTTACCCCATGTCTCCGAGGAGACTTCGCACGGAACGTCGAGCGCATCGAGGGCCTCGAACCACGCGGTGGCCGGCTTCGCGGCAAACGCGTCCTCGAGGATGGCAGCGAGCGTCGGACCGGCTGCATGACGCGCCGACGAAGTCGCGAAGCGCGGGTCATCGACGAGCTCGGGACGGCGGATCGCCATGCAGAGTGACCGCCAGTGCTCGTCGCGGACGGCCGCGAGGCAGAGCCAGCCCTCGAGCGTCGGGTACAGGCGGTAGAGCGGGCCGAGGCCCGTCTGGAGGAGGTCAAGGGGCGCGCGCCTCGTGAGTTGCGCCGGCCCCACGAACGCGTCGGACGCGAGGAACACGGCTCCCGACACGATGTCGGTCGTCACCTGCTGGGCCATTCCGGTGCGGTCGCGTTCTCGAAGTGCCTGCAGCACTCCGATGACCGACAGCATGCCCGCGGTCGCGTCGCACATGCCGAAGCGATACCACGTGGGGTGTCCGCCGTTCGGCGTTGCGCCTTGTTCGTACTCGAGCCCGGCGAGCGCTTGTCCCATCTGGTCCACGCCGGGCGCGGTCGCGAGAGGTCCCGTGTTGCCGTACGCGGTCAGGTGGCAAAAGACGATGCGCGGGTTCACCGCTTTGGCCTGCTCGTATCCGAAGCCGAGCCGTTCGGCGACGCCGGTACGCAAGTTGTAGTGCAGCACGTCGGCGGACGCGATCAAGTCGCGGGCAACCCGCTGACCCTCGGCGGTCTTGAGGTCGATTGCGATCGAGCGCTTCCCTCGTTGACACGCGGCGTAGGTGGCGTCGGCTTCGGTGCCGACCTGCGCGGTGATGGGGTCGATCTTGACGACCTCGGCACCGAGGTCGCTCAACACCATCGGGCCGAACGGGCCCGCCAACGCAGTACCGAAGTCGAGGACTCTGATCCCGTCGAGCGGATGCCGCAGTGGCGGGCCGTCGGGCGTCGCCGCCGGCGTGGGCTGGCCGCTCGCGCACGACACGTCCCGGAGTGACGCGAGCACCGAGATCGTGTGCGCGCCGGCCGCAGGTGGAGGCGACGGCGGCGGGACGTCGTGGTGCTCCAGGCGATACGCATGACCGAACTGCTTGACCGGCCCGACGTCGGGAATGTCGACGACGACCGACGCGCCGTTGTGCACGACCTGCTCGTGGTCGAGTGAGTCTTCCGCAGTACCGATCGGCTGACACGGCACGTCGTGCTCTTGGAGGAGCGTGACCCACTCGTCGCGGTCGCGTTGGAGGAAGAGTCGACGCGTCGCATCGAAGAACGCGCGGCGCGTTGCCTCATCGCCTTTGCTCGATACCTCGGCCGTGAGCGACTCGGGGTCGGCCCCCACGTGACGGAGCGCGATGGCAACCCCTTGCGGCATCGGGTGGAACCACTTGCCGTCGCGGGCCTCGAAGCACGGAGTCGGTGGCAGGTCCTTGAAGCGCCACAGCTCGGTCAGCGCGGGTGTCGGCCTCGCGGCGCGTTTCCAGATCTGGGTCAGGAACGTGAGCGCGCCCTGCGCCAACGACGTCTCGACCCATTGACCGCGGCCGGTCCGGTCGCGCGCGAACAGAGCGCCGTTGATGCCGATGGATGCGATCAACGCCGCGCCGAAGCTCGGGAGCGCCAGGTGCAAGAACACCGGGCCCGTCCGGAGGCCGGGCTGCTCGGACTGGAGTCCCCAGCGCGCCTGGAGGAGTGCGTCGTACCCCGGCCGGTCGCGCGCCGCGCCGGTCCGCCCGTACGCCGTGATGGAGCAGTACACGACCCGGGGATTGTCGACGCGCACCGCGTCGTAGTCCATGCCGAGTCGCGCGGTCGTACCCGGTGAAAAGGTCTCGACAACGACGTCGGCGTCGGCCGTCAGACGGCGGCAGGCGGCGCGCCCGTCGTCGTCGTGGAGGTCGAGGACCACGCTCTTCTTGTTGCGGTTCCACACGGTGTAGCCCGGTGTCGCGCGGAACGGATCGCCTCCGGGCGGTTCGACCTTGATCACGTCGGCCCCGTAATCGGCCAACAGCATCGTGGTGAGCGGCCCGGCGGTTCCCCACGAGAGGTCGACGACGGTCAACCCGTCGAGTACGGGTGCGCGCGCTCCGGGCTCTACCACGCGATGTTCCTCTCCCCATTTGACGGAAGCGTCATGCCAGGCGGAGCATACGGCCGTCGCGTCGACGAAGGGGAGAGTGTGGACGATCGGTTCCGGTACGACGGCAAGCGTGCGCTCGTGGTGGGTTGCTTCTCGGGCATGGGCGCGGCAACGGCCAAGATCGTGCAGAGCCTCGGCGGTGACGTGCACGGCGTCGACTACCGCGAGCCCGACTACGACCTGGGCGGGTTCACGAAGTGCGATCTCCGCGACAAGCGCGAGATCGACGCGATGCTCGCTTCTCTCACCAGTCCCGTCAACAGTGTCTTCTATTGCGCGGGGCTTCCCCAGACCCATCCGCCCTTCGACGTGATGACGGTGAACTTCGCCGCCATGCGACAAGTTGTCGAAGGCGTGCAACCGATCGTCCCGATCGGCGGGGCGATCGCGATCATTTCGTCGAATGCCGGCTTGCAGTTCATGGAGCACATGGCTCCCATCTCCGAGCTGCTCGCCACCGACGGATTCGACGGTGCGTGCGCGTGGTGCGAGGCACACCCGGACGTGGTAGCCGATGGGTACACGTTCTCGAAGGAAGCGATCATCGTCTACACGATGCAGCGCGCCCTCGACATCGTCGACGAAGGTGTGCGCATCAACTGCATCAGCCCGGGACCGACCGCTACGCCGATGATGCCGGAGTTCGAGAAGGCAGCGGGCCCCGAGTTGATCCGCGCGTTCTGGGGGCCGATGAACCGGCAGGCACAGCCGGAGGAGATGGGATGGCCGCTCGCATTCCTCAACAGCGACGCGGCGAGCTTCATCACCGGGCTGAACCTGATCGTCGACGCCGGGTTCGTCGCGGGGGTCACGACGGGGAAGATCGACCTCAACGCGCTGTTCGCGCAGGGCATGGAGGCCCTCGCTGCTCGACAGTCGTGACTTGACGATAGTGGCAAGTGTCGCGATCATGTCGGTTCGACCGACGCAACGACTTTTCGTCGGCGTACCGTTAGGGTCGGTTGACGGCCGGACACCCGAAGCCGTATGCGGCTCAGCCGATGAGGGGGGAACAGCCCGATGACACGGAAACTGTTGATCAAGCTGTTGATCGCGCTGGCGGCCTGCAGTCTCGTGACCACGGCGTTTGCAACCGGCGCGGGAGCGGCGGCGAACCCGTACCCGAAGACGGGTGCGTGCGACAAGTCGAAGCCGCCCATTGATGTGGCAATCATGACGGTGTTCGAGTCGCCGCAACTGTCGCTGATCGACCAGGTCGACGCGATGAAGGCGTCGGTCACCGCGTTCAACAAGAACTACAAGGGCGTGGGTGGGCACTGCCTGAGACTCACCACGTGTGACGAGGAGAACGACCCGAACAAGGCTGAGCAGTGCGCGCGAACGATCGTCGGCGACAGCAAGATCGTCGCGACACTCAACGACACGATCGTGGCCGGTGGGAACACGAAGGCCGTCGCGCAGATCTTCTCCGGTGGTGGTCTACCCCGTGTGGACAGCAGCCCCAACACCGACGACCTGAGCGCGCCGAACGTGTACGCGATCGGCGGCGGCGGTGTGGGCACGACGTTCATGATGGCCCCGCCCCTGCTCCAGACTGGTCACAAGAAGCTCTACATGGTCGGCGTCGACACCCCGACCATCGAGATCCTTCCGCGGGTCATGGAACCGATGATCAAGAGCTACGGCGCACAATTCGTCGGGCTCTCGAAGGTGCCCGGGGGCACGACCGACTTCCAGCAGTTCATCACCGCCGCCGAGGACGCCGGCGCGGATGGTGTGTTGCTCCCGCTCGGCGAGAACGAAGCAGTACAGGTGCTTCGCGCCGCGCAGCAACTCGGCACCAAGCTGGACTTCTCGGCCAGCCTCGGAACCTTCGGCAAGACCGACGTGGCGTCGTTCGGCAAGTTCGCCAAGCAGATCCACTTCAACGCGGAACTACCGCCGATCACGGGCGACCCGGCACGGTGGCCGATCCTGCCGACCGCGATCAAGGACCTGTCGGCGTCGGGGAAGAAGGAGCTCCAGAAGGACCAGATCAAGAGCAGCCCGTTCCGCTCCTGGGTCGCGGTGTACCACTTCAAGACGATCATGGAGAAGTTCGGCGACCCGGACAACGTGTCCCGGCAGTCGGTCACGGCGGCGATGAACGCGGCCACGGACGTCGACTCCTTCGGACTCATTCCGCTGTGGTCGCCGAACACAACGCAGCCAGTGCTCACGTTCACGCGGGTCTCGCAGCCCTGGTACTACAGCGTCAGCTGGGACGGCAAGAAGTTCGTGGTCGAGAAGAAGCACATCAACCTGGTCGAAGAGCTCGCAGGGCGCCACGACTACGAGCAGCCGTCCGCCGCATAGGCAGCCGGACCGCGGTACGTCGTAGGCCGACGTGCGCCGATCCGTGCGGCGGCACGCCGGCTTGACGTACCGTTTCCGCACTCTCGAGTAATCGGCCACCGGCCCTTGGGAGCGAGATGAGCACGACGGACTGGCTCCAGGTGTTGATCACCGGGCTGGGCCTCGGTTGCGCGTACGCCCTCTTCGCCCAAGGCGTGGTGCTCATCTACCGGGGCTCGGGCATCGTCAACTTCGCGCAGGGCGCGCTCGGCATGCTCGCGTCCTACATCACTTTTCTCGAGCTGAGCGACAAGCACGGCTACCCGATTGGCGTGTGCATCGCAGGCGGGATCCTGGCGGCCGTGCTCGTGGCGCTGGCGTTCCAGTACTTCGTGTTGCGGCTGCTCGCGACTGCGGCTCCGATCACTCGCCTGATCTCGACGCTCGGACTGCTCGTCGTCGTCCAGTCGGCGGTGGAGCTGCGCTACGGCAAGGCGAACCACCCGGTGCTGCCGTTCCTCCCGCACGACACCTTCGACTGGGGCGGCGTACGGGTCCAGGAGCAGGTCCTCTACATCATCGGGGTCACGTTCGTCGTGACGTTCTTGCTATGGGCATTCGTTCGGTATGCGCGTATCGGGCTCGCCATCACCGCGTCGGCCCAGAACGAACGCGCGGTGCAGACAATGGGATGGTCACCGAACAAGCTGGCTGCGATCACCTGGGGCGTGGGCGCCGCGCTCGCAGGTCTCGCAGGTGTGCTGCTCACCCCGCTCACCAGCCTCTCGACGATCACGTTCACGCTGATCGTGACGGTGACGGCCATGGCTGCCGCGCTCCTCGGAGGATTCCGGTCGTTCCCCCTCACGCTGGTGGGTGGCCTGGTCGTGGGCTTCGGCGAAGCGCTCGTCACGCGCGAGCGAGCGGACATCGTGGACTTCATCGGTGTCGGTGACATTCCCGGGCTGGAACGGGCGATTCCATTCCTGCTGATCCTGCTCGTCTTGGTGGTCCGCGGGCGGGGCCTGCCGCTGCGCAGCCACGTCGGCGAGCGACTCCCGAAGCTCGGCACCGGGCGCATCAACGTGCCGGGGCTGCTCATCGGGTCGGCGGTGGCCGCGTACTTGATCGTCATCATGGACGACCTGTGGGCGTCGGCTGCGTACATCTCGATCACGTCCGCGATCATCGTGCTCTCGATCGTGGTGCTCACGGGGTACGCCGGGCAGCTGTCGCTCGGGCAGTGGGCGCTCGCGGGGGCGGGTGCGCTCATCGCGGGCTCGTTCATCCTGCGCCTCGACGTCCCGGTGGAGCTCGCCATCCCACTCGGCGTGCTGCTCACGATCCCGGTCGGGCTGTTGTTCGCGCTCCCGGCTCTCAGGACCCGAGGCGTGAACCTCGCGATCGTCACGCTCGGTCTCGGCTTCACGATTCAGGCCGTGGTGTTCACCAAAGGCGACTGGATCGGCGAAGGATTCGACGGCGGGACGCGCGTCGGCAAGATCGAGCTCTTCGGCGAGCCGGTCGATGCCGGCACGCACCCTCAGCGCTGGGCGTTGGTGTGTCTCGGGGGGTTCGTGCTCGCGGCCCTGGTCGTGGCGAACCTGCGCCGGTCGCGCACGGGCCGCCGCCTGATCGCGGTGCGCACGAACGAACGCGCGGCCGCTTCGCTCGGTATCAGCGTGTTCGGGGTGAAGCTCTACGCGTTCTCCGTGGCGGCTGCGATCGCCGGGCTCGCCGGCATCCTCTACGGGTTCAAGGGCACAATCGTCACCTACGGGCAGTACAGCCCGCTCCAGTCGATCTTCAGTGTGGGCTGGGCGGTGATCGGCGGGCTCGGCTTCGTGATCGGCTCGGTCTTTTCGGCCCCGAACGCCATCGGCGGGCTCGGTACTCGCATCGCCGAGGACGTCGTCTCGCTGGGCAACTGGGACGCGCTGTTCGGCGGTGTCATCCTGCTGCTGATCATCGTCACCCACCAGGACGGCATCGCTGAGGTCGCCGTGCACGGCTTGCGGCCGCTGTTCCAGAAGCTGCGGCTGGTGCCCGCGGAGCGGCCGCCGCCGGCGTTGCCCGAGCCGGTCACGGAGACAGTTCCCACTGCCACGCTCTCCGTGCACAACCTGACGGTGCGGTTCGGCGGCGTCACGGCCGTCGACGACGTGAGCTTCACGGTCGAGCCGGGCGAGGTCGTCGGGCTCATCGGGCCGAACGGCGCGGGGAAGACGACCATCATCGACGCGGTGACCGGGTTCGTGCGACCGGCAGCGGGTGTGATGACGCTGAACGAGGCGCGCATCAACGGCTGGTCCGCCACCAAACGCGCCCGCCATGGATTGCGGCGGTCCTTCCAGTCGCTCGAGCTGTTCGAGGACGTCAGCGTGGAGGACAACATCCGTGCCGGCGCCGACACCGGGGACGCGAAGTCGTGGGTCACCGACCTCGTGTGGCCCGGCAAGCACGCATTGCCCTCCACTGCCGTGAGCGCGATCCACGAGTTCGCGCTCGAGCCGCACCTGGATCAGCTACCTGACGCGCTGCCGTACGGCCGGCGTCGTCTCGTCGGCATCGCGCGCGCTGTCGCAAGCGGTCCTTCGATCATGATGCTCGACGAGCCGGCGGCCGGTCTCGACGAGACCGAGAGCCATGAGCTGGCGTCGCTCATCCGCCGGCTCGCCGACGACCGCAGGATGGGGGTGCTGCTCATCGAACACGACGTCAGCCTCGTCATGTCGACGTGCGATCGCATCATCGTGCTCGACTTCGGATCCGTGATCGCGACTGGGCCGCCCGCGGACGTGCGCGAGAACGAGGCGGTCAAGGAGGCGTACCTCGGTTCGACCACCGAGGAGGTCGGGGAGCTCGCCGAACTCACGACCGACGACTCCACCCAACCGGTGCGGCCATGAGCGAGCGGGGCGAGCCGCTGATCGAGTGCCGCGGCCTGTCGGCGGGATACGGGCATCTGGCGGTGATCCGCGACTTGAACCTGCATGTCGACTCCGGCGAGGTGGTGGCGTTGATCGGCCGGAACGGTGCGGGGAAGACGTCGACGTTGCTCGCGCTCGCGGGCGAGTTGAAGCCGATGTCGGGCGAGGTCCACTGGATGGGAGAGCGAACCACCGCGCCGATGCACGTCCGCTGTCGCGCCGGCCTCGGGTATCTCACCGAGGAACGCTCGGTGATCATGAGCCTCACGGCTGCCGACAACCTGCGACTCGCCGACGTGGCACCCGACCAGGCGGTCGCGCTCTTCCCCACGCTCGGGCCGGTGCTCAAGCGCACCGCCGGCCTGCTGTCGGGCGGCGAACAGCAGATGCTGGCGCTCGCCCGCGCGCTCTGCCGCGACCCCAAGGTGCTCCTGGCCGACGAGCTGTCCCTCGGCCTCGCGCCGCTGGTCGTCACGCGGCTCCTCGCCGCGTTGCGAGCGGCGGCACAAGACCGCGGCGTCGGGATCCTGCTCGTCGAGCAGCACGTCCGGCAGGCGCTCGCCATCGCCGATCGTGTGTACGTGATGGATCGCGGCACGATCACCCTGTCAGGCGCCGCTGACGACATGCGCGGTCGACTCGACGAGATCGAGGCGACCTACCTCTCGCAACTCTGACCATGGCAGTTGACGATCTGGTCCTGTACGACGTGGCCGACGGGGTCGCGACGCTCACGCTGAACCGGCCCGAACGGATGAACGCCTGGACGCCCGAGATGGAGGAGTGCTACTTCGATCTCCTCGATCGGGCCGACGACGACCTCGAGGTGCGCGTGATCGTCGTGACCGGTGCCGGTCGGGGGTTCTGCGCGGGCATGGACGCGTCGGTCCTGAGCGAACGGGTGAGCGCGCACGAACCGCACGCGCAACGCGAGCGGCCGCTCACGTACCCGCTCGGCGTCCGCAAGGTGATGATCGCGGCGATCAACGGAGGGTGCGCCGGTATCGGCCTCGTGCAGGCGCTCTGCTGCGACGTGCGATTCGCGGCCTCGGGCGCCAAGATCGCGACCGCGTTCGTCCGTCGAGGGCTGCCGCCGGAGTTCGCCTCGGCGTGGTTACTGGCGCGGATCGTCGGCGGGGGCCACTGCGCCGACCTGATGCTGTCGGGTCGCGCGATCACCGGCGCGGATGGGCAGGCGATCGGCCTCGTGACGCGGGCGGTCGCTCACGACGAGCTGCTGCCGACGGTCTACGAGTATGCGCGCGACGTCGCCCTCAACTGCTCGCCGCGCGCGATCGCGTACGCCAAAGCCGACATGCAGGCCGACTGGGCGCGCACGTATTCGGAAGCAGTGGTAAACGCCGAGCGACTCTACGAACGGCCCGGGCACAAGGACGACTTCGCCGAAGGCGTGACGTCGTTCGTCGAGCGGCGTCCACCGCGCTTCGCGCCCGTCGAGCTGCGCGCGACGCGAGGGTGAGTCGTCCTGACGATCAGGTCCACGTCCACTCCGGCGGACGCTTCTCGCGGTACGCGTTGCGCGCCTCGGCCGAGTCGTTGAACGTGTTGACCCGGTTCGTGTAGTCCTGCTCGAGTCGGTAGCCCTCCTTGAGCGGCAGGTCCTCGACCCGGTTCAAGGACTCCTTGGCCAGCCGTAGGCCGATCGGGCTCTTGGTCGCAATCTCCTTCGCGAGCGCCCGCGCGGTCGGCATCAGCTCGTCGGCGGGAACGACCGCTTCGATCGCGCCGAGCCGGTGGAACTCGCCTGGACCCAGGAACTCGCCAGTGAAGAACATCTTGCGGGTCTTGTAGACGCCGATCATGCGCTGGAGGTGGCGCCCGCCTCCTAGCACGCCGACATTGATCTCCGGAACCGCGAAGCGCGCCCTCTCCGATGCGATGATGATGTCACACGATGCGACGAGCGCGAGCCCGGCGCCGACCGCGGCGCCGTTGATGGCTCCGATGACGGGGAGCGCGCAGTCGCTGATCGCGAAGAAGCACTCGCGCGGCACGACGCCGGGGTCCAACACGTCGACGATGGTGTCATCGTCGACGCGTTCGCGTCGGTGGCGGCGGGCGGAGTCCTGCAGGTCGACACCCGCGGAGAACACGCGGGTGCCGGGTGCCGTGAAGATTGCGACGTGCGCGTCGGTGCTCTCACTCAGCCCGCGGAACGCGTCACGGATCTCCCGGAAGGCCTGGGCGTCGAGCGCGTTCACCGGTGGCCGGTCGAAGGTGACCGTCGCCACACGGTCGTCGATGTCGATGTGGACGTAGTCCATGGTTACCTCGTTCTCCCCTCATGTTCGAGGCTCTCTCGGAAGCCCGAGAATCGTCTCGGCGATGATGTTGCGTTGCACCTCGGACGTGCCCGCGTAGACGGTGCCGGAGCGCGCGTTCAGCCGGAACACGTCGATCCACGAGTTCGTCGAGTTCATCGCTCCGGGTTCGTCGGTCCGGAAGTGCCGATACGGGCGGCGCCCGCCGCGCACGAGCGCGTCGGCGCCCAGGATCTCCAGCGCGAGGTCGACGGCATGCTGGTGGTACTCGCTCCAGTAGAGCTTCGAGATCGACGCCTCGGGGCCGAGGGCACCGTCGCGGAGGTACTGCGTGAGGATCCTGTACCCCAGGAACCGCATCGTCTCGACCTTCGTGTAGCACCACGCGAGACGGTCGCGGATCACCGGGTCCCGATCGCGGCCGTGCTCGCGCGCGAGACACAGGATGCGGTCGAGCTCGGCGCGGAAGAGGATCGGGTTGGTCGCCGCCTCCTCGCCGCGCTCGTGTCCGAGCAGGCTATTGGCAACCGCCCACCCGCCGTTCACATCGCCCACGATGTTGCCGACCGGGATGCGCGCGTCGGTGAAGAACACCTCGCAGAACTCTTCCTCCCCCGTGAGCGTGACGATGGGCCGTATTTCGACACCGGGGACGTCCAGTGGGCACAACAAGAAGCTGATACCGCGATGCTTCGGAGCATCCGGGTCGGTGCGCGCGAGCAGGAACATCCAGTTCCCCTCCATGCCGCGCGACGTCCAGATCTTCTGCCCGTTGAGCACCCATTGCGAGCCGTCGCGCCGTGCCGAGAGCTTCAGCCCGGCGAGGTCGGACCCGGCGTCCGGCTCCGAGTAGCCCTGTACCCAGACGTCCCTACCCGAGAGGATGCGCGGGATGAACCGACGCTTCTGGTCCTCCGTCCCCCACCGCAACAGCGTGTTGCCGAGCATCTTGATGCTGGTCGTGTCAGTGACTCGACCGAGTGGCACCCGCGCACGCGCGAACTCTTCAGCGAGCACCACTTGGTCGAGCTTCGTCCGGCCGCCGCCGCCGTACTCCTTCGGCCATGTGATCGCGAGCAGCCCGTGCTCGTACAAGAGCGCACGCCAGCGAAGGGCGAACGCTTCGGCGTCGTCACGGTCGAGCGCGCCCATGCCTTGCCAATCTGTGGGGAGATGTTCCGCGAGGAACGTTCGGACCGTCGTGCGGAACCGCTGGGCCTCGGGCGGGTAGCGCAGGTCCACGGCCTGACGTTACCGTCAAGTGATGGACGACAGGCCGTGGAGCACGATTCCCCAGCTGGTCGACGACGCGGCGCGGCGCTTCGCCGACCTGGAGGCCGTGGTCGAGGACGACGAGCGCTGGACGTTCGCCGAGCTCGCCGAACGAATCCACGAAGCCGCCCGCGCCCTGCTCGCGCGCGGCGTGGAGCGCGGTGATCGCATCGCGATCTGGGCGCCCAACATCCGGGAGTGGGTGGTGGCGGCGCTCTCGGTTCACAGCGTCGGCGCGTGGCTGGTGCCGATCAACACCCGGTTCAAGGGCCGCGAGGCACGCGACGTCATGCGACGCTCGCGCGTCCGCATGCTCTTCACCGTGACGGATTTCCTCGACAACGACTACATCGCTGCGGTGCACGAGGACGGCGGGGTCGACTCGATCGAGGAGATCGTCGTACTCCGCGGCTCGGTGCCGCCCGATGCGGTCAGCTTCGGCGACTTCCTCGCGCGCTCGGCGGCGGTCGACGACACAGCACGCGCCGAACGGGCGACGGCAGTTCGCGGTGACGACATTTGCCACATCCTGTTCACGTCGGGCACGACAGGGCTGCCGAAAGGGGCGATGCTCTCGCACGAGCAGGTGTGTCGCGCCTACCTCGTGTTCTCGGAGGTCATCGGGCTGCGCGCCGGCGACCGCTACCTGATCGTCAATCCCTTCTTCCACTCGTTCGGACTGCACGCCGGGATTCTCTGCTGCCTGATGATGGGCGCCACGATGGTCCCGCACCTCGTGTTCGACCCCGCTGCGGTGATGGCACGAATCATCGAGGAACGTGTCACCGCCTTCCCCGGTCCGCCCGCGATCTATCAGTCCATCCTGAACGATCCGAGTGCGGACACGCGCGACCTCAGCTCGTTGCGATTGGCTGTCCTGGGCGCTGCCGCCATCCCGGTGGAGCTCATCGAGCAGATGCGGAAGCGCCTCGGCATCGAGTGCGTCGTCACCGGGTACGGGATCACGGAGGCGAGCGGCATCGTGTCGATGTGTCGCTATGACGACCCTGCAGAAGTCGTCGCGCAGACGAGCGGGCGTGCGCTGCCGGGTGTCGAGATCCGCGTCGCCGACGACGACGGACGCGACGTCGCCGCCGGAGAGCCGGGTGAGATCCTCGTGCGCGGCTACACGCTGATGCGGGAGTACCTCGACGACCCCGTACAGACGGCGGAGGCCATCGACGCCGACGGCTGGCTGCACACCGGCGACATCGGTGTGCTGCGCGACGAAGGCAATCTCGTGATCACCGATCGCAAGAAGGACATGTTCGTCGTCGGCGGTTTCAACGTGTATCCGGCGGAGGTCGAGAACGTCATGGCGTCCCATCCCGCGATCGGGCAGGTCGCCGTCGTCGGCATGCCGGACGAACGTCTCGGTGAGGTCGGCATCGCCTACGTCGTGCCGCGACCTGGCGCGGCGTTCGATCCCGGGGCGATCATCGAGTGGTGCCGGCGGGAGATGGCGAATTACAAGGTGCCCCGCGCAATCGAGGTCGTCGACGCGCTACCGCTGAACGCCAGCGGCAAGGTGCTGAAGTACGAACTGCGAGCGCGCGCCAGGGCACGATCCGATGCGACACCGGCGCGATCCACGACTTGACGGTTCTGTCGATTTCGGCTGGACTCGGCCAGCCGGAACGCCGGCCACGCGCCGGCACATGACCACCCTGGAGGCGCGGTGCGCTACGTACCACCCCCGGAGATGCTCATCGAGATCGATGGCCCGGTCACCATCGTCACGATGAACAACCCCGAGATGCGGAACGCGTTCGTCGACCCGCTCCACGACGCGATGCGAGAAGTGTGGAGACATCTCGCGGACGAGCCGACGTGCAGCGTTGCCGTCCTCACGGGGAAGGGGAAGGCATTCAGCGCGGGTGGCAATGTCCCGGGGTTCATCCGCGACTACGAGGACCAGGAGCATCGCCGAAGGTCGATCCGCCACGCGCGCGAGTTGATGGACGCGATGGCAGCGTTCCCGAAGCCGCTGATCGCCGCAGTCAACGGCCCCGCGGTGGGGCTCGGCTGCAGTGTGGCCGTGAACTGCGACATCGTGCTGATCGCGGAGAGCGCTTTCATCGCCGATACGCACGTGAGCGTTGGCCTCGTCGCAGGGGACGGCGGTGCCGTGGGCTGGCCGCTCATGATGAGTCTGCTCAAGGCAAAAGAGCTGCTCTTCACCGGCGACCGCATATCGGCAGAGGAAGCGGTCACGCTCGGGCTCGCGAACCGGGTGGTTCCCGACGACCGGGTGGTCGCCGAGGCCGTCGAGCTCGCGCACCGTCTGTCGAAGCAGCCACAGCAGGCGCTCCAGGAGACCAAGCGGGCGCTCAACCTGCACTTGCAGAACGCGATCGCGAACGTCGCTCCGTTCGCGCTCTCGTCGGAAGCCGAGTCGTTCGCAAGCGAGGACGTGAAGAACACCGTCGACCACTTCAAGGAAATGTTGGAGCAGCAGCGCGCCAAGGAGCGTGCGGCCGAGTGAGTGCGGTGGGCGGATCGCGTGGTCCCGCCGCGGTCGCCGCCGTCATGATCTCGAGGGCCGACCGCGGGTGAAGGCCGCGGTCTGGCACGGTCCACACGACATCCGCATCGAGGACGTCGCGGAACCGACGCCGGGACCGGGCGACGTGCTCGTGGAAGTCGCCCGCAACGGCATCTGCGGCAGTGACCTCCACACCTATATGGGTACGGCGGGCGCGGCCATGCACGTGCCCGGCGTCGTGCTCGGGCACGAGTTCTCGGGAACCGTGCGGGCCCGCGGCGACGACGTCGACGATGTCGCCGAGGGAACGCACGTCGCAGTCGCACCGATCGAGTGGTGCGGCGAGTGCTGGGCCTGCCGCAACGGTCATCCCAACCTCTGCCGGAGACTCGCGCTCTACGGCGGCTACCGCCTGCCCCTGCACGGCGGCCTCGCACGGTACGTCGCGGTGTCACGACGCTCGGTCCACGAGGTTCCTGCCGGGCTCGACGTGGTGGAGGCGGCGCTGGCCGAGCCGGTTGCGGTCGCGGTGCACGCGGTTCGGTTGGCGTCGATCACCTTCGGCACGTCCGTCGTGGTGCTGGGCGCCGGACCGATCGGGCTCGCGGTGCTGCAGTCCGCTGTCGCAGCGGGGGCCGCGCTCACGATCGTGTCGGAACCATCCGAGGCGCGACGGGCCGTCGCGACGTCGATCGGTGCCACCGCGGTGCTGGATCCCGCGGTGGACGACCCGCTCACCGCCGTCCGCGACCTCACCGGCCATGGCGTCGACCTCGTGTTCGACACCACCGGTGCTCACGCCGCGCTCAATCACGGCATCAGCGCGCTGCGACCGCGCGGCACGCTGGTCAGCGTTGCCCAGTGGCGCGAGCACGCCCACGTCGACATGGGTCGTGCGATGGCCAAGGAGATCGACGTCCGTTTCGCATTCACCTACGAGCCTGCCGTCGACTTCCCGATCTCACTCGGGCTGCTGGCATCGGGCGCGGTCGACGCGCCGCGCATGATCTCCGACCACATCCCGCTCGACGACCTCATCGACCGCGGCCTCGAGGAGTTGCTGCACCACGCCGACCTGCACGTGAAGATCCTCGTCGACAGCTCTGAGGAGCTCAGCGGATAGGGCGCGCGAGGCAGACGCCGATGGGCGGCGAGTGGGTGGGGCATGGGCGGCGACGTCCAGCGGCGGCTGCCTATCCACTCAGCTTCTTCGACAAAGTCCGCTGTCAGCGGAGGTAGTTGTAGCCGCCGTCGACCATCAGTGTCGTGCCGGTGATGTAGCTGCCGTCCTTGCTCGCCAGGAACACCACGGCGCGTCCGACGTCGCTTTCAGGATCGCCCAACCGACCGAGCGGTATCCGCGGGA
>JBKPCV010000169.1:0-6111 GCA_046727575.1 Actinomycetota bacterium
ATCGCAGGGCTCGTGGCGGTACCGGTCGGATTGATCATCTCGGTACCAGCGATCCGTCTCTCAGGCGTGTTCCTGGCGTTGGCCACCCTCGGGTTCGGCATCCTCCTCGAGAAGATGCTCTACCTACAGGACATCATGTTCGGAGCGACCGCGGACGGCATCCGCGCGCCGCGCCCGAGCTTCGCCCGATCGGACAACGACTACTACTACGTCATTCTCGCCGCGACCGTGATCTGCGCGCTGCTCGTCGTCGGGATCGTACGAGGCCGGCTCGGCCGTCTACTGCTCGGGTTGCGTGACTCACCGCTGGCGCTCGATACCGAAGGTGCGACGACGAACGTCACTCGTGTCCTCGTCTTCTGCATCTCGTCGTTCCTCGCCGGCATTTTCGGCGCGCTCTACGCGGGCTTCCTCGGCTCCGTGAACGGATCGACGTTCCCGTCGTTCAACTCGCTCACCATCCTCGCCGTGGTGACGCTAGCGGTTGGCGGCGCGCCCTGGTATGCGATCGCGTCGGCCGCGTTCTTCGCGGTGATACCGAGCTACATCGATGTCGACAACATTCAGGCCTACATCCAGATCTTCTTCGGTCTCGCAGTCGTGTTCGTCGGACTGCGCGCGACGAGGCCGCCCACGGTCCCGCAGCGGTTACGCGCCGCGCTCGACCGCCTGGGCGGACGTAGGCGTGCTGCGGAAACCGAGGTCGCCCCGCCCGCGCCGGCCGCGACGATCACACCGCACGCCGTCCAGGTGGCGCCGCCAACACCCTTCGAGCTCAATGGCGGCGAGCACGGGCGCGACGACACGCCGACGCGGCGTCTCGAACTGGTCGACGTCAGCGTCCGGTTCGGCGGGCTCGTAGCGGTTGATTCGCTCAACCTCGAGGCACCGGCAGGGCGAATCACCGGTCTCATCGGACCGAACGGTGCGGGAAAGACCACCACGTTCAACGCAGCCTGTGGCCTCGTGCGTACGACGCGCGGTCGGGTCCTGCTCCACGGCGCCGACGTCACACGGAGCTCACCGTCATCACGGGCGCGCCGCGGACTCGGCCGGACGTTTCAGCGGGCGGAACTCTGGAGCTCGCTGTCGGTCGACGAGAACGTCTCGCTCGGACGCGAGGCTGCGATGGCGGGCCGAGGGATGGTCGCCCAGCTCGCCGCGGCGCCCGGGCAGTCCAAGACGATCCGCGCCGCCGCGGATGCCGCGATGGAACTGACCGGGATCACCGCGTTGCGGGACCGGCAGGCTGCGCTTCTCACCTCGGGCGAACGGCGCCTGGTCGAACTCGCCCGCGCGCTCGCAGGCGTCTTCGACGTGATCCTGCTCGACGAGCCGTCGTCTGGCCTCGACCGCGCCGAGACGGAGCGCTTCGGAGCGGTCCTCCAGCGGGTCGTGGCAGAACGCGGCACGGGACTCCTCCTGGTCGAGCACGACATGTCGCTCGTCATGGAAGTCTGCGAACACATCGACGTGATGGACTTCGGACGGGTGATCTTCTCGGGTACGCCCCAGCAGGTTCGCGAGAGCGACGTCGTGCAAGCTGCGTATCTCGGTTCGGACGAGCTCGAGGCGGCCATCGCCGTCGACCAGGTGTGACGGACCGCACGATGTTCGAGATGAACGACGTCACCGGTGGGTACGGCGACACCGTTGTACTGCGAGGCGTCTCGATCTCGGTACCCGAGTCCACGGTCGTCGCCTTGCTCGGTCCGAACGGCGCGGGCAAGACCACCACTCTGCGCATGGCCTCCGGTCTCGCGCGACCGAAACAGGGGTCGGTCGAGCTCGACGGCACCGACATCACGCGCATGAGCCCGTACCAGCGCACGCAGCGCGGACTGTGTCTGATCCCCGAGGGCCGTGGCATCTTTCCATCGCTCACCGTGCGCGAGAACCTCATGCTGTACGTACCCAAGCGACGTCAACGCGAGGCGTACGAACGGGCGGCTGACACGTTCCCGATTCTCGGCGAGCGCAGCGCGCAGGTCGCCGGTACGTTGAGCGGCGGCGAACAGCAGATGCTCGCGCTCGTTCGCGCCTATGTCGCCAACCCGAAGCTCGTGCTCGTCGACGAAGCATCGCTCGGTCTCGCACCGCTAGTTGTCGATGCCATCTTTGCGTTCATCGAACGCGTCGCCGGCGAGGGCGTGTCGTTGCTCATGGTCGAGCAGTACATCACCCGGGCGCTCGCACTCGCGAAGGAGGTGTACCTGTTGCAGCAGGGAACGATCGTCTACTCCGGACCTGCTGCCGACCTCGACGAAGAGCGCGTTTTTGCGCTCTACACGGGGAGCAGCAATGGCGCTCACTGATCCCTCGTCCGTGCGCGACCTGCGCGGGGGCATTGGGCGTGACGAGACGCACGCCGTCCGCTCGTGCTCTACTGCGTATTACTCGGCGCTTGATGCCCGCGGCGCCACCTCGGGCCTGAAACAAAAGGGGGGGAATATGCGACTCCACATTCGTACGCTAACCCTGGCCGTGCTCATCGCACTCTCGAGCCTGGCTCTCGTGTTCCCCGCGGCGGGCGCGATGCCGCGGGCGGCGAGCAACGGTCAGATCATCGTCGGGCAGATCTCGACGGTGACAAACCCGTCCACGCCAGGGTCGAAGAACACTTACGCCCCTGACGTGCTGAACGCGTGGGCCAAGATGGTGAACGCCAAGGGTGGGATCAACGGCGTGAAGGTGGTCGTCCGATCCGTCGACGACGGGAACGACCCCGCGAAGGCGTCGTCGAAGATCAAGGAGTTGATCGCCGGCGGGGCGGCCGCGATCGTTGGTCCGGCCGCGACCGCCACCCAGGGCGTGTGGGAGCCGATCGCGAAGGACGCCGGGGCGCCGGTCGTCGGCGGCGGTTGCTACCTAGCCGACAGCAACGGTGACGAGAACTTCTTCTGCGTCACCACGAACGCCATCCTCGACGGCCTGAAGGCGCAGGTGAAGTTGCTCGCCGACCAGGGCGGCAAGAGCTTCGGTATCACGTACGCCTCGGACATCCCGGCTGCGGCGCTGGCAGCTCCGCTCATGAAGTCGTTGTCGGCGCAGTACAACGTGAAGTTCACGGAGGCGGTCGGCACGACGAACACCCAACCCGACTACACAGCAGCGTGCGTCACGTTCAAGCAAGCGGGGACGACCGACGTCGGCATCGAAGGAGCTCCGCTGCTCCAGAACCTTGCACGCGACTGCGGCCGTCAGGGCTACTACCCGAAGTACACGTCGGGTGACGGCCAGATCTCGCAGAACTCTTGGGTCAAGGACCCGAACATCAAGGAGGCGATCGCCGCGGTGTACTCGTTCCCGTACACCGAGACGAAGGGGCTCAACGCGGAGCAGACGAAGTCGCTGAAGGAATTCCATGACGCGATGGACAAGTACGCCCCGAAGGTGCTGAAGGGCGACAGCAAGCAACCTGCGACCGTGATCTGGACGGCGGCGAAGGCATTCGAGAAGGCCGTCTCGAACATCCCCGCTGGAACTGCGCCGAGCGCGGCGGAAGTGAAGAAGGGGCTGTACTCTTTCAAGGACGAGACGCTCGGCGGACTGGCGCCCAACCCGATCACCTTCACCGAAGGCCAGGAACATCCGCACAACAGCTGTTGGTGGTTCCTCCGCATCAAGAACCACGACGTCACTGCACCGCAGGGGATGAAGACGACCTGCACGCCGTGATCGACACAGTTGGTCGGAACAGGCATCAGGACCAACATGATCTTCGACACTTACGTGGCGCTTCCCACTGAGGAGGGAAGCGCCACTCCGGACCCTTCTGTGGCGCGGCTGTTCGCTGCGCAGGGCAGCGCGTACAGCGAGGGCGGATCGGTCGACGACATCGTCGCGCTCTACGACGAGCACGGTGTCGACTACGGGTTGCTCACGAAGGTCCCGCGCGCGATCACGCCACCATTCGTGCCGGCCATGCACATGGACGACGAACAGCTGCATGCCACGTGTGCGGCGCTCGCCGACGCGGTGTCGGCGCACCCTGCACGGTTCGTCGGCGCGGTAGGGGTCGATCCCAAGCTGGGCTACGCAGCGGCACGCCATGTGCGCATCGCGGTCGAGGAGTACGGCATGCGGGCAATCCGCATCCTGCCGATGTGGACCGGCATCCCGATCGACGACCCGCTCGCGTACCCCCTCTACACCGCCGCATGTGATCTCGGTGTCCCGGTGTGCATCAACGTCGGCGTCCCGGGACCGATGAAGCCGGCGCGGCTCCAGCGCACGATCCTCGTCGACGAGGTGGCGTTGTGCTTTCCGGACCTCAGCATCGTGATGAGCCACGTCGGCGATCCATGGGTCGACGAGACGATCTCGATGCTCGTCAAGCACCCCAACGTCTACCTGATGACCGCGGGCTTCGCGCCGAAGTACCTTCCGCAGCAACTCGTGCGCTACATGGACTCGCGAGGCCGCGACAAGGTCATGTGGTCGTCGTACTTCCCGATCATGAGCGTCGAGCGCGCGCTCCGAGAAGGGCGCGAGCTCCCATTGCGACCGGAGGCAATGACGGGCTACTTCGGCGAAACCGCGGCACGCGTCTTCGGCACACCGTCCGCGGCCTGAAGACAGCCGGGCTCGGGCGGCCCTCAGGCCGTGGTGGTGCCTTGCATCATGTCGGCGAGGCGCCACGCCATCGCCATCACGGGGCCGTTGAGGTTGCCCGACACCATCACGGGCAGCACCGAGGCGTCCATGACGCGCAGACCGTCGACACCGCGCACGCGCAGCTCGGTGTCGACGACGTCGTCGTCAGACGGGCCCATCGCGCACGTGCCGATCGCGTGGTAGCCGCAGTAGCCGTGCTCGAGCGCGGAGTCGATGATCCGCTCGTCCTCCTGGACTGCCTGGCCCGGCAGCGTCTCCTGGGTGACGCGCGTCGCGATCGGGCCGGTCGCGAACAGCTCGCGCATACGCCGGAAGATGCCGACACCAACGCGCTGGTCGTACGGCGTTGTGTAGTAGTTGGCCTCCACCGTGAGCGGCGCGCTTGCCTCCGACGACGTGATCCCCACCCGGCCTTCGCTCTCGGGTCGCAGGATGAACCCGATGCACTGGAGGCCGGGCTCGCGTTCGAGGGCGAGCTCGTTGCCCGCCTCGTAAGGCGCGGCCGAGAACGGGCCCATCAGGATCTGGCCGTCAGGTCGCGAGAGACCGGGCTCGGTCTTCAGGAAGCCGATCACGTCGTACGCCGGGGCCGCGAGCGGTCCGTGCCTCGTGACGAGGTACTTCGCGCCAGTGAGCGCCTGGCGCGTCTTCGTCGCGAGCAGCCGGTTGTAGCCGACGTCCTCGGCGAGACGGTACTGCACAACGAAGCAACGGTGCTCGCGCATGCGCGCACCCACCATCGGGCGGTCGAGGCGCGGCACCACGCCCGCGGCGCGCAACACCTCCGCGGGCCCGATCCCCGACAGCTGCAAGAGGCGCGGCGTCTGGATGCTGCCGAGCGACAGAAGCACCTCACGTGAAGTGTGGTAGTCGACCACCTGGTCGCCCTCGCGTACTTGCACGCCGCACGCGCGGTCGCCGTCGAAGAGCAACCGCACCGCGAGCGCATCCACGACCACCTCGAGGTTGTCGCGCGATTCGGCCGGGTGGAGGAACGCGTCGGCCGCGCTCACGCGACGGCCTCGCTTGATGGTGGCCATCGTGTAGCCGATGCGCTCGTCGTCCGACGCATTGAGGTCGTCGACCGGCCGTAAGCCGAGCTCACCCGCCGACGCGATCACGTCGTCGCACAGCTCATTGGGCTCCTGGCGTGTCGAGATGTGCAGCGAGCCGCCCGCGCCGCGCATCTCCGACGCGCCGAGCTGGTTGTCCTCGAACGCGCGATAGATCGGCAGGATGTCGTCGAAACCCCAGCCCGGACTGCCCAGCGCGACGATCGAGTCCCAGTCCGCGCGGCTGCCGCGGTTGTAGACCAAGCCGTTCACCGAGCTCGAGCCCCCGAGCGTCTTGCCGCGCACCCAGTGCTCGACCTTGCCGGTCGGCCCGAATGGCGCGGTCGGGAAGTACCACACGAAGTTCGGATCGCCGAGCAACTTGCCGAAGCCCTTCGGCACCTTGATCATCGGGTTCTTGTCGCGCCCGCCGGCCTCGAGC
>JBKPCV010000170.1:0-17615 GCA_046727575.1 Actinomycetota bacterium
GGTGGACCGTCGAGGAGCTGAAGCGCGAAGCGGCGCGGTTTGCCGACGTGAAATTCGATCTCGGCCGGTTCTGAAAGGACGACGCCTCGCTACACAGGCGACCGCGAGACGAGCGCGCCGCCGTCCACCACCAACACGTGCCCGGTGATCCACCGGGCCGCGTCACTGCCCAGGAACACCGCACCGCCCGCAATGTCGTCCGGTTCCCCGAGTCGCCCGAGCGGTAGCTGCGTGCCGGCTGCCTCACCCGCGGGTTCCCACAGGGCCCGCGCGAACTCCGTGCGCACGAGGCCCGGCGCGATGCAGTTGACGCGCACCTTCGGTCCCAACTCCGCCGCGAGCACCTTGGTGAGGTGGATGAGCGCTGCCTTCGTGATGTTGTAGGCGCCGATACCGGACGTGCCGGCGATGCCACCGACGGAGGAGATGTTGATGACGGATCCGCCGTGCTCCTGCATCGTCGCCCGCCACACGAGTTGCGTCCACGCCAACGGGCCGCGCACGTTCACCCGGAACGTCTTGTCCCAAGAGTCGAGGTCGGCGTCGATCGTGCGGCCCATGACCGGGTTGGTGCCGGCGTTGTTGACCAGCAGGTCGATCGCCCCGAAGCGCTCCATCGTCGCCGCGACACACGCCTCGGCTTGATCAGGCTCCCCGGCATTCGCGGAAAAGGTGGCGACGCGCGCGCCGGGCACTTCGGCCTCGATCCCGGCCGCCGCCTCGTCGAGCGCGTCCTGCTTCCGTGACGAGATCATCACCGCCGCGCCCTCACGCGCGAACGCCGTTGCCATGCCGAGGCCGATGCCCCTCGACGCCCCGGTAACGAGCGCCGTCTTTCCGTCGAGCACCAGGTCCACGCCACGGCCTCCTCTCCGTTCGCGATTGTGCCGAAGTGTCCGGTCCCGCTGCCACTTGAACGACATGGTGGTAGGCGCGAGTGGCCGATGCGCGAGCATGGTGTGGATGGTGGCGACGGAGGAGGCGCCGGCCCGAGAGGTTCCCGCGCGCGTGGTTCCCGCGCGACTTCCCCGCCTGGGTTACATCCCGGCGCTCGACGGTCTCCGCGCACTCGCGGTCGTTGCCGTGCTCCTCTACCACGGCAACGCGAAGTGGATGCCCGGCGGATTCCTCGGCGTCGACGTGTTCTTCGTGATCAGCGGATACCTGATCACCAGCCTGCTCTTGAGCGACTGGCGCGAGTACCACCACATCCGCTTCGGGCACTTCTACCTGCGACGGGCACGCCGCCTCCTGCCTGCGCTCTTCCTCATGCTCGGCGTGGTGTCGCTCTACTCGCTGTTGTTCCTCCCCGACACCGTCGCCGAACTGCGAGGCCAGAACCTGGCCGCGATCTTCTACGTCGAGAACTGGTATCTGATCTTCCACAACGTGTCGTACTTCGTCGCGGCCGGGCGGCCGCCCTTGCTGCGGCACGTGTGGTCACTCGCGGTCGAGGAACAGTTCTACCTCTTGTGGCCTTTGATCCTCGCGTTCCTGCTCACTCGATTGGGAAAGCAGCGCGACAAGTTACTGCTGGCGATTCTCGGCGGAGTGCTCGCGTCGACCGTGTTGATGGCCGTGCTCTACCAACCGTTCACCGACCCGTCGCGCGTCTACTTCGGTACCGACACCCGCGTGTCCACGATGCTGATCGGTGCTGCACTCGCGGTTCTCTGGACGCCATGGCGACTGACGCGCGACACCGCGAAGAGCGCACCGCTCGCGTTGGACGCGCTGGCGATCATCGGCTTGATCGGCGTCGTGTGGTTCTTCCTCAATGCGGGCGAGTTCGACAACTGGATGTACCGCGGCGGATTCCTCGTCATGGCGTTGTTCAGCGCGTTGCTGATCGCCGCGACCGTGCATCCGGCCTCGAGACTGTCGCCTGCGATCTTCGGGACCAAACCATTCCTCTGGATCGGCGTGCGCTCGTACGGCATCTACTTGTGGCACTGGCCGATCTACATGGTGACGCGGCCGCACGCCGACGTGCCGCTCACCGGGATCCCGCTGCTCGGGTTGCGGGTCGCGCTCACGTTCCTGTTCGCCGCGCTCTCCTTCAAGTTCGTGGAGGAGCCGATCCGGCACGGCGCGCTCGGCCGGCGTTGGGCGGCGCTCAAGCGCGCCACCGGTGAGCGCCGCCGACAGCTCGCGACCGGCTTCGCGCTGAGCGGTGGGGCAATTGTCGCTTGTGTCCTCATCCTGGCCGCGGGGTTGGCGGGTGCCGACTCGCCGTCGCGTCCGCCAGGTTTCCCGACCGTCACGGCGGTCGTGCTCCAGCCGACCACCACGGCGCCGGCGACGACCACCAGCTCGCCTGCGGCCGGCGGCGGAACCGCGCCGAAGAACGCTCCGGCGAGCTCGACCCCGTCAGCGAACGGCCAGGTGGCGGCACCGCCGACGACCGCCGCGGCAGCGCCGGGCATCGTTCCGGGGCGCGTGACGGCGCTGGGTGACTCGGTGATGCTCGGCGCCGCGCAGGCGCTCGCCGACACGATCGGGGCCGACAAGGTCATGGTCGACGCAGAGGAGAGCCGGCAGTTCGGAAACGGCGTCGACCGCCTCCAGCAGTACCGCGACGCGGGTCAGCTCGGTGACCGGGTGGTCGTGCAACTCGGCACGAACGGCACCATCAACCCGGACGACTTCGATCGCATGATGGGGATCCTGAAGGACGTGCAGCGGGTGGTGATCCTCAACGCCAAGGTCCCGAGGCCATGGGAGGACCAGGTCAACGAGGTGCTCGCGAACGGCGTCAAGAAGTACAAGAACGCGGTGCTGGTCGACTGGCACTCGATCGGCGGCGCGCACCCGGATTTCTTCTGGGACGACGGGATCCACCTCCGACCTGCCGGGGCGCAGTACTACGCGCAGCTCATCGCCGGCTACCTGTAGCCCGCATCGGCAGCAAGCGACGACCCGAGGCGTCCTGACGGCGGGTCCGGAGGGTCGATGTGCCAAGCTATGAGGCCGCATGACGCTGTTTCGAGCCCTCAGAACCCTGTTCTTCGGCATCGTGATCGGAGGCGTCGCTGTCGGCGCCTGCTTGGCCGCGATCGTCCCGGGGGCCGAGGAGATCACGTCGGCGCACCACTACACCGTGAAGACGGTCACGAAGCTGCGCGACCTGTCCCAGAAGTCGTACATCTACTACGCCGACGGGTCGTACATGGACGAGCTCGGCCTGCAAGACCGGCAGAACGTCACCTTTGCCGAGATCCCACCGCGCGTCTACGACGCGGTCATCGCGATCGAGGACCGGACGTTCTGGACCAACGACGGCATCGATCTCGGCGCGGTGTTCCGGGCGTTCGTCAGCAACGTGACGTCCGGGAAGATCGAGCAGGGTGGGTCGACGATCACCCAGCAGTTGGTGAAGAACCGGATCCTGTCGCCCGCGCGTGACGTCAACCGCAAGTTCAAGGAGATCCAGGACGCGCTCCGGCTCAACGAGCGGTTCTCGAAGCAGAAGATCCTCGAGGAGTACCTCAACACGGTCTACTTCGGGCAGAACTCGTACGGCATCAAGAGCGCGGCGGCGCGCTTCTTCGGGAAGCGACTCGACCAGCTGTCGGCAGGCGAAGCCGCGTTGCTCGCCGGTGTCATCGCGAACCCGGAGGGCACGAACCCATTCAGCTTCCCGCAGCGGGCGTGGCTGCGACGCGCGACGGTGCTCCAAGCGGAGGTCGACCAGCACTACATCACCCAAGCCGAGGCCGACGCGGGCAAGAGCGAGCCGCTCCCGACTGCGCTGCCACCCGACGAGCTGCGGCCGCACAACTTCCTGTCGGCCGAGGTCCAGGACCGGCTCCTCAACGACCCCCGGCTCGGCGCCACGCCGAAGGAGCGCCACGACCGGCTGCTGAAGGGTGGCCTGCGCATCGACACCACGTTCGACCCCCACCTGCAGGATCTCGCCCAGGCCGCGACCCGGGAAGCGCTGCCGCGGAGCCCGGCGGGACCTGACTGGGTGTCGTCCCTCGTGGCGATCGACCCGTCGAGCGGCGCTGTCAAAGCCATGGTCGGCGGTCCCGACTTCGCGCAGAGCCAGTACAACATCGCCACCCACGAGGTCGGCCGCCAGCCCGGGTCGACGTGGAAGGCCATCACGCTCGCCACCGCCCTCAACGAGGGCTACTCGCCGAACGACACCGTCGACGGCAATACGCCGTGCGCGGTCCCGAGCAAGTTCGGCAACGTCACCACGATCAACGCCGAAGCCGGCGGCGGCATCGAGAGGCTCTGGGACGCGACGAGGAACTCCGTCAACTGCGCGTTCGTGCGACTGTCGACCAGCGTCGGCCAGGACAAGATCATGCAAATGGCGCACGACATGGGCATCACCCAGCAGCGTCTCTTCCCCCACCTCACCCTCTCGATCGGCGACATCGAGGCCACGCCGCTCGAGATGGCGACGGTGATCGCGACGATCGCGAACGACGGCGTGCACCAGTCGCCGTACTTCGTCCAGAAGGTGACTGCTCCAAACGGCCAGGTGCTCATCGACGAGTCGAACCGGCCCGCGCTCGGACGCCAGGTGCTGCCGAACGACGTCGCCGAGTGCGAGCAGCTCATGCTGCGCAACGTCATCACGAACGGCACGGGAACCGGGTTCACGGAAATTGCGGGCCACGAGCCCTTCGGCAAGACCGGGACCACCGACGGCAAGGGCGACGCGTGGTTCATCGGCGGCACGCCCCAGCTGGTCGCTTCGGTCTGGTTCGGCAACCGCACTACCAACAGCCTCCCTGCCGGGTTCGGCGGTCCGACATCCGGGCCGATCTGGCGGCAGTTCATGCAGAACGCGCTCAGCGGCTTCCCCGACGTCCCCCTCCCCGACCCCGCCGGCAACGCGGTCTGCAACCGACCGGGCAAGCAGGTCAACCCGGACGGCGGGCACGGCCAGCCCGTGTTCACCCCGTCGGCAACCGCGGCGCCCCAGTCGCAGCCGCGCGTCACGGTGGCGCCCCCCACCGCGCCCCCGGCGGCGACGACGCCGACCACACCGCCGGCAGCGGCACCCGCGGCACCGGACACACCTGTGGCCAACCCGGGGCAGGGCAACGGTCCCGGGCAGGGCAACGGTCCCGGGCAGGGCAACAACTAGCCGTGAGCAGCGGGGCCGGGCTCGAGTCGCTCCTGGCACTCCAGGAGCACGACGGCGTACTCGACCGCCTGCAGTATCGACGCAACACGCTGCCCGAGCGCGAGACGGCCCGCCGCGGTGAAGCAGCCGCCAACGCACTTGCGGTACGGCGTCGCGGCCTCACGGGGCAGCGCGACGAGCTCTCACGTGAGGAACGCCGAATCGGCGACGAAGTCGGAACCCTGCATGCGAGGGCGGCCGAGGTCGAAGCCAAGATGTACTCGGGCACGGTGTCGTCACCCCGCGAGTTGCAGGCGATGCAGGCCGACGTCGATCAACTGCGACGACACGAGCAGACGCTCGAAACGAGGGAGCTCGAGCTGATGGAGGCCATCGAACCGCTCGACCGTGAGCTCGCGCATCTCGACGAGCAGCGGGCCGCGCTGGTCGCCGAGATCAGCGAGGCGCGGTCGACACTCGAACGCGCGGAAGCCGCCATCGACGACGAGATGTCGAAGGAACAGAAGGCTCGCGACGCAATCGCGGGCGAGCTCGACCCGTCACTCGTCTTGGAGTACGAGCGCCGTCGGGCGCGCACCCAGGGCGTCGGCGTCGCGCGTCTCATCGGCAACACGTGCCAGGGGTGTCATCTCGCGATCCCCTTGACCGAGGTGGAGCGCATTCGACGCGCTCCCGAAGGAACGATCGCCTTCTGCGACAACTGCGGCTGCATCCTCGTGCCGTGACCGGCCCCGGCGAGAGGCGGCGCGACGAGATCGTCGTCTATTGCGACGGCGGGGCCCGCGGCAACCCGGGACCTGCCGCGATCGGCGCCGTCCTCATCGATCCGTCCACCAGGCCGCCCACTCGGCTCGCAACGGTGAGCGAGCGGATCGGGACGACGACGAACAATGTCGCGGAGTACCAGGCGTGCATCGCGGGCCTCGAGGCCGCTCGAGCCTTCCCGTCGCGAGCGATCCGGCTCCGCGCCGACTCGATGCTCGTCGTCGAGCAGCTCAAGGGACGCTGGAAGGTCAAGCAGCCGCACCTCCGCCCGCTGCACGCACGCGCGCGCGCGCTCCTCGAGAGCTACGAGGAGGTCGACATCGCGCACGTGCGGCGCGAACAGAACGTCGACGCGGACGCACTCGTCAACGCCGCGCTCGACATCTGACGGGGACGGCCCTTGCTGCTCTGGTACGTCGGGTTGTCGATCCTGCTGGTCGCGGCGATCTTCAAGAGCGTCGGCATCGACTACCGCCTCGTGGCGCTCGGCTCGACGCTGCCGTTGATCGTGGACATTCCGTTCGGCTACCGCGCCTACGGCTACTCGTTGCTCTTCGGAGTCGTGTTGCTGGTCGCAGTCATGATCGGGACGATCGGTCGACCGCGCCTGCTGCGCCGCCGCCTGCTCTGCCTCCCGATCGGCGTGTTCTGCGGCCTCGTGCTGTCGGGAGCGTTCCTGAACGACGAGCTCTTCTGGTGGCCGTTCCTTGGCAGTTCGTTCGCACACGACTCGCTCTTACCGCCGACGTGGGCCGTGGTCGCGCTCGACCTCGTAGGTCTCGCCGTGTGCTGGTATCTCATTGGCCAGTACGACCTCTACTTGCCCGGTCCGCGGCGCGAGTTCCTGCGCACGGGGCGGCTGCGAAGCGTCAGGTAGCGCGCGGCTACCGCGCGCGAACTGGGATCGCGGTGCGCCCGGGCTGTGCCGGCCGGGCGTGCCCACCGTGGCCGTCGATGACGAACCGACCCTCGCCCGAGCCCGACGCGACCGGCATCCCGAGCGCGTCGAGCAGCGCCAGGTCGTCCTCGGGCGCTCGCCCCAGGGTGGTGAGGTAGTTGCCGACGATCAGCGCGTTCGCGCCCGCGAGCAGTCCCATCGCCTGGAGCTCGCCGAGCACGCGTTCGCGTCCTCCCGCGAGGCGAATCCATGCCGACGGCAGCACCAGCCGGAAGAGCGCGATCGCCTGCAGCGCCTCGCGCGGCGGGAGCAGCGCTCGTTCTCCGAGCGGGGTGCCCGGCCGCGGGTCGAGCAGGTTCACCGGAACCTCGCACGGTTCGAGCGCCGCGAGCTCGAACGCGAAGTCGATGCGCTGCTCCAACGTCTCACCCATCCCAACGATGCCGCCGCAACAGAGTTCCATGCCGACCTCGGCCGCCAGCCGCGCGGTCGCGACTCGGTCGTCGTACGTGTGCGTCGTGCAGATCTCGGGGAACACCGCGCGGCAGGTCTCGAGGTTGTGGTTGTAGCGACGCACGCCCCCGGCGGCGAGACGTTCAGCTTGGTCGCGGGTGAGCAGCCCGAGCGAGCACGCGACAACGAGCCCGGTTTCCTGCCGAACGGCCTGCACCGCGTCGAGGACCTTGGCGAGGAGCCGTTCTTCAGGTCCGCGCACCGCGACGACGATGCAGAACTGGGTCGCACCCGCGTCGCGCGTGGCGCGCGCGGCGGCGAGGACCTGCTCGAGATCGAGGAACGGATAGACGTCGACGTCGGTGTGGAAGCGAGCCGACTGCGAGCAGAACGCGCAGTCTTCCGGGCACGCACCCGACTTGCCGTTGATCAGGCTCTCCAGCTCGACTTCGGGGCCGCAGTACGTGAGTCGCACCCGGTGGGCGAGCGCCACCAATGCAGGCAGCTCGTCGAGTGGGACCTCCGCGATCTCCTGCACCTCGTCGCGGGCGAGCATCCGGTGCTCGTCGAGCAAAGCGCGCGCGGCATGGTCGATCACGGCGGTGGTGCTCACGGCGGGCAGGCTAGCCAGCCCGTCACCGTCTCGTCGGTTCGTGCACTGGTCCCGAATTGGCATGCGATCCCCGTAGGCTGCTCCCGGATCCCGATGGCCACGGTCGATCGTCCCACTCGCGCCGCGACCCACATGAGTGTCGCCACGCTCGCCTCGCGCGGCATCGGGTTCGTGCGGGTCTGGGTCATCGCAGCGGTGCTCGGCACCACGTTCCTCGGGAACGCCTATCAGTCGTCGAGCTCTGTCTCGAACGTCTTGTTCGAGCTCCTCGCCGCCGGCGCGCTGTCGGCCGTCTTGGTCCCGAGCTTCGTGCAGCTCCTCAACCGGCGCGACGACGCTGAGGCCGAACGCCTGGCCGCCGGATTGCTGGGCTTGGGGCTCGCCGTGATGGGGGTGGTCTGTGTCGTCGGAGTCGTCCTGGCCCCGCAGATCGCCGACGTGCTCGCGACCGGTGTGCGTGATCCGCACGTCGAGCAACAGCAGGTCGCGCTGTCGACGTTCCTGCTGCGGTTCTTCGTGCCGCAGGTGCTCCTCTACGTCCTCGGCACCGTGGCCACCGCGATCCTCTACGCGAAGCGCCGGTTCGTCGTCACCGCGGTGGCGCCCATCGCGAACACCGTCGTGGTCGTCGGCGCACTCGTGATCTTCCGTGTCGTCGCTGGTCCGCATCCGGGCCTCGACCTCACGCTCACCGAGAAGCTGATTCTCGCACTGGGGGGCCTGCTGGGCGTCGCCGGGTTTGTCGGGGTGCCCGTCGTCGCGCTCGTTCACTCGGGGTTCCGGTTCTGGCCCTCGTTCGTGCGACCGGACGCCCAGTTGCGTCGGGTCCTGCACCTGTCGGCGTGGGCGGTGCTGCAACACGCCGGGATCGGGATCCTGCTCGGTACGGCCATCGTGATGGGCAACCGCGTTGAAGGCGGTGTCGTCGCGTATCAATTCGCCTTCGTCGCGTTCATGGCCGCGTACTCGATCCTGGCGCAACCCGTGCACACGACGATCCTGCCCGACATCTCGCTCGACGCGAACCGAGGCGACACAAGTGACTTCGCCGACCGTGTTCGCTGGGCGCTCGACCGAATGGCGATCCTCGTGCTGCCCGTCTCCGCCGCGTACTTCGCGCTGGCGCTTCCCGCGATGAAGGTGATCGCACCGGCTTCGAGCAGTCCGCGACTGCTCGCCGCCGCGCTCGCTTCCCTCGGGGTCGGGCTGTTTTTCTACAGCGCCTTCCTACTGCTCGCGCGCGCGTTCTACGCGCTGGGTGACAGCCGCACACCGGCCTTGGTCGCTCTCGGATCGGCGGTGTTCGGCGCCGCCGTCGAGATCATCGGTGTACAAGCCGTGCACCGCGACACCACACGCGTCGCGATGTTGGGTGCCGGCCACAGCGCCGCGTACCTCGTTGGTGCGTGCGTGCTCTTCGTGATCCTTCGCGTGCGCCTGGGACATCGCCTGTTCCCGCAGTCCTTCTGGCGCGCGTTGCTCGTGTCGGCTGTGCTCGGTGCCGGGGCGTGGGGTGTCGAACGGGCGATCCAGCCGCGCGAGCGCCTCGCGACCGCGGCGGTATTGGTGATGATCGTGGTCCTGGGCCTGGCCCTGTACGTCGCGATGTTGCGCATGCTCCCTAGGCGGGGCGCACGCCGCGAGGCGGCGCTCGAGCCAACCGATCCTGACGTCGCGGTCGAGCTGTGAGACCCCTGCGCGCCGCGATCGCGGTCGGCATCGTCGTCGCGGTGCTCGGGGTCGGTGCGAGCGACGTCCACGCGGCCGCGAGCGCGAAGACGGTGGACCGCGTGCTGGTCTTGTCGTTGCCGGCGGTCTCGTGGTCCGACGTCGCGGCTTCCGATGCTCCGCACTTGAAGGCGCTGCTCGGGCAGGCCGCCGTCGCCGACCTGGTCACGCGGGCGGGCGGGCGCCGGAACTCCGCCGCGAGCGGCTACGCGACGCTCGGTGCGGGGGGCCGGGCGTCCGCGGTGAACCCGCTCGCCGGGCAGGCCTTCGAGCCGAGCGAGCCGTACGGGGCGACGTCCGCACGCGACGTGTTTCGCCAGCGCACGGGGCTGACCGTCGACGACGGGATTGTGCATCTCGGGATCGACGCACTGAGCCGGGAGAACGCTGCAGGCGTCTATGACCCGACGCTCGGCGCATTTGGCGACGCGCTGGCGCGTGCGGACATCTCGCGCGCGGTCATCGCCAACGGCGACGGCGCGCAACCGGTGGTCGACGACGACATCGCCGAGTTCCAGCGCTCGGCCGCGAGCGCGTTGATGGATCACAACGGTGTCGTGCCCGAAGGCCGCGTCGGTGACGAGCTGCTCATGCGCGATCCGGCTGCACCGTTCGGCGTGCGGCTCGACCACAGTGCGGTGCTCGACGCCTTTCGACGCGTCTGGCGGCCGCGCAGCGTCGTTCTCGTCGAGGGCTCCGACCTGCTCCGCACCGACCTCTACGGCGCCTTCACGACGGATGAGCAACTCCAGGTTCTCAAGGCCGCTGCGCTCCACGAGACCGACGCGCTCATCGGCGAGCTCCTGACCGACGTCGACCTCGCCCGCGACGCGGTCGTGGTCGTCGGTCCCGCCGCGTCGAGGCGGGGTTCCGGGCTGACCATCGCGGCGGTCCGTGCACCTGACGTACCCGCCGGTCTCTTGCGGTCGGCCACGAGCCGCCGCACCGGCTTTGTCTACGTCGCCGACGTCGCGCCCACCGTGCTCAACCTGTTCGGCATCGGCACCCCCGACGACATGGAAGGCCGCGTCATGCAGATACGCGGGCAACGAACATCGGCAGCCGACCGCACGGAGTTTCTCGTCCGTGAGAACGCAGAGGGCGTCTTCCGTGACGCGCGCGTCACGAGTGCGGACAACGTCCTCCTCGTGCTCTCGGGTCTGCTCGGTGTGGCGACCGTCGTGATGCTCGCCTGCCGCCGCCGCGGCGCGTCTGTGGTGCGGTGGGCGGCACTGGCAATCCTCGGGTTCTTCGACGCGACGTACCTGGCCGGTCCGCTCGAGTTTGGTCGCACCGACAACACTGCGGCCTACTGGGCGTTCGTCGCCGGCGTCGCCGCGCTGATCGGGTGCGGGTGCCTCCTCATCGGTCGGCGTGCCCGCTCGGGTCCACTCGTGGTCGCGCTGTCGTTCATGGTGCTGCTGCACATCGGGGACCTGCTCGCGGGCGCCCACCTCGAGCTCAACTCCGTCTTCGGCTACTCGGCGACGGTCGGCATCAGGCTGGCTGGCCAGGGCAACCTCACGTTCGCGCAGCTGTGCGCGTCCGCCGTCCTCCTCGCCGGGCTGCTCGTGTGGCGGCGGCCCGGCCCGCGCACGACGTGGTTGGTGACCGCGATGCTGGCGGTCACGCTGCTCGTTATGGCGGCGCCGATGTGGGGAGGCGATTTCGGCGCCGCGCTCGCGGGCGCACCCGGCTTCGCGCTGCTCGCGTGGTTGCTCCTCGGGCGCCGCGTCCGGGTTCGCACGGTCGTCCTCCTCGCGGTGACGTTGCTCGCGAGCGGGCTCATCGTCGGCATCATCGACACGTTGCGACCCGCGTCGGAGCAGACCCATGTCGGGCGCTTCTTCGAACGCGTCGCTCACGACGGGTTCGGCGGGTTCGCGCTCGTGATCCGGCGCAAGGTAACGGAGAACTTCGCCGCGTTCACGTCCACCCGTCTCGTGTGGCTGCTCCCGATCGGACTCGCGTTGCTCGTGTACCTCTGGTGGACGCGGTCGACCGGTCTCCGCTCGCTCGTCCGCTCGACGCCGGTGCTCCAGCACACGCTGTCCGCCTTCACGCTCACGGCGCTGCTCGGCTACGCACTCAACGACTCCGGGATCGCGATCCCGGCGTTGATGATGCTGGTGCTCGAGTGCACCGTCGTGTTCGTCGTGGGTGCCGGGCTCGACCAACCGGCGAGCGCGCGTCCCGCCGCGCGCCTACCAGAGTGGCGCTATGCGCGCTCCGCGGAACGGGTCTGACGAGCGAGCCACATCGGGAGCTCGATGCCGCGAGCCTCGAGCTGTTCCGCAAGCCGGGTGTTGGGCTCGCGGTACCGTTCGCCGAGGTCGGCGAGGAGCGAATCGGGCACGTCGTCCTCGGGGGCGCGTCCGTTGAGGCGGTAATAGAGCGCCCGGAGCCTGCGCTTGAACTCCGGGTGGCGTCTCAGGATCCGCTCGAGGCGGTCGTTCGTCTTCAGCGCGAAGCTCTGGAACGCCTTGTTGCGGAAACCGGTGGTTCGGTTCTCCGAGCTGAGCGCGTCGGCCGGGAACCTGGCGGGATCGAGGCCGAGCCGGCGTGACAGCGGCTGGACGACCGCCACCGGGTTGTCGACCAGCTCTTCGAACCACACGATCTGCAGTCGGTCACCGAAGACGTCCAGCCAGGCCGGAAGGAAGTCCGCGTAGCAGCCGCCGCGGAACGCCATGTACTTCTCGTTCTCAGGATCGAGAAACGCGTCGTGGGGCAAGCGATCGGCGTCGGCGAGGTACTCCGCGAACGTCAGCTCGGCAGGGAAGCGCAACCGCACCTTTTGAGACGTGAAGAACGAGACGGCGCGGCTCACCGGCTCGCGCAGCATCACGACGATGCGCGGGTTCGTGAGGAGCTCGGCCATCGTCCTCGCCATCGGAGCGCCGCCATAGAAGTAGTTGGGCGTAGCTTCGAGCCGCACCGGCCGCGCCCCCGCGTCGCGGAAGTAGGCCTCGTAGGTCGAAAAGGGCGGTAGAGGCTGGCCGTACCGCGCCGGGAGGAAGTAGCGCGTCTCCTTGATCGCCGACGGCGCAACGTCGGGATGCGTCGACAGCGAGACGAACAACGAGGTCGTGCCAGCCTTGTTCACGCCGGCAATGACGGTGTCCGTGCGCGCGGGCGTGTCCGTCATGCGAGGCACGTTAGACCCGCGTTCGAGCGGGCTCGGTTCAGGACGGTATCGCGCTCTGCGTTGCGTCCGAGCGGTTGCCGAGCGTCACCGTCGTGTCGTTGGAGTCGCCGTTACGCGTGTATGTGATCTTGACATCGTCTCCTGGGGCGTGGCTGCGGATCGCCCGAATGAGGTCAACGGGGCTCTCGACAGTCGTGTCACCGACCTTCGTGATCACGTCGCCTTGCTTCAGACCTGCTTTCGCCGCGGGACTCCCGTCGCGGACCTGGGTGACTTGCGCGCCACTGTTGTTCGTGGTGGTGCCGACCGCGACGCCGAGGAACGCGGTTTGCGTGCTGCTCTCACCATTCCTCGGAAGTGTGCTGCCTCGGTCCCCGTTCGGGACGGTCTGGCTGCTCGCCGCGCTCCTCTCGTTGGAGCCACCGTCATCGGCGCTCACGTACCCGATCAGGAAACCGAGCCCGCCGATGAGCAAGACCGCGAGCACGATCGCGACCCACGCGGGCACGAACACGCCGCGCCGTTCGCGCGGGGGAGCAGGGGCAGTGGGCGCGGGCGCGGGTTGAGGCGGAGGAGCCGCTACGCCGCTCGGTTGGTTCGCGGCCGTCGCGGCCGGCGCGGCCGGCGCGGTTTGCTCTTGGGTGGCCGCTTGCTCTTGCGTGGCCGCTTCCGGAGCGGACGCGTCCGCGTCGCCGCTCGTCGTCGGCTCGTCGTCACGTGCTGCGGGCGGGTTGGCGTCCGCGGGGGTGTCCTCGCTCACCGGTGCTCCCTCACTCTCGGGGTGGTTCGCACCATGGTGGCCCCAGATGCCTGTGATGGCCCTGAGTGCCGCGAACGGCGACGCTCGCATGATGCGCACCGCCGCAACCGCGCGCACGCCCCCGAGTGTCAGAGGCGCGGGGGAATGACTCCGCGGACCAGCGCCGCGTCGTGCAGGTCGCGCGCGCTCGTCGCGCCTCTCGCCCGGGCGCCCCGGAGAACCTCGTGCGCGCCTCTCGGTGGCGAAGCGGGCGCCGCGCGCACGCCGGACCCGACGCCCCCGCGACGCCCGACGGCACGCGTCGGCACCCGGAGGGGGGCACTCACCAAACGGAGCAGGTTGGCGAGCCAGGCCGGGCGCCGACGCGGCGCCGCTTCGGGCGGAACCGGGAGGACTCTCTGTAGACCGGTCGTCATAATGACCACGAGCCTATGTAGACCGATTGTCATAGTCAAGCTAGAATCCAGGTCGATGGCGACCGACTCCCGCTCCCGCATGCTCGACGCCGCCGCGCAGCTCTTCCGCGTGCAGGGGCTGCACGCGACCGGGCTCGCCGAGGTCCTCCAACGGAGCGAGGCGCCCCGGGGCTCCCTCTACCACTACTTCCCGGGCGGCAAGGAGCAGCTGGCGGTCGAAGCGCTCGAGCGGGCCTCCGCGCAGATCAGAGGGGCACTGGAAGACCTGATTGGCGCTGGTTCCTCTCCCGACGCAATCCGGGCCTACGGACAGATGGCCGTCCGTCGACTCCTGGCCTCCGACTTCGCCGAAGGGTGTCCGGTCGGCAACACCGCCCTCGAGGTGTCGGTCGGTTCGCCGGCCGTCCGGGCCGCGTGCGATCGCGCCTTCCGCGAATGGGAAGAAGTCATCGCCAACGGACTCGTAGCCGACGGCATCGCGCCCGCTGACGCGACGGTGCTTGCCACCTTCATCCTCTCGACGTTCGAAGGAGCGCTGCTCGTCGCGCGGGCGCGGCGCGACACGGCACCGATGGCGGAAGCGGCCGAGCAGCTTGCGTCCCTGGTGGAGCGCTCGATGACGTGCGGCGCCGCGGATATCCCGGCCTCGTCATCCTGGCGTGAGTGACCAGCCCGGCATCAGCCCCAGCTCGTCGCACAGCTCCTGAGCCTCGACAGTCTTGCCGTTGTACTGCGCCGCGTCGGGTGACTCGAGCAACCACACGCACACCTTGCCGACGACTGCGGCGGGCGCGCCGGCCGCCGCGTCGAAGCCGAACTGCGCCATGTCCTGAGCGATGCGCTCGGTGGCGATGAATCCGGGTTGCACGTTGAACGCGCGGATCCCGAGCGCGCTCGTCTCGACGGCGAGCACGCCCGCGATGCGATGGAGCGCACCCTTGCTGAACGCGTAGCCGAGACCCCAACCGCCCTGACCCGCGGGTGCGGGCGGGTCGCCGTAGCCGGCCCCCGACGTGATGTTGATGACGGCGCCGGACCCGCGTTCGACCATCTGGGGAACGATCGCCTTGATGAGCACGACAGGCGCGAGCGCGTTCGCTTCGAGGTGGTCGCGCAACACTCGTACCGGGGTGTCGAGGATCAGGTCCATGTGGCCGGGCCCCACGTACCGGCCGTTGTTCACGAGCACATCGATGTGGCCCCATTCCGCGACGACGGCGTCAGCCGCGCTCACGAGCGAGGGGTGATCGAGCAGGTCGGCGGCAACGGTGAGGCAGCGCCGCCCGGCGGACCGCACGAGCTCGGCCGTCGAATCGAGCGAACCGGGTAACGGGCTCGTGTCCGACCGTTTGATCGTCGAGCTGTGCTCCCGCGCGTCGCCCTCGTGGACGGTCCGGGCGGTCAGTGCGACGTCGTAGCCGGCGGCGGCGAGCTCGACCGCAATCGCCTTCCCGATCCCGCGGCTCGCTCCCGTGACGAACGCAACTTTGTCGGCCACTACACAGCTCCTCTCAGGTCCTCGCCGCGGCTTCGTGGAGCACGCGCCCCCTCCGGGCAAAGCCGAGGGCGACGATACCGGTCCCCGCCGCCGCGAGTCCTCCGAGGAGGACGGCGACGCGCGGGTCGGTCGCCTCCGCAACCGCGCTCACGATGACGCTGCCGATGGGGGTCGAGCCGAGGAACACGATCGAATAGAACGCCATGACTCGGCCCCGGTACGCGTCGTGGCTCTCCTGCTGGAGGCGCGCGTTCGTCCACGCGATGTACATGGACGCGAAGAAGAACGCGCCGGCGAGGCCGAGCATCGCCAGCGATGCCCACGGAGCGAACGCCACGAGCGAGTACACGACGCCGAACGCGAGTGCCGAAGTCCCGATCAGCGTCACCGTCGAGCTCGTGGCACGCGCGGCAACGAGCGAGCCGCCGAGCGCTCCGACCGCGACCGCCGCACCGAACGCGGCGAACAGCTCGGGACCGGAATGGAACGTGATCCGGGCCAGGAGAGGCGCCAACACCTGACTGTTGAGCGAGATCGTGCCGACGACGGCCATCGCGAGCAACGGGAACCGGACCTCGGGAAGCCGCATCGCATACCGGATCCCGTCGCGGATCTGGTGTCGGCCGCGCTCGACGACAACGGCGGGGCGCAGCTCCTCCTGATGCATCATCACGAGCGCCACGATCACGGCACCAAACGATGCCGCGTTGACGTACAAGCAGATCGATGCGCCGAGCGCGGCGAGTACGAGACCTGCCACCGCTGAGCCGACGACGCGCGCGCCGGTCATGGTCGCACCGTTGAGGCCGACCGCACTGGGGATGTCCCGCGGCTGCACCAGCTCGGCGATGAAGCTCTGGCGCGTCGGCGTCTCGAACGCCGTTGCGCAACCGAGGAGGAGCGACATCGCGGCCAATACCGCGACGGACGCGGCGTCGTTCGAGACGAGCAGCGCGGTCGCGAGCGCGACCGCGGCCGCGGAGACGTTGGCGACGATCAGGATCGTGCGCTTGTCGTGACGGTCGGCGACCGTGCCCGCGTATGCGCCGAACAGGAGCAGCGGGAGGAACTGCAGCGCCACCACCAGACCCAAGCCGGTGGAGTCATGGGTCTTCTGCAGCACGATCCAGCCGACGGCCGTCGCCTGGATCCACGTCCCGATCACCGAGAGCACCTGACCGATGAAGAACAGGCGGTAGTTGCGCACTCGTAGCGCGCGAAATGCGCCGGCTTGCGCGCTACTCGGGAACGCGCTCACGGTGATCCTTTGTGCGTCGTCAGTCCAGGCCGCAGCAACCTAACGCCGGCCCGCGGCGCGCGCCAGTGTGGGTGATTCGCCGTACGCGAAGAGTTACTCGATGCCTGCGAGGTGCCGCAGCCGTGCAGCGGCGAGGCTACGAGGCGCGCGTGGTCGGCGTCACGATGCAGCGTCCAAATGAGCCCGGCTACCGCCGGCCGGATCTCTTCGTGCTCGACGACGGCGCTGACCTTCTAGTGCGCGATGAACGTGAGCGCGAGGACGAGAGCGAAGAACGCCAAGAACGCGTAGACGATCGCGATCAAGACCCAGAGGTGTGTCGTGTTGTTCAACTTCTCGCAGATCCAATCCCAGGTTTCGCGGAGTCGGCGCTCGCTCCGATGCTCACGGCCTCCACGCAACCGTTGCTGACCCGTCCACTGGGGACGACGCTCGAGTGGTTGCGGCAGGGTCGCGATCGCCTCATACCGCGCCGGGAGCAGTCCGCCGTCGTACTCGCTCGAGCGGTCGAGCGGGACGGGAACGGTCCTTGACTGAAACCACTCGAGAGCAGCGGAGGCCGCCGACGCACTCGACGCCTGAATTCGTTGTTTCAGGTGAGGGCCTGGAGTCGGTGTGACCGCGCGAAACCTGACTGCGGCAAGACTTGCAACGGCAAGCGCGAGCACGACGAGAGAAACCGTCGTGCTCCGGGGTAACGCCAACCCGACACCCAGCACGCCCACAGCCGCGATGACGAGCGCGATGCGTCGTATGTGACGATGCCTGTTCCGACGTGTCCGACGAGTTTCCATCCTGGCTGCCTGTCCTCAGGGTGGTGGCCTCGCCCGCTCACAGCAATTGTACGGCGGGCCATGTCAGGGGGTGCGCATGCTCGAAATTCCCGATCGAGCCCGCACCCGTACAGCCCCTCGGCGGCACTGAGTCATGATCTCCGCTGAAGACTGTCCGGGCGCAGGGCAACGTGAGGG
>JBKPCV010000171.1:0-15999 GCA_046727575.1 Actinomycetota bacterium
CTCCTCGCTCGTGTGTCGGACGCCATGACAGTCGACAAAACGGTCGACCGAGCCTTTCCACTTCACCGCGCAATCGGGGCTTCCGGGCAACTGCGTCGACAGGGCGACGATCTGGCCGTTCTCCAGCGCGAACAGAATGCTGCGACGCCCGCCGAAGGGGTCCGGGACGTAGTACGGGCCGCCGTCGCGGAGCTCGCTCCTGATCGCCTTCGCCAGGCCGGCCGCGAACGGGCGGACCTTGGTGGGGCTGCTGCCCTGCCCGCTCGTGAAGAGGAGCACCACCGCCACGAGGACACCCGCGACCAGCACCGCCAGCGTCGCGGTGAACAGCAGCCGGGTGTCGGCCTTGGTCGGAGGCACGGTCACAGTTTGTCAACCACAACGTGATCGACCACCATTGCGCCCGACTTTTTAGACGAGGCCGAGTCACGGAAAGGCCGTCGTGGACCTCTTCGAATACCAGGGCAAGCAGCTGTTCGCGCGGTACGGCATTCCGGTGTCGCCCGGCGCGCCGGCCACCACAGTCGCCCAGGCCGTCGAGGAGGCCGACGCCCTCGGCTATCCGGTCGTCGTGAAAGCGCAGGTGCAGGTCGGCGGCCGCGGCAAGGCCGGCGGGATCAAGCTCGCCCACGACTCACAGGAGGCTCGGTCCCACGCCGACGCCATCCTCGGGATGGACATCAAGGGCCACGTCGTCGAGGTCCTCTGGATCGAGAAGGCGAGTGACATCGCCGAGGAGTACTACGCGTCGTTCACGCTCGACCGGGCCGCCAAGCTGCATCTCGGCATGCTGTCGGCCCAGGGGGGCGTGGAGATCGAGCAGGTGGCCGCCGAGAACCCCGACGCGATCGCCCGGATCCACGTCGACCCGGTCGACGGGCTGAGCGAGGCCCAGTGCGCCGAGTGGGTCGAGCGGGCGAAGCTCAACCCGAAGGCGAACGACGGCGCCGTCGAGGTGCTGATGAACCTCTACCGCGCCTACACCGAGGGCGACGCCGACCTCGTCGAGATCAACCCGCTCATCCTCACACCCGATGGTCGTGTGCACGCGCTCGACGCAAAGGTCACCCTGGACGACAACGCGGTGTTCCGCCATCCCGACTACGTCGAGTACGACGCAACGCAGGTACGCGACGCGCGCGAGCGATTCGCCCACGAGCGCGGCCTGCAGTATGTGGGCCTCGAGGGGTCGGTCGGCGTGATCGCGAACGGCGCCGGGCTGGCGATGAGCACGGTCGACATCGTGAACCAGGTCGGCGGTGCGCCCGCGAACTTCCTCGACATCGGCGGCGGCGCCAACGCCGACGTGATGGCCGGTGCACTCGAAGTGATCACGAGCGACGCCAACGTCCGGTCGATCTTCATCAACATCTTCGGTGGCATCACGAAGGGGGAGGAGGTGGCAAACGGCATCGTGCAGGCTCTCGACCGCGTGCACATCGATCCGCCGATCGTCATCCGTCTCGATGGCACGAATGCCGACGAGGGTCGCGCCATCCTCGAGCCGCACCTCTCCGACAAGCTGCAGATGGAGCCGACCATGCTCGACGCCGCCCGCCGCGCGGTGGAGTTGGCAGGAGACGCAGCGGAGGCGCGGAGGAGCGAGCGTCGCGAGCCGGGTACCCCGGCGAGCAGCGAGCGACCCATAGAGCGGGCCGCCCGGGGCGCCGGAGCGGAGTCGACCAAGGATGCAGGAGACGCAGCGGAGGCGCGGGCGGATGCCCGGGGCGCCGGAGCGGAGTCGACCAAGGATGCAGGAGACGCAGCGCCATGAGCATCTTCGTCGACGAGACCACCAAGGTCGTGTACCAGGGCCTCACGGGTGGCCAGGGCAGCTTCTACGGGCCGCTCAATCGCGACTACGGCACCCAAGTCGTAGGGGGCACGAACCCCAAGAAGGCCGGCACCGACGTGTCCGGTATCCCGGTGTTCGCGACCGTGAGCGATGCGATCGCGGCGACGGGTGCGAACGCTTCGTGCATCTTCATCCCCGCGCCCGGCGTGCGCGACGCGGTGATGGAAGCCGCCGAAGCCGGCATCGAATTCATTGCGTGCATCACTGAAGGCGTCCCCGCGCACGACGAGGCGTGGTTCTACAACAAGCTCCGGCGAGACTTTTCGAGCACGCGCCTCCTGGGCCCGAACTGTCCGGGAGTCATCAGCCCGGGCAAGTGCAACATCGGAATCACCGCCGGTCACATCGCCAAGGTCGGCGGACCCGTCGGCATCGTGAGCCGGTCGGGCACACTCACCTACCAGGCTCTCTACGAGTTGAAGCAGAAGGACGTCGGCGTGACCACGTGCGTCGGCATCGGCGGCGACCCGGTCCCGGGCACCAGCTTCATCGACTGCCTGCGCGCCTTCGAGGCCGACCCGGAGACCAAGGCCGTGATGATGATCGGCGAGATTGGCGGAGCCGCCGAGGAGGAAGCCGCCGAGTTCATCCGCGACCACATGAGCAAGCCGGTCGTCGCGTACATCGCCGGTGTGACCGCCCCGCCGGGGAAGAAGATGGGGCACGCCGGCGCGATCGTCTCCGGCGGCAAGGGCACGGCTGAGGCGAAGATCGCCGCGCTGCGCGACGCGGGCGCGCACGTGGGCCTCAACCCGACCGAGGCCGGCGACCTGATGGCGGAGATCGTCGCGAAGCTCTGACTGCGATCCGCTACGCCGCGGCTTCGTCGGGCACCGGGAGGATGTCGCCGCCCGGCGGCGTGGGCCCGGGTGGAGGCGTGGTGTCGTCGCCGTCGTCGGGCTCGTCGAGCACCGGTGCCAGCCACCACGCGATCACACCGAGGCCGACGGCGAAGGCGAGCGCGATGCCGCCGACCCCGGCCGCGCTGTCGGGTGCGATGTCCACGAGGATCGCGACGAGGCCGCCGAAGACGGTGAGCACGCCGATCCACGTCGTCGCACGACGACGATTGCCGCGAGCACCGACGATGCCGACGACCGCACCGGCCGCGAGTGCGAGCAGCCCGCCGAGGAGCACGCTGTCGTTGCCGCCGAGGACGATCGCACCGGCGATCGTCTCGATCGCGCCGACCGCGATGAACGGCGTCGCCGCGCCCTCGAGCCTGCGCCGGTCGAGGACCGCGCCGGCGGCGAGGAAGCCGAGCCCGACGAGGAGCGCGGTCGTGGCGGCGGAATCGGTGGTGTCCCTCGCGTTGGACAGCGAGGTGTCGGTGTCGAAGCCGAACGCGTCGGTGTTCGAGCTCTGCGACGAGATCTCGCCCTGGAACGGAAGAATGCTGTTGCTCTCACTACCCGCGATCTCGAACATCAGCCAGCCCGCGACCAACAGCAGCGCGCCCGCCAGGAAGATGGCACGACCCTTCGTCCAGCCGACGAGGTAGACCACGAGGTAGCACCCGAGCGTCAGGAGGTAGATGCCGCGCGCGTCGTCGCGGTTGCCGTTGCCTTCGCCCACGAACGCGAAGAACCATACGAGCGGAATCGTCAGCACGAGCACGGTTACGGCCGCCGACCGCACAGGCCCGGGCGCTCGAAAGCCCACGATGAGCGCGGCGATCGCGAGGGCGACGTCGAAGCCGACCCCCGGCACGGTCGGATCGTCGCTCGAGACTTCGACGACGAAAGCGACGACCGCGACCACCGCGAAGGCGCCCGCCGCGGCTCCGAGCACGTGCGCAAAGCCGGGCGGCGGGCGGCGTTGCGCGCGCCACCCGAGGCGCGGAACGGCCGCGGGCCCGCTGCTCATCGCCGCTCAGGCGCGGGGCGGGCCGCCGGGGCTGCCCGGTGCGCCGGGAGTACCGGGGCTGCCCGGACGCCCGGTTCCCGCTCGCTCGCGCTGGAGGATGATGGCGCCGACCAGGCTGGCGATGCAGCCGATCAGGATGAGCCAGAAGCCGATGCCGTAGTCGAGCCCACCCTTGTCGACGAGCAGGTACGCCACGGCGTACAGCGCCGCGAAGAAGCCGAGGACCAGGTAGACCTGCTCCCACGTGAACCCGAGGAAGCGAGCCGGGAGCCTCACGTTGGCGAACTTCGTCAGCGCGATCAGCACCGCCGAGATCGTCGCGAAGATCACCATGAGCGTCGCAACGGGAAAGTATCCCGAGCTCCACACAGTGGGGTCGCTGAGGGGGACCCCACTCGGATACGTGTAGAAGTGGAAGAACGAGAAGAGCAGGGCGATCCCGCCTCCGGCCATGATGATGATCTCGCCGGGGGTCGGGTTCTTCGATTCTGGCATCGCGTTCCTCCGTGCCGGGTTGTCAGCGCCACGGTCAGCGCGCGACCACGACGGTCCGATTTGGACCCGCATGAGCAGACCACGATCACCGTCTGAATGCAAGGATCCCGGGCCACGCAGGAACCCGCTGACGGCGAGGCGCTGCGCTACCTTGCGCACGTGCAGCGGATCGGAGTCTTGGCGTCGGGGGGCGGCACGAACCTGCGCGCCCTCCTCGCTGCTGACTTGCCGATCGTCGTCGTGCTCGTCGACCGCGAGTGCGGCGCGACCGGGATCGCGCGGGACGCCCGCGTACCCGTCGAGTTCATCGAACGCAAGAGCTTCGGTCGCGACTTCGACCGAGTCGCGTACACCCACGACGTGGTCGACGCGCTGACGCGGCACGACGTCGACCTCGTCGCAATGGCGGGGTTCGGCACGATCCTCGAGAAACCCATCCACGACGCCTTCCCGGACCGCATCGTGAACACACACCCTGCGTTGCTGCCGGCGTTCAAGGGCTGGCACGCGGTCGAGGATGCGCTCGCCGCGGGCGTGAAGATCACCGGTTGCACCGTGCACATCGCGCGGCTCGAAGTCGACGAGGGGCCGATCCTCGCGCAGGAGGCGGTCCCCGTCTACGACGACGACACCGTCGCAACGCTCCACGAGCGCATCAAGGCCGTCGAATACCGGCTCTACCCGGAGGTTCTCCGGCGACTCGTGGCGGAGGGGGCGTGATGCGCGCGCTGCTGTCGGTGTGGGACAAGACCGGGCTCGCCGAGTTCGCGCGCGCGTTGCACGAGCTCGGTTGGGACCTCGTGTCGTCGGGCGGCACGGCCCGCACCATCGAGGAGGCCGGGGTCCCCGTCATGCACCTCGCCGACATCACGGGCTTCCCGGAGATGCTCGACCACCGCGTCGTCACGCTGCACCCGAAGGTGCATGGCGGCATCCTGGCGGATCGCGGCAACGACGCTCACCTCGCCGACCTCGAGTTGTACGACATCGAGCCGTTCGACATGGTCGTCAGCAACCTCTATCCGTTCGAGCGGGCGCCCGACATCGAGACCATCGACATCGGCGGACCCGCCCTCACGCGAGCGGCCGCGAAGAACCACGCGTGGGTGGCGATCGTCACGAGTCCCGAGCAATACGACGCGGTCCTCGCCGAGTTGCGCGCGGACGGAACGCTGAGCCAGGGCACTCGTCGCGACCTCGCGATCGACGCGTTCGCCCGCACCGCCGAGTACGACGCCGCGGTCGTCGCGTGGCTCCAGCGCGACGAGGAGCTTCCCGATCACCTCGTGCTCGCCTTACAGCGCACGGACGACGAGCTCCGCTACGGCGAGAACCCGCACCAGCGCGCCGCGCGCTATCGAACCGCCGGTACCACGAGTTGGTGGGACGACGTCGTGCAGCACAGTGGCGTCGCGCTCTCTTATCTCAATCTCTACGACGCCGACGCCGCGTGGCGCCTGGTTCACGACCTCGGCGGCGATCCCGCCGTCGCGATCATCAAGCACGCGAACCCGTGCGGCGTCGCGGTGGCACGCGATCTCGCGACTGCGTACCAGCGCGCGCTGGAGTGCGACGAGCGATCGGCGTTCGGAGGCATCGTCGCGCTCAACCGGCCCGTCGACACGGAGACAGTGGAGCGCATCGTGCAGGGTCCGCAAGCCGATGTGGTCATCGCGACCGGTTACGACGACGGCACGGTCGCCGCGCTCCGCAAACGCCGCAAGAACACTCGGGTGCTCTCTGCCCCGCCTACTGAGTCCACGACCCTCGACATCCGCCAGATCTCCGGCGGGTTCCTCGTGCAGACGCCGCACGAGTTCGTGGCCGGTCGCGACGACTGGCGAGTAGTCACCAAACGCGCGCCCACCGAGTCGGAGTGGCGCGACGCCGCGCTGGCGTGGCGCATCTGTGGGCACGTGAAGTCGAACGCGATCGTGCTCGTGAAGGACGCGCAGGCCGTCGGGATCGGCGCGGGCCAGCAGAACCGCGTGCAGTCGGGCGAGATCGCGGCGGAGAAAGCAGCCGGTCGGGCGGCGGGCGGCGCGTGCGCGTCGGACGCGTTCTACCCGTTCCCCGACGGCGTCGAGGCCGCTGCCGCCGCGGGCGTGGCCGTCGTCGTACAGCCGGGCGGGTCGGTGGGCGACGAGAACGTGATCGAGCGGGCCGACGAGCTCGGCCTGGCAATGGTGTTCACGGGCGAGAGGCACTTCCTGCACTGATGACGCGCATTCGATGACCGCCAAGTTGATGCCGGGCGGGCCCGTGGCGGACGCTGTGTTCGAGGAGCTGAAGCCGCGCATCGACGCGCTCACGCAGACGCACGGCCATCAGATCGGCCTCGGGACGATCCTGGTCGGCGACGAGTCGGCGAGCGTCCGGTACGTCGGCATGAAGATGAGTCGGGCACAGGAGCTCGGCTGGGCGTCGCCGCACATCCACCTTCCCGAGGACGCGACACAAGCCGACGTCGTCGCGGCGATCCTCCGGTTCAACGACGATCCGGCCGTCGACGCGTTCCTGGTGCAGCACCCCACACCACCCCAGATCGACTACGACGCCGCCCTGCTCGAGATGGACCCCGACAAGGACGTCGACGGCATGCACCCCGTCAATATGGGTCGCCTCGCGATGTCGGTCCCGGGACCGGTGCCGGCCACGCCCGCGGGCATCGAGGCCCTGCTCGCGTACTACGAGATCCCGGTAGCCGGCCACGAGGTGTGCATCCTCGGGCGGGGCTACACGCTCGGTCGTCCGCTCGCACTCCTGCTCTCCCAGAAGCGTCCGACCGCGAACGCCGCGGTGACCGTCGTGCACACGGGTGTACCCGATTGGCCGCGGTACACCCGGCGGGCCGAGATCGTCGTCGCGGCCGCGGGCGTGCCCGGCATCTTGCAACCGGAGCACATCCGGCCCGGTGCGGTCGTCGTCGGCGGCGGGGTCCGCTACGAGGGCCGCAAGCTGCTGCCAGACGTCGACGAGCGCTGTGAGGAAGTCGCGGGCGCGATCACTCCGCGCGTCGGCGGCGTCGGTCCCACCACGATCGCCATGCTGTTCCGCAACGCGGTCGAAGCCGCCGAGCGCGCGAGCGAACGGCCGCGGACCGGGTATCCCGGCCCGCAGGGAGCGAGCCGTGGTGCAGGCGCCGAGAGCGGGCAAGCGTGACCGCGGAGCCGACACCCCGCGCACAGTTCGATGCCGCGTGCCCCTTGTGCGGCAACCCGGTCTCGCGTGTCGCGTCCCGGTGCGAGTCGTGCGGGATGACGCTCGCCGGCGTCGGCAACCGACCCGGGCCGTTCACCCGCCGCACGATCTGGTTCTGGGCAGCCGGCCTCCTCCTGATCTACCTGATCGCGCTGGTGGTCGTCGCCACGGTCCACAACTGAGGCCGCTTCCTGCGACACCGGTACGATGAGCCGGCTTGCCGTTCAGGCACTACGCAGGGAGCAGGTTGATGCCCGAGAAGATCACGCTGACCGAAGGCCAGCTCAACGTCGCCGACGAGCCGATCATCCCGTTCATCGAAGGTGACGGCACCGGCATCGACATCTGGCCTGCCGCGCAGCTCGTGATGGACGCCGCCGCCGGCAAGTTCGGCAAGAAGATCGCGTGGAAGGAAGTGCTCGCCGGCGAGAAGGCCTTCAACGAGACCGGCGACTGGCTCCCGCAGGGGACCGTCGACACGTTCAGCGAGTACCTCATCGGCATCAAGGGGCCGCTCACCACGCCGGTCGGCGGCGGCATCCGCAGCCTCAACGTCGCCCTGCGCCAGATCCTCGACCTGTACGTGTGCCTGCGGCCGGTGCGGTGGTTCCAAGGCGTCCCGTCGCCGGTCAAGCACCCCGAGAAGGTCGACATGGTGATCTTCCGGGAGAACACCGAGGACATCTATGCCGGGCTCGAAGTCGAGGAGGGCACTCCCGGGGCGCGCAAGCTCATCGAGCTGCTGCACGACAACATGGGCTGGACGATCCGCCCCGACTCGGGCATCGGGATCAAGCCGGTGTCGGAAACCGGCTCCAAGCGGCTCATCCGCGCCGCACTGCAGTACGCGGTCAACCGGAAGCGGTCGAGCGTGACGCTCGTGCACAAGGGCAACATCCAGAAGTTCACCGAGGGCGCGTTCCGGAACTGGGGTTACGAGTTGACGCGTGAGGAGTTCTCGGACGTCGCGGTCGGCTGGGACGACTGCCGCGGTGACCCGGCTGGGAAGATCCTCGTGAAGGACAACATCGCCGACATCACGCTGCAGCAGGTGCTCACCCGACCCGACGAGTTCGACGTGATCGCCACGACCAACCTCAACGGTGACTACCTGTCGGACGCGCTCGCGGCGCAGGTCGGCGGCATCGGCATCGCGCCGGGTGGGAACATCAACTACGTGACCGGGCACGGCATCTTCGAGGCAACGCACGGCACGGCCCCGAAGTATGCGGGACAAGACAAGGTGAACCCGGGATCGCTGTTGCTGTCGGGCGTGATGATGTTCGAGCATCTCGGATGGCAGGAGGCCGCCGACGACATCGTGCGGGCGTTGGAAGCCACGATCGCCGAGAAGATCGTCACGTACGACTTCGCGCGCCTCATGGAAGGGGCGACCGAGGTGAAGACGTCGGAGTTCGCGCAGGCGATCGTCGACCGACTGTGACGCTCGAGCCATTTTGGCGTCAAGAACTGGTGCATAGCGACGGTCTCTGACGCCAAAACAGAGGAAGAGGGACGGTGCTGCTCGCCGAGTTGAATGTGCGACACACGCGCCGGCACATGCCGACGCGTCGCGTCGCACTCGACGACGGCTACCTCCCGACGAGTGGCGCGGCGTACGGCGGCGTGCTCCTCGGCGCGGTGATCGCGGAGCACGTCTCCGGACTCGACGAGGAACAGCTCGACGCGTTGGGGCGGCTCGTCGACTCGGCTCGCCACGGGCTCACGGTTCCGCGCATCGCGCTCCGGTATCGGCTGCAGACCGACACCCACGGGCTCGACCTGTCGCGGCACCGGATCACGGCCGCCGACGTCGAAGCAGGGTCGCTGCGCCCGGTCCTCGAGCTCGACCGCCACGGCCCGGCCGCACCGCAGGTGATCGGGGCGATCATGGCCGCCGCTGCGCTCCCGCCCACCGGGCGCAGGATCGCCATGCGGTTCGTCGACGCCGCGGTGCTCCGCCCCGGCTTCCTCCCAGAGGGCCTCGAGGTGCGCCGCATGTTCGAGGGACTCCCCGGCCTGCGGCCGTATGCGCCCGGGGCGCGTCCCGCGAACGGCCCCGCGGACGCGTGGCGCGGCGTGCCGTCGGAGCGGCGCTGGGCGATGGAGGTGCTCGGGTTGCGCGCCGGCATGGACGTGGAGCGTGACGACGTCCAGCGACGCTTCCGCCGCCTCGTGCGCCTCGCGCACCCCGACCATGGCGGCGGCAGCCGCGGCGCGGCCGAGCGCATCGCCGAGTTGGCCGACGCGCGCGAGGTGCTGCTGGGCTTTGCAGAGTCGGCCGACGTCCAACCGGCGGGATAGGTTGAGTTGCATATGACAACGGCACCGGTCCAGGTCACGGTGAGCGGCGCGAGCGGAAACGTGAGCTACGCGCTCCTCACGCGCATCGCGAGCGGCGAGCTCCTCGGCGACGACCAACCCGTGGTATTGCGCCTCCTCGACATCGAACCCGCGATGGCCGCGCTCGAAGGCGTCGTGATGGAACTCGAGGACGGCGCGCACCCACTGCTCGTGGGGATCGAGCCCACGAGTGATCCGAAGCACGCTTTCGACGGCGCGTCATGGGTGCTGCTGGTGGGGTCGATCCCGCGCAAGGAAGGCATGGAGCGCGGCGATCTGCTGAAGATCAACGGCGGCATCTTCGGACCCTACGGCGCGGCGATCAACGAGCACGCGGCCGACAACGTGCGCGTGCTCGTTGTCGGGAACCCGTGCAACACGAACTGTCTGATCGCGCGTTCTCATGCTCCCGACGTGCCCGACGATCGATGGTTCGCGATGACGCGGCTCGACGAGAACCGGGCGCGCACGCAGCTCGCGAAGAAGGCGGGCGTGCACCACGGCGACGTGACCAACCTCGCGATCTGGGGCAACCACTCCGCGACCCAATTCCCGGACTTCGCCCACGCGCGCGCGGGAGGCAGGCCCATCCCCGAGGTGATCGACGATCGCGCCTGGCTCGAAAGTGAGTTCATCGAGACCATCCAGAAGCGCGGCGCCGCGATCATCGCCAAGCGCGGTCAGTCGTCGGCGGCCTCTGCCGCCCACGCGGTGATCGACTCGGTGAACAGCATCCACACGCCGACACCGACCGACGATTGGCACTCGCTCGCCGTCGTCAGCCACGGCGAGTACGGCATCTCCGAAGGGCTCCTGTTCAGCTTCCCGGTGCGCAGCGGCGGGTCGTCGTGGTCGATCGTGGAGGGGCTGGAACACGACGACTTCGCGAAGGCGAAGATCGCCGCCACCGAGCGGGAGCTGGTCGAGGAACGCGACGAGGTGCGCGACCTGCTCGGGAGCTGATGCCCGAGCGCTACGAACTGTCGTTCGCGGCACCAGCGCTCAACGGCGCGGTGATGCTCGACCTGTTCGACGACCACGCGGCGTACTGGATGTACGTCGATTTGGCACCCGACGGTTTCGTCGCCATCCGGCACGACCGGGTCGCGCTCCCAAGAGGCCCGCTGCTCCAGGTACGCGCCGACGGACTGTGGGCCGAATTCGTCTGCGAGGTACCAGGGGAGCACTGGACGTTCGGGCTCGAGGCGTTCGGCCTGCTCCTCGACGACCGCGACGAGGCGCGCACCGCCGAGGTCGGCGAGCGCACGCCGGTCGGCTTCGACCTCGAGTGGGACGAGGGGCGCGTCATCGGCGAGGTGCTCGTCGGTCAATCCCGACTCGCGGTCGACGGGCGCGGGACCTTCGTGCAGACGAGCGACGCGCCCGACCCCAGGGACTGGGCCGACTGGCTCGACTCAACCCGGTGAACAGCGGGTCCCTGGCGCCGGCATCACACCGTCCACGAGGTACGAGTCGACGGCAGCGTCGACGCAAGTGCTGCGGGCGGTCCCGTACGCGGTGTGTTCGGTGCTCTCGAACGTGAGCAGGCCCGAGCCCGCGATGCGCGACACCATCGCCGCGGCTCCCGCGTACGGCGTGGCGGGATCACCGGTGGTGCCGACCACGAGGATCGGAGGCGCGGCGCTGACGCGCACGTCGCCGAGCTTGTCGCCCCGTGCCGGCTTCGGCATTCCCGCGCAGCTCGAGACCGCCCAGCCGCCGCCCCACGGCGGGAGCTCGGCCTGGAAACGCGTGACGTCGGCGAGCTCGCGGGCGGCGCTGCGTGGTTGCCGCTCGGGACGGTCCACGCACGCGATGACCGCGTTCGCCTCGACGACCGAGTTCCAGACGCCGTCGATGTTGCGCCCCAGGTAACCGTCGGCGAGCGAGAGCAGCGGCCCTGCGTCGTCGCCGGCTGCGGCCCGCAGCGCGCGTCCGAGGATGGGCCAGCCCCGGGATCGGTCGTAGAGCATCGACAGCACCGCGGTCTGGAACGAGTTTGCGGTGAGCACCCCGGTACGGGTCACGCCCGCCGCGGTGTACTCGGCAGGTATCGGTGCCGCGTTGGCGCGGTCGAGGAGTTGCTGGAAGACCTCACGTGCCGGACCCACCTCGTGCAGCGCGCACGCCGCGGTGCCGTTGCACCAGTCGAGGAACGAGTCGAGCGCGTGCATGAATCCCTCGGCCTGGCGGTGCGCGTAGTCGAGCTCGGATTGCCAGTAATCGGGAGGTCCGTCGAGGACCATGGCCCGCACCGCGCTGGGGAACATCTGGGCGTAGGTCATGCCGAGGATCGTGCCGTACGAGAATCCCAGGTAGGTCAGCCGGGGCTCGCCGATCGCGATGCGAATGGCCTCGAGGTCGCGTGCCGAGTTGCGAGTGCCGACCTGGCCCGCGAACTCGCCGGCTCGGTCGACGCAGCCGCGCGCGAACGCGCGTGAGTAGCGCCGGGCGACCGCGAGTGTCTCGACGGTGTCGGGCACCGGGGCGACGCCGGCGCCGAGGTCGAGGAACGCGTCGTCGACGCAGTCAATGGGCCGCGACGCCCCCGTACCGCGCGGGTCCCAGCTCACGATGTCGAATCGTGACGTGACGGCCTCGGGGAGGCGTCGGATGGCAGCGCGCACGTAGGGGGTCCCCGCGAAGCCAGGGCCGCCCGGGTTGACGAGCAGCGCGCCGATCCGTTGCTGGGACGAGGAGGCGGGACGCCGCGCGAGCGTGAGGCCGACGGTGTCGCCCGCAGGGTTGCGCCAGTCGACCGGGACGGTGAGCGTGCCGCACTCCCAACCGTCGCCGCAGTCGGACCAGGTGATCGCCGGGTCGAACGCCGGCAACGGCGGCCAGACCCGTTGCGCCGGGGCCGCCTTCGCCGCGACCGCAGGAACGACGACCGCCGCCGCCAGCACCAGGGCGGCGGCTCGGATGCGCGCGCCCGCGCTTCCGCGCCTCACACCGACTCGCGTGCGACCGACGCCCGGTACTCGCACACCTCGCGCTCGCGATCGGCGTCGCTCCATCCGAGCTCGGACGCGAGGAGGGCCGCGACGGTGGGCGCGGCGTCGGCCGAGGCGTCGCGCGCCAGGACCCGCGCGCGCGTGCGCCGCGACAGCACGTCGTCGAGCGTGCGCGCCATCTCGTACCGCGCCGCGTACACGGCTTCGGCGCGCAGGTACGGCAATCCCGGCACGAGCGGATCTCCGAGCGCCGGGTCCGCGTCGACGAGCGCGCGCACCACGGCCGCCTCCGTCCCGTACCGCCCGAGGAGGTGGTCGTGCTCCGCGGTGTCGGACTCGATGGCGCCGCTGCCGAAGAGTCGCAAGCGCTTCGTGGGGGATCGCGGCACGTCGGATCCCATCACGTCGGCGGCGGCGTCGACGGCGTCCGCCGCCATGCGGCGGTACGTGGTGAGCTTGCCGCCGGTCACCGTCACGACCCCTGAGGGCGACACGTGGACCGAATGGCGGCGCGACAGGTCGGACGTGCGCTCGTCGTCATCGGTCGCGACGAGCGGACGCAGTCCCGCCCACGACCCGACGATGTCGTCCGCGCTGGCGCGGATGTTCGTGACGCCGTTCAGCGCGTCGAGGAGGTACGCGGCGTCGTCGTCGGTGCACTGGGGATCGTCGAGCGGCCCGTCGTAGTCGGTGTCGGTCGTGCCGATGTAGGTGTGCCCCTCCCACGGGATGATGAACACCGGGCGATCATCGTGCGCCGAGGGAACGATCGCGGCGACGTCGTTCCTGACGAGGTCCCACGGGACGGTGATGTGCACGCCCTTGGCAGGACGGATCGAAGCCGGCTGTGGGCCCTCGTCGAGCGCGCGGAGCTGGTCGGCCCACACGCCGGTGGCGTTCACCACGACGCGCGCCCGAACCGAGTACTGCTCGCCGTTGCTCCGTACTCCGGCGCCGACGACGCGGTCTCCTGCACGTTCCAGCCCGACGACTTCGGCGTAGTTCGACACGACGGCGCCGTGCTCGACGGCGGTGCGCGCGATCGTGAGCGTGAGGCGTGCGTCGTCGGCGTGCGCGTCGTAGTAGACGTACGCGCCCGTGAGCCGTTCGCGGTCGAGGCTCGGGAACTGCGCGATCGCGTCGTCGACGCTGACCTTGCGGTGGATCTTGCCGATGCGGAGGCCACCGGTGAGGTCGTACATCCACAGCGCGCTCCCGAGTACCGGGGCCAGCTTGCGGTCGACGCGCCCGCCGCTCGTGAGCACGGGCACGAGAAACGGCAGTACCCGTACGAGGTACGGCGCGTTCTCGAGGATGCGTTGGCGCTCGGCGAGTCCTTCGTAGACGAGTCGGAACTCGTGCTGGTCGAGATACCTCAAGCCCCCGTGCACGAGCTTCGAGCTCCGCGAGCTGGTACCCGAAGCGAAGTCGTGCTGCTCGACGAGCGCCGTCTCGAGGCCGCGGCTCGCGGCGTCGAGCGCGACGCCGGCGCCGGTGATGCCACCCCCCACCACGAGCACGTCGAACTCGGTGTTGCGGAGCCGGCGCAACGCGTCGTCGCGCTCGAAGCGCGGACGATCCGCAGGTGTCACTACGTCATGCCACGGTGCCGGGAGCACCGTCGGACGTTTGGACCGGCAGGTCGGAAGCCTCCCATGCCTGCATCCCGCCCGCCGCGTTCACCGCGTCGAAGCCCACGCCGATCAGAGCCTCGGCCACCGCGTGCGACCGCCCGCCCGAACGGCAGATCGCGACGATCCGACGGTCGCGCGGGAGCTCGTCGAGATGCGCGGGCACTTCGCGCATCGGGATGTGTCGCGCCGCGGGCGCGTGGCCCGCCTCCCACTCGTCCGGCTCGCGCACGTCGAGGAGCAGCGCTCCCGCCGCCACGAGGGACGCGACGTCCCCCGGCGTCACTTCCGGTACCTCGACAGCCATCGCCACTGCTTCCTCACTGCTCTGCTGCGCGGATACCGACCGTGCAGTCGGGAGTCCGGCACTGACCCAGGCACCGTACCCGCCGATGAGATCCGACACGTCGTCGACCCTGCGGCCGGAGGACGCTCGCGCCGATCGCCGAGCGGTAGCCGCTCGCGCAGTAGACGACAATCGGTGCCGAGCGGTGCAGCCGGTCGAGGCTGTCGACCAACGTCGGCAGCGGCATCTCGCGCGCATCGGGGAGCACGCCGGCGCCGGTCTCGCCGGGGTCGCCGATGTCGCGGCGCGGGTCGAGTACGTCGCCCACCCACTCGGCGAAGCGGCCTTGCAGCCCCACGTCAATCGCGCCGCGTAGGTGGCCGGCGGCGAAGTCGAACGGCTCGCGCGTGTCCAGGAGCACCCCGGCGCGTTTCTGACGCGCGAGCACGTAGCTCTCGACGTCGCGCTGCGGATCGACGACCACCACTCGGCCAGTGGTCTCGTCGCCGACCAGGTAGGACGCGTGCGAGAGGCACTCGAGGTAGTACTGCTCGAAGATCATCGGAAGATCGTCCGGTCGCCCGGCGCTGCTTGACCCACGGCGCCGACCTGTGAGAGATTTCACTTTGCGTAGTCATACGGCCGCTCTGAGTGAAAGAATCCTGAAGGGGCCGCTCTGGTCATACGGGGGGAGGAGAGCCGATGGTAGGAGGTCGCCCCCGGCAGCGGTCCCCATGGCGCGCTGCCAGGAAGGCGCGCCGTCGAGATGGAGGGGCCCGAGTCGGCGGCGGCCGGCGATCCAACGGGCGCAGTCGGATCGGAGGCGTTCACGCCTCCGCCGCCCCCACCCCGCCCAATGGGGCGGATCCGACCGCAGCCAGTCGCCGGCCGCCGCCTTCCTCGTGAGCGGTCACGCCTCGCGGAGACGAGCCATCGCCTCCGCGCGCAGCCGTTCACGGGAAGCCACTTCGGCTCCCGAGCGCTCGATCGTATCGACGAAGAGGAAGCGCCGTGGCGTCTTGGCGCTCACGAGCCGGGCGCGACACCACATCGCCAACTCGGCCTCGTCGAGGTAGTGGCCCTGGGTGACCTGAACCAGCGCCACCACCTGCTCGCCGAACCGAGCGTCTGGTACGCCGACGACCGCGCAATCAAAGACACTGGCGTGCCCGCGCAGCGCGCGCTCGACCTCCTCGGGATGCAGCTTCTCGGCGCCGGCATCGATCAACGCCGATCCGCGGCCGAGTAGGTGCACGTTGCCGTCCGCGTCGACGGTGGCGAAGTCGCCGGGGATCGAGTAACGCGTCCCGTCGAGCAGCTTGAAGGTCGCTCGCGTCTTCTGCGGGTCCTTGTAGTAGCCCACCGGAA
>JBKPCV010000172.1:0-9922 GCA_046727575.1 Actinomycetota bacterium
GAGCGCGCGTTGACCGCGCGCCAGCACACGACGCAGTCGGCCTGTCCGGTGACCACTGCCATCGCTGCCGTACCCACGATCGCGTGTGATGTGCTCCCGCCGCCGAACTGATCCAGGTAGAAGTGCACGTCGTGCAAGCCGAGCGCTTCCGCCACGACCGCGGCGTTCACGGAGTCACCGACGCGATGGCACGCCACGCCCTCGAGATCGCGCACGGTGAGACCGGCGTCGGCGACGGCGTCGGCGATCGCACGTAGTGCGAGCGTGAGCGTGCTCACTCCGGAGTTCTTCGAGTACGGCGTGGCGCCCACGCCGACGATCGCGGCGCGATCGCGATACGGATGACTCATCGTCGGAAAGACGCGTTGGCGGCGATGGCGACCGCGGCTTCGTCCAGGGTCGGAAAGGTGACGAGACCGCTGTCTGCCGCTGCGTCCACGAGCGCGCCGGCATCTCGACCCGGCGCAACGGTCACGTTGCGCAATACGACTGCAATCCTGACGTCACCCAGGGGAGCGGTGGCAAGGTCGCGCAGCTGGGTAACGAGTGGGTCGATTCCCTCGGTCCCGTACCCGTAATACGCGGAAACGTTGACATGGACGAGCACGTCGGAATATTGCTGCTCCGCGAGCAATGGCACGAGCACGGCGCGCAGGGCATCGACGGGCACCGCAGGGCCGAAGGGGATCTCCAGCGGGTTGGCGACGCTCGTTCCCGCGCCGAGACCGAGGTCCAGCAGGCGCGCGCGTGCGGCGGGCGACGTCGGCTCGAGGACCAGGCCCGCACGATCACAGGCGTCGGTCGCGAGCACGGACGCGCCCCCACCGGGACCGACGACGAGCACGTCACCGCCGGCACTGTCGACACCGCTCCCGGCGTCCGACCAGCGCTGGATGTAGGCGAGGGCACCGACGAACTCGTCCAACGTGCGCACGAACGCGGCGTCGGTGGAGCGCGCGATTGCTTCCCACACGCGTCGCTCGCCGGCGAGCGCGCCCGTGTGCGAAACCACCGCCTCTGCGCCTTGCTCGCTCTGACCGCCGATCAGGAGCACGGTGTGCTTGCGTCCGCGGGCTCGCCGCAGCGCGTCGACGAGACGATCGGCGCGGGCGGCGCCCTCGAGATAGAGCCCCACCACCGAAGTCTCGGGGTCGTCGACGAGCCAGTCGAGCAATTCCGCGGGGGTGACGTCGATCGCGTTCCCGACGCTCACGACCTTGGAGAAGAGGACGCCGCGTCGCGCGCCGCTGTTGATGATGTCGCCCGAGAGCCCGCCGCTCTGCGAAATGACGCTGACATGACCGATCGCCGCGGGGCTGTTCAGCTGGAACGTCTGACGCCCGGCCGGGCAGTACACGCCGATGCAGTTCGGTCCGATGACGCGCGTCTTCACCTCGCGCGCCGCAGCCACAAGATTCGCACTCAACGACTGGCCTTCAGAGCCGATCTCGTCGAAGCCACCGCTGATGACGTGCACGAACGGCACCCGTCCGTCGGACGCGCGCACGAGGTCCGCGCATCGAGACGCGGGGACCGCTACGAACAAGTAGTCGATCGCGTCCTCGATGTCGCGAACGTCCGAATACGCGGGAACGCCGTCGATCCATTCCGCTTCCGGGTGCAACGCGTACAAGCCGCCCGTCCAGCCGGCGGCGCGGTAGGCAGCGAGCGCGCGGTTGCCGAAGCCGGCCCGCGTGGTCGACGCCCCCGCGACCGCAATAGCGCGCGGCGCGAAGAGCCGGCTGAAGTCGGTGGGGGGCGGAGGAGAGGCGCTGACCTCCGGCGGTTCGCGCAACAACAAGCGGGCGTCGAGCGCGACCGCCCCATCCGGTGTGACCAGCACGGGGTTGCACTCGAGCTCCGCGAGCTCGTCGCCGATCTGTGACGCCAGCCCGTCCGGTCCCGCGATCGCCAGGAGCAGCCGAACGAGCGCCTCGCAGTCGACGGGCAGACGGCCGCGCGCACCTTCGAGTGCGCCGGCACCTGGGAACTCACTCACCAGCTCACGGGCGTCCCGCTCGCTCACGGGCACGGTGCGCAGCGCGACCAGGTCGAGCAGTTCGGTCAACGCGCCCCCGAGGCCGAGCGCAGCGACGAGGCCGAACGGCTCGCGTCGCACCACGCCCACGATGAGCTCGAGGCCGTCATCGCTCGCGCATTGCTCCTCGACGAGGAAGCCCGACACGGTCAGGCGCTCCCGCATGTCGGCCGCCGCGGCCGCGAGGTCGGTGTGTCGCAGCCCGAGCTGCACCGCTCCCACGTCGCTCTTGTGCACGATGCCCGGGCCGAATGCCTTCAGGACGAGCGGGGGCCGCAGCGCCGACGCGTCCGGGACCTCGGTGCCGCTGACCCCCCGCGGCACCGCCACGCCCAGCTCCCGCAGCCGTGCTTTCACGTCCGGTTCCGGCGCGGCAGGCGCCCTGAGCGGAGATTCAGACACCGAACAGACGCTCCGCGTTGCCGGACAGGACGTTCCGGCGCGCGTCATCGGGCAGGTCGGCGGTGAGCGTCGCGACGTACTCGCGCGACCGCGGCCAGAGTGTCACGCTGTGCGGGTAGTCGGTGGAGTACAGCGACGCGTCGGCCAACCACGGGTAATCCGACATGAGCCGGAAGCCGACGTAGTCATCGAGAACAGTCACGAACAGGTTGCGGCCAACTCGCTCGGTCGGTGAGAGCGCCGTGGTCGCGCTCGCGTCGTGGAGCCCGGCGCGGATGTCGAGGTTCTGCTCCACTGTTTGCGCCCAGAACGGCAGCCATCCGCAGTTCACCTCGGCGGCGATGATCCGCAGCTGGGGATGCCGGTCGAACACGCCACTCATGACCATGTAGGTGAACGGGCGCACGGCCGAGAAGAATCGGTATGCGGTGCCCGCAGCGGTGATCTTCTGCTCGACGAGCTCGTCGTAGTCGGCCTCGGATGGCTTGCCGCCGAACGTGCGGTGGAAGGTGAGCGGGATGCCGGCCTCGGCGACGCGCGCGAACAGCGGGTCGTAGTACGCGTCGTGGTAGGGACGCACGGGGAAACCGGGAATGAAACCGGCGCGTGCGCCCTTCGCCAGGCACCGATCCAGCTCTCCGATGCACGTCTCCATCCCGTCGTCGACCGGCAGCATCGGCAGCCCCACGATGTGATCGGGCGCCGCGCCCTGGAACGCGTCGAGGACCCAGTCGTTGTACGAGCGGAGGCACGCGAGCGCGAGTTCCCGGTCGGGCTCGATGTAGATGAAGATCGCGTGGTTGGGATAGACGACGGAGACGTCGACACCGTCGGTCGCCATGTCGCGCACGTGCGCGGCGCCGTCGTAGTTCCCGGGGAGGATCTCGTCGAACCGCAGGCCCGAGAGCTTCTTGTCGATGTCCGCCCTCCCGGCGGTGGCCTCGATCCCGAAGCTGCGCTTCGGTGGGCCACCGTCGAAGCTCCACCCGTCGCCGCCGTCGGCGGCGCGCCGCATCCTGGGTGCACGATCGCGCAGTTGTGCGGGGACGTGGTCGAAGACGGTGGGCGGCTCGTTCACGTGACAATCGGCGGAGATGATGCGCGGAGCGGACATCGCGGCGAACCTCTGCAAAACTCGTGGTGCCGTACGATCGTTGCAGGCTTCGGGGGATTTCAGCAATGCGCGCACAAGCCGTCGTCGTCCGCAGCCTCGCGGACGGTCCGCGTCTCGAGGAGATCGACGTCGACGAGCCCCGGACGGGCGAGGTCTTGGTGCGGGTCGCGGCGTCGGGGATCTGCGGGTCCGACCTGCACGTGCTGCACGGTCGGTCGGTGATCGACGCGTTCCCGATGGTGCTCGGTCACGAGGGCGCCGGCGTGGTGGAAGCGGTCGGAGAGGGTGTGCACGCAGTGGAACCGGGCGACCACGTCGTCCTCGCGCTGTACGGGCCGTGCGGCGAGTGCGGGTGGTGCAGGACCGGTCGGTTCGTGTTGTGCGACGGCGCGGCGAGGATCTCTGCGATCGGCGGACGTATGACCGACGGCTCGACGCGTCTCCGCCTCGACGGCGGCGGCACCGCCTATCCCATGGTCGGGATCGGCAGCCTGGCGGAGCTCGCGGTGCTCCGGGCCCCGCAAGTGGTGAAGATCGACCCCGGGATCCCGCTCGACCTCATCTGCCTCGCGGGGTGCGGTGCGACCACCGGGCTCGGTTCGGTGTTCAACGTCGCCGACGTGCGCCCCGGAGAATCGGTGGCCGTCGTGGGCTGTGGTGGCGTTGGCCTGAACGTCGTGCAGGGCGCACGGGTGGCCGGTGCGACGACGATCGTCGCGGTCGACACCAACCCGCGGAAGCTCGAGCTGGCGCGTGCGCTCGGCGCGACACACGCGGTGGATCCCGGTGAATCAAGCGTCGCCGACGCGGTGCGCGACGTGGTACGCGGGGGCGTCGACGTCGCGTTCGAAGTCGTCGGTGAGCCGCAGCTCGTCGCCGAGACGTTCCTGGCGACGCGCCCCGGCGGCCGGTGCGTGATGGTCGGGTCGCCGCCCGCGGGCAAGCCGATCCCCATTGATGGCCGTGCGTTGTTCAGCGAGCGGCGACTGCTCGGCACGATGGGCGGCAGCAACGTGCCGGCTCGCGACATCCCGCGCATCGTGGAGCTGTACCAGGAGGGTCGTGTCGACCTCGACACGCTCGTGTCTGCGCGCCGCCCACTGCGCGACTTCGCGGAGTCGATTGCGGAGACCGAACGCGGCGAAGTTGCGCGCAGCGTCGTCGTGATGGACTTGTAAGCCTTCGTCTCCCGGTGAGGTCGCCTACGCGTCGGGCGCCTGCGGCGGCCTGTCGGCGAGCGGGATGTCGGGCGACGAGACGTGCTCGGCCAGGATCGTCACCGTGACCCGTTCCTGCCACGGCCTGTCGAACGTGTAGCGCTCTGCGCCCATGTAGTGCTGTGCGATCGAGTCGATGAACGAGTGATCCGCGTCGTCGTCGAGTTCCGCGCGCCCGCGCACCTCGACATAGCGATTCGGATTGTTGCGATGCGCAACCGCGATCGTGACGCGATCGTCGCGCTGCAGGTTGCGATACTTCTTCCGGTCCTTGGTCGTGCTGAAGCGCACGACCTCGCCGTCGAACAGCAACGCGACAGGCGTGACCGACAGCCGGCCGTCCGGCCGGATCGTCGCGACGAATCCGGTCGGCTTGTCGGTGAGGATGTCGTGCACGCTCTCGGGGATTGGCAGGCTGTCAGGCGTCGGCATCCGGATAGCCTCGCCCGTATGGTTCCCGCGCCGGAAACCAGCTTCGATCTCGACGCAACCGCCGTGGGAGTCCTGCCCGCGCAATGGATCGAAAAGGCAATTGCGGCGGGCGTGATCTCTGCGCCGCAGCGCGACCCGGTTCCTCAGGGCAACGTGCAGCCGGCCAGCCTCGACCTCCGACTCGGGTCGAAGGCCTACCGGATCCGCGCCAGCTTCCTCCCCGACAAGGAGACCGTCAACGCCAAGCTGCGTGACTATGCCCTCGAGGAGTTCGATCTCACGCGCGGCCACGTGCTCGAACCCAACTGCCCGTATCTCATTCCTCTCGTCGAGCGTCTGTCGCTCCCATGGTTCGTACGAGCCAAGGCCAACCCGAAGAGCTCCACCGGTCGCCTCGACATCTTCACGCGGGTCATCACCGACCGAGGGCACCTCTTCGACGAGATCACTTCGGGGTACCGCGGCCCGCTCTACCTCGAAGTCGTCTCGCGCACGTTCACGGTCCGCGCGACGTCCGGCCTCTCGTTGAACCAGCTGCGGCTGGTCGTCGGCCGACCCGGCGTGCAGGACGACGAGGTCCCGCGCAATCGCATCCTCTTCAGGAACGACGCGAGCGTTCCCGAGCGCAGGGTGTCGACGGACGACGCCGGGGTCTTCCTCAGCCTCGACCTCGAGGGCGACCAGGAAGGAGTGGTCGGGCTGCGGGCGAAGCGAAACAGTCGGCTGCTCGACCTTTCCCTGACGGACTACTACGACCCACGCGACTACTGGGAACCCGTCGTGCGGGAGCGCGACGCCCCTCGTGTGGTGCTCGAGCCCGAGGAGTTCTACCTGATGCTCTCCGCGGAATCGGTGCGTATTCCGGCCGACTACGCGGCAGAGATGACCCCGTACACCGCGAGCGGGGAATTGCGAACGCACTATGCCGGGTTCTTCGATCCAGGGTTCGGTCAGGACCCGGACGGAGCGCTACGAGGAACCCGCGCCGCGCTCGAGGTCCGCGCCCACGACGTCCCCTTCGTCGTCGAACAAGGACAACAGGTGTGCCGCCTGACCTTCGAGAGGATGTTGGAGGCGCCCGCCTTTCTGTACGGCCAGGAGCTGGGGTCCAACTATCAGGCTCAGCGGTTGACCCTGAGCAAGCACTTCCGTTTCGCACGCCGCGAGGGTGACCAGCTGAGCCTTTGGGCGCGTGGCTGAGGCGATACTTGACCGGCCGCGTTGTCCGTGGGTGGGCAGCGACCCGCTCATGATCGAGTACCACGACACGGAGTGGGGCGTTCCGCAGCACGACGACGCCCGGCTCTTCGAGCTGCTCACGCTCGAAGGCGCGCAGGCCGGGCTGAGCTGGATGACCATCCTGCGCAAGCGGGAGGGCTACCGCGCCGCCTTCGCTGGCTTCGACGTGTCCGCGGTAGCGGCGTTCAGCGACGAGGACGTGCAGCGCCTCGTCCTCGATCCGTCGATCGTGCGCAATCGGGCCAAGATCGAGTCGACGATCCACAACGCCCGCGCCGTTCTGCGGGTACAGGAAGACGTCGGCAGCTTCGACGACTACGTGTGGAGCTTCGTCGACGGTCGGCCGCTCGTGTCACACCACACGTCGCTCGACGAGTTGCCTGCGGTCACCGAGGAGTCTCGGGCGATGAGCAAGGACATGAGGAAGCGCGGGTTCGGCTTCGTCGGGCCGACAACGGTGTACGCCTTCATGCAAGCGACCGGCATCGCCGACGACCACCTCGAGAGTTGCTTCCGCCGCTCGTAGCCTCAGACCCCTGGCCTGAGTTCCGCGGCGGTGAGTGGTGCGGGCTGTTGGTCCTCGTGCTCGAGCGCCTCGATGAGGATCTCGGCGATGTCCTGCACCTTCACGTCTTCGTCGCGGCGCTTCTCCTTCACACCGTCGTCCAGCATCACGTAGCAGAAGGGGCACGCCACCGCGATACGCGTCGCGCCGGTTTCGAGCGCCTCTTCGGTGCGCTCGATGTTCACCTTCTTCCCGATGTGCTCTTCCATCCACATGCGGGCGCCGCCTGCGCCGCAGCAGAACCCGCGGGTACCGTTGCGCGGCATCTCGACCACCTCGATGCCACCGATCGAGCCGATGACGTTGCGCGGCGCCAGGTACACGTCGTTGTGGCGGCCGAGATAGCAGCTGTCGTGGTAGGTGACGCGCTCGTCGATCGTCGCACCCGCGAGGGACAAGCGCCCGTCGGCGACGAGTGACGCAAGCAACTGTGAGTGGTGCACGACCTCGTAGTGCCCACCCAGCTGTGGATATTCGTTCTTCAACGTGTTGAAGCAGTGCGGACACTGCGTGATGATCTTCTGCGCGCCGAGTCCCTGCAGCGCTTCGACGTTCTGCATGGCGAGCATCTGGAAGATGTACTCGTTGCCCGATCGGCGTGCGGGATCACCGGTGCACAGCTCGCTCGGACCGAGAATGGCGAAGTCGACCTCCGCTCGCTGGAGCAACTTCGCGACGGCGCGGCTCGTCTTCTTGTTGCGGTCGTCGAACGAGCCCGCACAACCGACCCAGTAGAGGTACTCGTGGTCGAAGGGTCCCGACGCGTCGACGATGGGGACCCCGTCGAGCGCGGTTGCCCAGTCGCCGCGGTCGGCCTGGTTCATCCCGTACACGTTCGACGAGTTCTCCATCGCGCGGTAGGTGTTACCGAGCTCGCTGGGGAAGTCGCTCTCCATCAGCGACTTGTACCGGCGCATGTCGAGGATCTTGTCGAGGATCTCGATGTTCACGGGACAGATCTCGTCGCACGCCTTGCAGCTCGTGCACGCCCACAGCTCGTCCGACGTGATCAGCTCGAACACGGAATCGGCCGTGACCTTCACGTCACGCGGCACCCCGACGGTCGGCGAGATCGCGGGGTCGCCGGTCGCCGCCATGACGGTGCCGACCTTCAACACGATCTCTCGCGGGTCGAGTGGCTTCCCGGTGGCCTTGGCCGGACAGACCGACGTGCATCGTCCGCACACGGTGCAGGCGTCGGTGTCGAAGAGCTGCTTCCAGGTGAAGTCTTCGATGGTCTTGGCGCCGAAGGTGTCGAGCTCCGTCTCCATGAGGTTCGGCATGGGCTTCATGGCGCCCTTCGGCCGGTCGTTGTCGGCGAGGTACATGTTCATGGGCGACGTGATCATGTGGCGGAGCTTCGTGGTGGGCAGGATCACGAGGAACGCCACGAACGCGAGGAAGTGTGCACTCCAGAGCCAGCGGTGCACCTCTTGCAGATCCGTCCTCGACCACGACTCGAAGAGCGACGAGATCGGGTAGCCGACGAACGACCATTTCTCGAAGCTGGGGCGACCCGCGAGCGCGAGGCGGAGCGCTTCGGTGAAGAAGCCCGAGAGCCCGATCACGAGGAACGTACCAAGGATGACCGCGTCCTCCGGCCTCGTCTTGATCCGGATTCGCCACGGACGCTCGACATACCGGCGCGCGATCGCCCACACGATGCCGACGACGAAGACGAGGCCGCCGAGATCGGCGGCGAACGAGTAGCCCTGGTACACACCGCCGTGCAGGAACTTGAGGTTGTCGGGCAGCTGGTGGTTCAACTCGAGCACGACGGTCGCGATGAACAGCCAGATGAACCCGAAGTAGATGAAGGAGTGCATGACGCCGGCGGCGGGGTCGCGCAGGAGCGTCTGCATCCAGACGCCGGCGCGGAAGTCGGCGAGACGCCGGTGCAGGTTGCGCTTGGTCGTGCGGCGGTCGTCGGGTTGTCCTCGTTCGTAGTTCTGGACGCGTTGGCTCACGAGCCAGCCGCAGACGAAGAGCATGACCGCGGCGGTGATGTAGAAGGCCCAGTAGAGCGGGTCCGGGACGTTGACGAAGTCGTGGCGAGTGACCCGCGAGTCCTCGGTCCACTCGGTGATGCGCGGAGCCACGCCCGACGCGATCGTGAACAGCGCGACGAGCGCGCCGACCACCAGCACGAACACGTGCGGCTTCGGGATCAGCCTGCGCACGGCGCGAAGCTACCTGCAGATCAAAGAGATGCGGCGACCGAAGCGAGGGGACCGAGCGCATGGAACTCGCCAGGAGCGAGCGACGCATCAATAGGTCTTCGCGTCCTCGGCGCGCAGGCGACGCGCCAAGCCGACGAGAAGCTTCTTCGCGAACCCGGGCACGGTTTCGAGCAGTTCGTCGAATGCACGTTGGCCGAGCCGGGCGAGCTCCATGTCGCTCTCCGCGATGACGGACGCGTTGCGCGGGGCGCGGTCGAGCAGTGCGAGGTCGCCGAAGAAGCCGCCTGGACCGAGCGCGCCCACCTTCTTCCCGTGGCGTTCCACGCGGGCTCGACCGTCGAGGATCACGAAGAACTCGGCGCCGGCGGCCCCTTCGGTCACCACCGCCTTCCCGGCGGGGGCATGCACCTGCTGGGCATGCCGGGCCACGAGCCGGAGTTGACGCTTCGAGAGCGCGGAGAAGAGCGGGACCGCCGCCAAGTGCTCGACAAAGGGGTCGGACCGGGGCATAGCCCACTGAATCTAGAAGACGAAGCGAAGCCGGGCACGAGCGAGCGGCCGCGAGCCGGGTATCCCGGCGAGCAGCGAGCGACCCGGCATCCGGACGAGCGGGACGGCGGAGCGGAGTCGCCTCGACAAAGGAGGAGAAATTGCCGGTCGGGGAATGGGGGCCGTCCCGACAAAGTTGATAGCTGAACACTCAAGGTTCTAGCATCCGGGCCCAGCAAGGTCCCG
>JBKPCV010000173.1:0-10547 GCA_046727575.1 Actinomycetota bacterium
TCATTGCCTCCCTTTCGCTCTGTCCTGTGCTTGCTCTAGACCGCGCCGGTTGTGCGGAGTGACGCGATCTCCTCCGGACAGAATCCGGCGGCGGCAAGCGCGTCGTCGGTGTGGGTACCTGCCTCTGCGGGGGGTGCCGTCGCCGTGTATGTGCTCGGCGCGTCGTCGCCGACGAAGCGGAGCGGGTTGGCGAAGATGGTGGCACCGCCGCCGTCCATCGCGACGAGGTCGCCGCGCGCCGCGACGTGCGGATCGTCGAGTAGGTCCTCCGGCCGGTTGACCGGACCCAGGCCCGCGGCAGTCGGTGCGAGCCACTCGACCCACTCGTGCGCAGGTCGCGTGGCGAACAGGGCGGCGAGCTCTTCGGTGAGTGCGCCCTGATCGGGCGCATAGAGGCGGTCGACGAGGTCGGGGCGCTCGAGCGCTTCGCACAGCGCGCCCCACGTCCGCGGCTCGGCAGCCGCGAGCGTGATCAAGCGGCCGTCGGCACAGCGGTACGTGCGGCGCGAGGCGGTGTCTCCCCAGCGGGCAGCGTCGCCCTGGGCGACGCGGGTCACGTGCTCGCCGATCATCCACGTGGCCGCGTCCACGACGCTGGCGTCGATATGTCTCCCGCGTCCGGTGCGCTCGCGGTCGCGGAGCGCGACGAGGACACCGACAGTCGCCATGAGCGCGCCAATCGGCACCGCGATGATGAACTGTGGCGCCGCCGGAACGGTGTCGCCGACCATCAGCGAGAGCAGCCCCGCGTAGCCGAGGAAGGTGACGTCGTGCGCCGGACGATCGGCGTACGGGCTCCCGTACCCGAACCCCGTGATCGAGCACCAGACGAGCTGCGGGTTCTCCGCGGCCAGCTCGGAGTAGCCCATTCCCCGTTGGTCCATCGAGCCCGGGCGCGCCGACTCGATGAGGACGTCCGCACCGTGCACGAGGCGTCGCAGCACGTCTCCTGCTCGCTCGTGCCGCAGGTCGAGCGTCATCGAGCGCTTGCCGCGGTTGTACGCCACGTCCATCGCGCGATCGAAGCGCAACGGATCGCTGCCTCCGGGCTGCTCGATCCGTAGCACGTCCGCGCCGAAGTCGGCGAGCAGGGAGCTCATGAACGCGCCCGGGTGCAGCCGAGAGAGGTCGAGCACCTTCAGGTCCGAGAGCGGCCGCTGTGACCGCTCACGCGCGTCGGGGTCGGTGGCCATCGGCCGCATCATTGCACTCGCGGCGCGAAGATCACCCGCCGTGCCGAAGTTCGTCGTGGTGATGGGTGTGACGGGAGTCGGCAAGACGACGATCGGCCGGTTGCTCGCCCGTGCCCTGCACCTGCCGTTCCTTGACGCCGACGACTTCCACAGCGACGAGGCGAGGGCGAAGATGCACGCCAGGATCCCGCTCACGGACGCCGACCGGGCGCCGTGGCTCGACCGCATGAACCGCGCGTTGCACGATCACGACGCGACCGGGGCGGTGCTTGCATGCTCCGCGCTCACCGACGAGTACCGGCAGCGCCTGACCGCTGGGCTCGACGACGTGCAATTCGTCCTCCTCACGGGCAACCCCGACCTCATCCGCGCCAGGCTTGACGTGCGGCACGGTCACTTCGCGGGTGCCGATCTGCTGCCGTCGCAACTCACGACGTTGCAACCTCCCGCCCACGCCATCACGGTCGACGTCAGCGGTACCGTCGACGAGACTGCCGCGCGTGCGTTGCGCGCGCTCCGCACGACCTCCGGTGGGGCGACAACATGATCAGGACGAACGCAACACCTCGATCTGGCCGTCCTTCGGGCCGGGGTACGCGAACCACCGGGTCGGCTCGTCCTCGATGAGGCACACCATCGCGTCCATGCCGAGAAAGTTCTCGTCGACCCGCGCGATCGTGAACTCGTACTCGCGATAGCGGACTCGGTCGCCCGGCCCCACTTCGCTCATGCCAACGGTCTCCCACGTGTCAGTCATGCCTGAGTTTCCTTCCTGTGATCGCGCTCCATCACACCGGTCGATTCCGCTCCGGCGTCCCGGCCATCCGGCCACGCCTCCGCTGCATCTCCATCAGGTCATAGCTGAACTTGCGGCATCGGCTTGTCGCGGCCCTTGGCGTCGTCGGGCACGATGCCGAGGTCGACGTAGACCGCCGTCATCACGTCGTCGAGACGCTGGTAGTGGTCGTCGCTCGCGCACATCCCGTTGGTCTGGACCGCGACCGCGAGCCCGTGCTCGGGATCGGCAAAGGCGTACGACGACAGCGCGCCACCGTGCCCGAACGCGCGCGGTGACGCGTGGCGTCCCATCGCGAAGTTGTCGACGGCGAACCCGAGTCCCCAGTCGCACTCGCAGTGGAACGTCTCGTCGAACATGCCGACACGATGGCGTGCCGAGAGCGCCGCGACCGTCTGCGGCGAGAGGATGCGGACACCGTCGACCTCGCCGCCGCAGAGCAGCGCACGGTAGAGACGGCCGAGCTGCCGCATCGGGCCACGGCCGCCGCCTCCCGGCACGCACCTCGCCATGACGTCCGCGGTGTCGAGCGCGTCCAACGCCACCGGGTCCGCGCCTTGCGTGTTGTGCATCGTCCCGATCCGCTCGCCATAGTCCGCATGGCGCGCCGGCGGCATGCCGACCCAGCAGTCATCCATACCGAGCGGCACGAAGATCTCGTCACGGACGTAGCGCTCGAACCGACGACCGTCCACGCGGCGCACGATCTCGGCGAGCATCGTCATGCCGCACGAGAGGTGGTAGCCCGCGCGCTGGCCCGGCTCCCAACCCTCTTCCGGCTCGACCGCGCAGATCCCGGCCACGATCTCGTCCCAATAGGCGTCCCCCGGAGCGTCGCTCGTCACCTGGTCGCCGCCGCGGATGCCCGCGGTGTGCGTCAGAAGGTGACGCAAGGTGATCGGCCCCTTGCCGTGTTGCTCGAACTCGGGCACGTACGTCGACACCCGGTCGTCGGGCGCGAGCAGGCCACGCTCCCACAGTTGCGCGATGGCGATCGCGACGGTCGGCTTGGTCATGGAGAACCAGGTGATCATCGAGTCGCGCGTCATCGGCACTCCATCACGTGCGTGGCCGAACGCGAAGTCTGCGACGGCGCTGCCGTCGCGCCAGACGAACACCTGCGCACCGAGATGGAGTCCCCGGTCGACACCGCTCCGGAGGACGGCCGTCGCGCGCGGCAGGGCTTCCATCAGAGCGACGCTAGCTCAGCTCTCGAAGACGTGCGCCTCGTGCGACTGTTGCCACGCGCGGAACATCTCCGCGTAGCGGCCCTCGAGCGCGAGCAGGTCCGCGTGCGGGCCGACCTCGACGAGCTGGCCGCCTTCGACGACCGCAATGCGGTCGGCGCGCATGGCGGTGTTGAGCCGGTGCGCGATGAGCACCGCAGTGCGGCCACCGAGGAGCACGTCGAGGGCGCGTTCGATGAGCGATTCAGTGGCGAGGTCGAGGCTCGAGGTCGCTTCGTCGAGGATCAGGACGCGCGGTGCCGCCAGGAACGCGCGCGCCAGCGCGATGAGCTGACGCTCCCCCGACGACAACGTCACTCCGCGCTCGTGGCAGGGCGTGTCGAGACCCTGCGGCAACGAGTCGATGAGGTCGAGGATGCCGACCGCCTCGCACGCAGCCAGCACGTCGTCGCGCGTCGCGTCGGGGCGGGCGAACTTGATGTTGTCGCCGATGCTCCCGGCGAAGAGGAACGATTCCTGTGGCACGACGCCCAACTGGTGCCGCAGCGAATGGAGCGTCACCTGGCTGATGTCGTTGCCGTCGACGAGGACCCGCCCGGCGAGCGGGTCGTAGAAACGAGTCAGCAACTTGGCGATGGTCGACTTCCCGGCGCCGGTGGGACCGACGAGCGCGAAGGTCTCGCCCGCCGCGATCGTGAGGTCGACGTCTTCGAGCACCAACGCGCTCGGGTCGTAGCCGAACGTGACCTGCTCGAGTGTGATCTCGCCACGGATCGGAGGGAGCTCGTACGCGTCGGGCTTCTCGCGCACCGACGGCCGCGTCCCGAACAGGTCACGCAGCTTCAACACGCCCGCCCGTCCCTGTTGGTACGTGTTGTACAGCTGTGCGAGCTGCTGGATCGGCGCGAAGAGTCGCGTGAGGTACAGGCTGAACGCCGCGAAGTCGCCGTAGCTGAGCTTGCCGTCGAGCACCATGTTGCCGCCGATGAGCACGATCATCGCCTGCGCGAGCACACCGATGAACTGTGCGCCTGGCCCGTAGATTCCTCCGATGTGCGCGGTATAGAGGTTCGCGTTGCGGTAGTCGCCGATGATGTTCTTGTGCTTCGCGTTGTTGTACTGCTGGCGGTTGTGTGCCGCCACGACACGCGTGCCGGACAAATTCTCCTGCAGGTCGGCCATGAGATGCGCGATCCAGTCGCGCACCGCGAGGTATCCGTGGTCGGACTGTGAACGGAACCACAACGTCAGGACCGTCATCGTGGGGACGACACCCAACGTGACGTAGAGCGCGAGCGTCGTGTTCATGGAGAACATCTGCCATACGACGATCGCGAGTGTGCAGACCTGGAGCCACATGTTGATGAGGCCCTGCTGGAACAGCGTCTGGATCGCTTCGATGTCGCTCGTGGCGCGCGTCATGATGCGGCCCGCCTTCTCCTCGGTGAAGAAGTCGAGCGACAGTCGCTGTATGTGGCTGAAGACGCGGTCGCGCAAGCGGTAGAGGAGGTCCTCGCCGATCCGGCCCGACCAGACCGTACGGGCGGCGCCCAGGAGCGTCGCCGCGATCAGCAGGCCCACGTAGACGAGCGCGAGCTGCCAGACGATCGTGAAGTTCGTCGACGCGCCCGGCGTCTGCGGCGCGATGCCCTCGTCGATCGCCTTCTGCACGAGCCGCGGCCCGTACTGGAGCGCGAACGCCTCGCAGCCCACGAGCAGGAGCACCGCGACGATCGGCCATCGCTTCGGCCAGAGAAGGCGGCCGAGGGAGAACGGCTTCTCCCGCTCGTCGACGACCTGCGTGAACGGGACGTCCTGGGGCTGGTACTCCGGCTCCCGCTCGAGCAGGCCCTGGACCTTCTCCTGCATGTCGGGCGGGATGCCGGCGAACTGCTGGCCGGGCGCGGTTCCCCACACCGCGCCCTGTGCGCCCGGCGGCGGGCCCATCACCGGGCCGCCGCCGAAGCCACCGCCGCCACCCCACATCAGGCGATGCCTCCCGGGATCTCCGGGATCTCGGCGACCGGCGCGCCGGCGCCGGCACCGTTGCCGTCGACCCGAGCGCCAGACAGCTGCGCGATGCGCTCGCGACGCACCTCCTCCTCTTCCTCCTCGTCTTCGTACTCGCGCTCGCGCTCGTAGTCCTCTTCCGCGTGGGCGAGGATCTCCCGGTAGAGGAGCACGTCACGCATCAAGTCGTCGTGACGGCCGTCGGCGACGATGCGTCCCCCGTCGAGCACGACGACGCGGTCGGCGAGGCTGATCGTCGACAAGCGGTGGGCGATGATCAGCGTGGTACGGCCACGCATCAGTGTGCGCAGCGCCCCATGGATCTCGAACTCGCGCTGGGCGTCGACCGCGCTGGTGGCGTCGTCGAGCATCAAGACGCGCGGGTTCACGAGGAGCGTGCGGGCGATCGCGATGCGCTGACGCTGGCCACCCGACAGCGTGTAGCCACGCTCGCCGATGATCGTGTCGTAGCCCTCCGGGAGATCAAGGATGAAGTCGTGCGCGCCGGCGGCGATCGCCGCGGCCTCGACCTCCGCGAAGCCGGCGTCGGGACGCCCGAACGCGATGTCGTCGCGGATCGACTCCGAGAACAGGAACGGCTCGTCCGTGACCATCCCGATGTGCGACCGCAAGCTCGTGATCGTGAGCCCGCGGACGTCGTGGCCGTCGACGAGCACCGCGCCGGCGGTCACGTCGTAGAAGCGCGGGATCAGCCGCGCCACCGTCGACTTGCCGCTGCCCGTGCGCCCGACGAGCGCGACGGTCTCGCCCGGTCGGAGGTGCAGTGAGAAGTGGTGCAGTACCGGGATCCCCTCCAGGTACTCGAAGTCGACGCCGCGGAACTCCACGTCGCCCCGGCACTCGACGATGTCGACGGCTCCGGGCGAGTCGACCATGTCGGGCTCGGTGTCGAGCACCTCGAGCACCCGCTGCGCAGCTGCTTTCGCCCGCTGTCCCATCATCATGACCATGCCGATCATCACGAACGGCACCTGCAGCATCACGACGTAGGTGTTGAAGACGATGAATGTGCCGAGCGACATGTTGCCGTGGATCACCTGGTAGCCGCCGACGAGCAGGATGATCACCAGGCTCAGCTGCGGGATGCTCTGCATCATCGGCCCGAAGCGCGCCTGGTTGTAGACCTGCTGGAGCGACGCCCATCGCAGCAGGCGCGCAGCCCGGTCGAAGAGGCTGAGCTGGCTCTTCTCCGCCGCGAACGACTTCACCACGCGTGTGCCGGTGACGTTCTCCTCGACGATCGTCGCAAGGTCGGCGGTACGAGCCATCATCAGCCACGCGATCGGGAAGAGCCGCTTGCGCATGGTGAGCCCGGCGAAGAACACGAACGGCAGGGTGATCACGCTGATAGCTGTGAGCACGGGGTCCATCTGCACCATCAACGCGAGCGCGGCCAGGAACGTCAGACCCGACACGGCGATCATCGGACCGAACGCGAGCATCATCTGGATCGCGCGGATGTCGGAGTTCGCGCGCGAGATGAGCTGTCCGGACTGCACCGTGTCGTAGAAACGGAACGACTGCTTGCTGAGATGGCTGAAGAGCAACGAGCGCAACGTGCACTCCAGCTCGACGCTCGCGCGCTGCATCCCGAACCGCTGCACGTACCCGAAGATCAACTGGCCGATGCCGAGCAGGAGGAGCGCGACGACATACGGCGTGAGCGACGCAGTGCGCGCGAGCAGCGCTTCGTCGGTGGCGCCGCGCACGACCTGTGGGATCGAGAGCTGCATGCCGAGCATGACGAGCGACGCCAGGAACATGCCGATGAGGACCGTGCGATGCGGCTTGAGCACGGGCAGGAGCCGGCGAATCCAACCCTTCGACTGATCCCGGTCGACCCAGACGTCAGCCGGCGAGTACCTCGCGGGCGGAGGAACGGGAGTGAACGAGTGTGCGCCGTCCGTCGAGGGCTCTTGCACCAGTGTCACGCAGCAGCTCCCCCCCGAAGCATTGACCGCCTCCGGCGCATTCCGGTGTTGGTGCGGTACCTTACCTGTTAGGGTTTCGAACCATTCGACGCAACCATCTTGGTAGAAGACACCGTGATGTTGCACACCAGTTCCCGCCTCCTCGCCGCGGCCGCGCTGTCAGTCGGGCTCGTCTTCGCGGTCACGACACCCGCGTCGGCCGCCACGCGCGGTTGTGAGAAGCCGGTGAACGAGCTGGACCAGGCGCTTATCGCGCTCGGCGGCACGCGTGCGGGCACCAGACCGCCGAGCAACCAGCAGGCCGAGCAACTCCGCCAGCGCGGTGCCGAGCTGTACGGTGCCGCCCTCCGGGAGCACCCCGAGTGCAAGGACGACTTCGCCGCACTGGTCGCCCAGCTCGCCGCGGCTGCACGCGGCCAGGCCGCGATCCACGGCACACCTTTCCTCGGCCCAATCGGCTGGCTGTGGAACAACGTCTACTACCGGGTGTTCAGCGGGAACGACGTGATGATGGCGCTCTTCGGGTGGGCCCTCCTGCTCTCGCCCGTCGTCCTCGTCGTCGCGACGAGATGGGTCCTGCGCGGTGCCCGTGAAGGGCTGCACAAGCCCTACGTGCCCGAGCACCTCCGCGTCGATATGTAGCCTCCGCGCCGCCGATACGATCACCGAGCCGGTGATCGACCCATCGGCGTGCTGGTAGGGGGGATTGGTGGAGGACGCGCAGGGGCGCGACGAAAGCGCGGCGGCGCTCGCCGCCGCGGTGCTCGAGGAAGAAGACGCACGAGAGGCCGCTCAGAAGCGCGCTCGCGAGCAGGTCATCTTCCCCGACGACCTCCTGCCAGGAGTCAACTCCGCGCCGGTGTCGTTCTCGGACGCGTTCCGCGCCGGCGGAAAGCTCATGTTCATCGTCCTCAGCCTGTTGCTGGCCTTCGACGAGCTCGAGGGCGCCGCCATCAACGTGCTCGGACCGGAGATCCAGAAGACGTTCGGGATCAGCGAGGGCACGATCGTCTTCATCGCGACCGCCTCGTCGGCGTTCTTCGTCCTGGGCGCGGTCCCGATGGGTTGGCTCGCCGACCGCGTGCGGCGCGTGCCACTCGTCGGCTGGTCCAGCATCGCATTCGGGTTCTTCGTCTTCCTGTCCGGGTTGGCGACCAGTGCCTTCATGCTCTTCTGGACCCGGTTCGCGACGGGCATCGCCAAGGCGAACAGCATTCCCGTTCACCAGTCGTTGATCGCCGACAACTACCCCATCGGCATTCGGGCCCGGATGTCGGCAGTGATGAACATGGGCGCGCACGGCATCGGCATCGTGAGCCCGGTGCTGTGCGCGGCGATCGCCACATGGGCGGGTGGCGTCGAAGGGTGGCGCTGGGCCTGGTTCCTGCTCGGCGTCCCCGTCATCGTCGTCGCGCTGCTGGCGTTCTTCATCAAGGAGCCGCCCCGGGGTCAGTTCGAGAAGCAGGACGTGCTCGGCGAGGTGATCGAGGACGCGCAACCGGCGCCCGTGTCGATGGAAGCCGCGTTCGCGCGCCTCAAGCGCATCCGCACGATCCGCACCGTGCTGGTCGCGTTCTGTGCGCTCGGGTTCGGTCTCTTCAGCATCCCGTCGATGGAGTCGCTCTACCTGAAGAACACACTCCACGTGAGAGACCTGCTCGAGCGCGGCATCATCCTGAGCCTGTCGGGCATCGCCGCACTGCCCATCCTCCCGTTCGTCGGCCGGTACTTCGACCGCCAGTACCGGCTCAACCCGGCGAAGGCGCTCGCCCTCGTCGGAGCGCTCATCCTGCCGTCGGCGCTGCTCACACCCCTCCAGTTCAGTGTGAACAGCACCACGTGGTTCTGGATCCTGAAGATCCCGCAGTCGGTCCTCACGACCGCGGCGTTCGCCATGGTCGGACCCGTGCTCCAGGCCGTCGTTCCGTACCGGCTCCGCGGCATGGGCACCGCGATGTCGACGCTCTACATCTTCTTCGTCGGCGGCTTCATGGGCGGCCTGGTCGCCGCGTTCTTCACGGACGCCATCGGGGTTCGCGGCACCGTGATCGCGCTCGGCGTCCCCAGCGCGCTCATCGGTGGCGCGCTGCTGATGAACGGTGCGCGCTTCATCCGCAACGACCTGTCGTTGAATGTCGAGGAGTTGCTCGAGGAGCAGGACGAGCACCGGAAGCGCTACGTCGAGCGCGCCGACGTACCGCTGCTGCAGCTTGCGAACATCGACTTCTCGTACGGCCCCGTGCAGGTGCTCTTCGGCATCGACTTCGAGGTGCGACGAGGCGAGACGCTGGCGCTGCTCGGCACGAACGGCGCCGGCAAGTCGACCGTGCTCCGCGTGATCAGCGGGCTCGCGGTGCCGGAACGCGGGGTGGTCCGGCTCAACGGCCAGAACATCACGTACGTCTCGCCCGAACAACGCGCGAAGTACTTGAGGATCATGCAGCTCCCCGGCGGTAGCGGCGTGTTCGGCAACCTCACGGTGGAACAGAACATGGCGGTCAGCGCGCGCCTCAATGCGTCAGGGCGAAGCGAAGTCCAACGACGTGTCGCCAACGTGTTCGAGCTCTTCCCCGAGCTCGAAGGTCATCGTAAACAGGTGGCGTCGAGCCTCTCCGGCGGTCAGCAGCAGATGGTCGCGCTCGCCCGCGTCCTGATCCACGAGCCCGAGCTCCTGATGATCGACGAGCTGTCGCTCGGCCTGGCACCACTCGTCGTCCAGCGCCTCCTCCAGCTCGTCGAGCACCTCAAGGAACGCGGCCAGACGATGATCGTCGTGGAGCAATCACTCAACGTCGCGATGGCGATCGCGGACCGAGCCATCTTCCTCGAGAAGGGCGAGGTCCGCTTCGAGGGATCCACCGCCGGTCTCCTCGAGCGCGGTGACCTCGCCCGCGCCGTCTTCTTCGGCACCGAAGGCGGCTGATGACGCTCTCAACAGTCGTCACGTCGAACCTGCTCTTCAAGGGCGTCATCGGCGGGTTGATCACCGGGCTCGTCGCGATGGGCATCGTGCTCGTGTACCGGTCGAGCCGCGTGATCAACTTCGCGGTGGGCAACATGGGCGTACCCGCTACGGCGCTCTTCGCGGTGATGGTCGCGGTCGGGGGATGGCCTTATTGGGTGGCGTTGCCCATTGCGCTGGTGGTCGGCACGCTCACCGGCGCGCTCATCGAGCTCGCGGTCATCCGACGCTTGTTCAAGGCACCGCGCGTCATCGTGCTCGTCGCGACGATCGGAGTCGCGCAGCTGTGCGAAGCCGTCACGCTCACGCTGCCCGAATATCGCACGGGCTCGTTGACGACGCAGTTCCCGCAACCGTTCACCGGTAGCTGGTCGCCGGGCCTCGACATCGAGGTCACCCCCAGCCAGATCCTCATCCTGATCAGCGTCCCATTGATCACGCTCGGGC
>JBKPCV010000174.1:0-23442 GCA_046727575.1 Actinomycetota bacterium
CGCCGGTCCTGCACGCGCGGCCGCGGCCACCGCGACGGTCCCGGCGCCCACGGTCACGGGTCCGGGCGGTCACACCCAGCGTCTCCTCACCGTCGTCAAGTCGGGCTCGATCCAGGAGACGCGCGCCGAGGCCCAGGACAAGGTGCACACCTGGCCGCACCTGTTGGTCGTGGAGTTCGCGGCGCTCTTGATCTTCACCGCCGGCGTCATCATCTTCTCTGCGCTCGTGCGCGCGCCGCTGCTCCAGCTCGCGGACTTCAACAAGACGCCCAACCCGTCGAAGGCTCCTTGGTACTTCCTCGGCCTGCAGGAGTTGCTCACGATGTTCCACCCGATGGTCGCGGGTGTGACCATCCCGGGCATGGGTCTGTTCCTGTTGATCGTGGCGCCGTTCGTCGACAAGAACCCGTCGCGCGAACCGAGGGATCGCAAGTTCGCGATCGCGATCTTCACGATCTTCGTGATGCTGTGGGCGGTGCTCGTGATCATTGGATCGTTCTTCCGGGGCCCCGGCTTCAACTTCGTGTTCCCGTGGAACGACGGCGTCTTCTTCGACTTGTAGGAGCAGAGGTTGGTCATTGCCATCGGTATCGGCGCGGTGCTCGTGCTCGCAGTCGTCTCGATCCTGGTGATCGGTCGGCGGAGCGCCACCACGACGGGACGCCTCAGCCGGGAGACGGTGAAGCGCGACCACTCCTCAATTGAGCCGGAGGCGTTACCCACCGGTGAGGAGTCGATCGAGGAGGAGGCAGAGGAAGCCCGCGCTCGCGCCGACGAAGCACGCCGCGCCATCGAAGCAGGTGCTCCCCTCGGGGCCGAACTGGAACCCGCGCCCTCCCGGGCACCGGCGGTCTACGTGCCGGTCGACGAGGAAGAGCTCGGCGTCACGCGCCGCCAGTTCTTCAACCGCTCGATTCTCGCGGGCACGGGGATCGGAGTCGGCGCGTTCGGCGTCGCCTCGCTCGCGTTCCTGTGGCCGACCGGCGGGGCAAGCTCGCAGACGAAGGTCAACGTGGGTTCGGAGGCCGACGCCAAGACGGCATTCGACTCGAAGATCCCGTACTACAACGCCGGTGCGAAGACCTACATCGTCGCCTATCCGAAGGCCGATCTCCCGAAAGCGAGGAAGGTCTACAACCCGATCGTCCTCGCGGGGATGGAGAAGGGCTACGTCGCGCTCTACCAGAAGTGCGTGCACCTGGGATGCCGGGTTCCCTGGTGCGAGAGCTCGCAGTGGTTCGAGTGCCCCTGCCACGGCTCGAAGTACAACCGGGTCGGCGAGAAGCGTGGCGGTCCGGCTCCTCGTGGCCTCGACCGTTTCCCCCTCGATGTGGTCGGCGGGAACATCATCGTCGACACCGCCAACGTTCAGATCGGCCCACCGATCGGAACTGACACCACCGGCCAGAGCCCCGAGGGCGCGCCCTGTGTGTAGGCGTCACCGCGGCCGTCGCGGGGTGGGGGTCTGCGTTTCGTGAGCTTCCGCACGATCCTGATCATCATCAACCTCGTCGCGATCGGCGGGTTGCTGGCGTTCATCGCGTTCCGCGTCGTGAGCTTGCGCCGCAACCCGGAGCCTCGCGCGCCCGAGAACGTCCGTCCGTTCTTCGACGACGAGGTGCTCGAGGGACCGCACCTCGAGCGTGTCCTCGGCGTAGCCCTCGTTGCCCTCGTGCTGTCGGTGGTAGCACTGGTCGCCTACTTCATCTGGGAGCCGTTCCGCTCCGCCGATGCCAGCGCGGGTTTCGAGGAACGTTCCGTCGAGCGCGGCGCGTTGCTCTTCGCCGGTCCCGACTCACCGGTCTTCGACAGCACGAAGTCGCTCAACTGCGCGCGGTGTCATGGTCCCGACGCCGGTGGAGGCGTCGCGAGACAACTGGTGAAGAGCACCGACCCGCGGTGCGACCCGCAACAGAAGGTCGACGAGAAGCTCGCCGCCGACCAGCCGTACTGCTTACCGTCGATCGTCAACTGGGCCGCACCCAACCTGCAGCTCGCGCCGCTGCGCTACTCGCGCGCGCAGCTCACTCAGATCATCACGTTCGGGCGCCCGGGCACGCCGATGCCGTCGTGGGGCGTGGCGAGCGGAAAGGGTGCGCTCAACGAACAGAGCATCCAGGATCTGGTCAACTACCTCTACAGCATCTCGTCGACGCCCGACAAGGCCCAGGCGCTCGACACGAAGCAAGCCCGGGACATGCAGGCAACCCTGCAGAAGCCAGAAGTCCGCGCCGCCGCCGACAAGTGGGTGGCCGACACGCAGGCCGCGCTCACGGCCGCGCTGGCTGCCCGCGACGCCACCGCCGCGGGAACGGGTGCGCGCACGCAGGCGGACGCAGTGGTCGCCCAGGCGCAGGAGAACGCGCAAGTTGCGCTCGAGTGGCAGCAGGCGACGCGCTCCGCGACCGAGGGCGAGGTCCTCTTCATGAACAACTGCGCGCGTTGCCACACGCGCGGTTGGTCGTACTTCGACCCGGAGAACCCAGAGGCCAACCCGGCGCCGGGACCCATGGGCGGCGGCGCGTACGGGCCGAACCTCCGCGACGGCGCCGAGGATCGACAGTTCCCGTCACCCCTGTACGACGACGACTACTTCGGCTGGATCTCAGCTGGAGTACCCGCGAACGAGGCGTACGGCGTGCGCGGGATCTCGTCCGGGCGCATGCCGCACTTCGGCGCCGTGCTCACGAAGGCCCAGATCGAAGCGATCATGCAATACGAGCGGAGCCTGTAGGACCGCGATGACCCTCACCCTCGCCACCGAGCTCTTGCACAAGAGCCTCTGGTATCCGACGATCCTCGGGGTCCTCGTCGTGGTCGCGGGGATCTCGCTCTTCTGCGGCTCCATCTACGTGCTGCTCGGCACCAACCTCGGCGCCCGTCTCGGCTTCCTCGTCGCCTTCACGGGCTTGATGGGTTTCATGGTGATCCTGACGCTGTTGTGGTGCACAACCGCGTCCCCGCTCAACACGCTGAAGGGTCGGATCCCCGCCTGGCAAGTGACAGCGCTCGTGAAGAACCCGAAGGACTCGAACATCGAGGCGGTCCGCGTCATTCAGACCAAGCAGCATCGCGTCAAGGACCCGTCCGAGGCCGCGAACGTCAAGGCCGCGGTCGACGCGGCGATCGTGCCGAAGGTGGCGACGCCCACAGAGCCGCTCAAGCCGGGCGACAACAAGTTCGCGATCCCGGAGTTCGAGGACGTCACGAAGTACGAGATCCTCAACACCTTCGAGGTCGGCGGCAGCAAACCGCAGTTCTGGAAGGGTCAGTTCACGCACACGCCGAAGTACGCGGTCGTCCAGTACTGCGCGGTCCAGGCGGCCCCCGCGGAGCGCCCGAGCGTGCTGCCGCCACTCCCGCCCGAGTGCGACCCAGCCGGCAAGACGGGCTACGTGGTGCTGAAGCGCGATCTCGGGTCGCTGCGCGTCCCGCCGTTCGTCGCGTTCGGGATGTCATTGATCTTGTTCGTGCTCGGCCTCCTCTTGCTGCACTGGCGTGAGAAGGACGAGATGGCGCTCGCCGAGCAGAAGACCGGTCCGACCCCTGTTCCCGCGAAGGTGTGACGATGCCCGCTCGACTCCGTTCCATTCTCGCCCTGGCCCTGGTCGTCTGCGCGGCGGTTGCGCTGCTCGCCGCGCCTGCAGGCGCGCAACAGCTGGTCGACGCCGGCAAAGAAGGCGACGGCTCCGGCGGCCTCGCGTTCGTGCTGTTCACCGTGATGGTGTTCCTCTGCGGCGGTGCCATGTTCTTCATGGATCACGTCCGCCGGCGTCGCCTCCAGCAAGACGAAGACACCCAGCGCTAGCGACTTATTCGTTTTGGCGTCAGAGACCGTCGCTATGTACCAGTGATCGACGCCAAAACAGATGTACGCGCCGCGGTGGCAATCTGTTCGAGCTCGCTCTCGCCGTGCGCGAGGCTGACGAACATCGCTTCGTAACCGCTCGGCGGCAGGAACACGCCGCGATCGAGCATCGCATGGAAGAAGCGGGCGTACGCGAGGTGGTCGGCCGACTGTGCCTCGGAGTAGTCGTGCACCGGACCGGCGGCGAAGAACACTCCGGTGAGCGTCCCGGCCTGCACAACGTGTGCCTTGATCCCTGCGGCGCCGAACGCGTCCCGGAGGCCCGACGCGAGCGACGATGCACGCGTCGACAGTTCGTCGTACGCCGCGTTGTCGAGGAGCGACAACACCGCGAGACCGGCGGCGGTGGCGACCGGGTTCCCGGAGAGGGTCCCCGCCTGATAGACGAGGCCGAGGGGGGCGAGCTCGTCCATCAGCTCGGCGCGTCCGCCGAGCGCGGCGAGCGGGAAGCCGCCCCCGACCACCTTCCCGAACATCGAGAGATCCGGGGTCACTCCGTACGTCCCCTGCGCTCCGGCGGGACCCAAGCGAAAGCCCGTGATCACCTCGTCGAAGACGAGCACCGCGCCCGCCGCCGAGCACCGCTCGCGGAGGCGCGTCAGGAAGCCGTCGACGGGCGGGACCAGACCCATGTTGGCCGCGACCGGTTCGACGATTGCCGCCGCGATCTCGTCGCCGAAACGCGCGAACGCGTCGTCGACCGCGTCGTCGTCGTTGTAGGGCACGACGATCGTGTCGCCGGCGGTGCCGTCGGTCACCCCAGCGGAGCCCGGCAGCCCGAAGGTGGCCAAGCCACTCCCGGCCGACACCAGGAGCGAGTCGACGTGACCGTGGTAGCAGCCCGCGAACTTCACGAGCTTGTCCCGGCCCGTCGCGCCGCGCGCCAGCCGGATGGCGGTCATCGCGGCCTCGGTACCCGACGACACCAGACGGACCTTCTCGACCGACGGCACGCGGGCCACGATCGCCTCCGCCAGCTCCACCTCGCGAGCGGTGGGCGCCCCGTACGAGGTGCCGGCTCGCGCCGCGCGTTCCACGGCTTCGACGACCTTCGGATGCGCGTGGCCGAGGATCGACGCACCCCACGACTGCACGAGGTCGACGTACCGTCGCCCGCCGGTATCGACCAGATACGCGCCTTCTCCCCGCTCGACGAAGAACGGCTCGCCGCCCACCGATGCGAACGAGCGAACCGGGGAGTCGACGCCGCCCGGGATCGCCGCCAGGGCCCGCTCGTAGAGCGAGCTCACGACACGCGTTCTGCGATTTCGCGTGCGAGATAGGTGAGAACGAAGTCGGCGCCGGCACGTTTGATGCCGATCAGCACCTCGGCCGCGACTGCATCCCCGTCGATCCAGCCCTGCTGGGCGGCCGCCTTGAGCATTGCGTACTCGCCGCTCACGTGATACGCCGCGACTGGCAGGTCGAACGCGTCCCGCAACGAGCGCACCACGTCGAGATAGGGCAGCGCGGGCTTCACCATCAGCATGTCGGCGCCCTCGGCGACGTCGAGCGTCGCTTCGTCGAGTGCTTCGCGCCCGTTCGCTGCGTCCATCTGGTAGCCGCGCCGATCGCCGAACTGCGGCGCGCACTCGGCGGCATCGCGGAACGGTCCGTACAGCGACGACGCGTACTTCACCGCGTACGCGAGGATCGACACCTCGGCATGACCCGCCTCGTCGAGCGCGCTCCTGATCGCGCCGACCTGACCGTCCATCATCCCGGACGGTGCGATCACATCGGCGCCGGCGTCGGCTTGCGCGACCGCGATCGTGGCGTAGCGCTCGAGGGTGGCGTCGTTGTCGACGGTGCCAGCGGCGGTCAGGAGCCCACAGTGGCCGTGATCGGTGTACTCGTCGAGGCAGTCGTCCGCCATGAGCACGAGCGCGTCGCCGACTTCGTCGCGCAAGTTGCGCAGCGCGACCTGCACGACGCCATCGGCCGCGTCGGCGCCCGAGCCGGTCGCGTCCTTGTGCTCGGGCACTCCGAACAGGATCACACCGGGGATGCCGAGGTCGGCGAGCGCATGGACTTCTTTGCGCAAGCTCTCCTGCGTGTGTTGCACGACCCCTGGCATCGATGCGACTGGCTCCGGCGCGTCGATCCCCCCTTTCACGAAGAGCGGCGCTACCAGGTCGTCGACGGAGAGACGCGCCTCCGCGACAAGCCGTCGAAGGGCGGGCGTTCGTCGCAGCCGACGCATCCTTCGCTCGGGGAACGTCATCGCGGACATGGTAAGTCAGCGACCGCCGATCTGGCGCAGGAGTGCCTCGACGAGTCCGTCGATGGTGTGAGGATCGGCTTCCGCGTCTACTCGGAAACCGCGTGCACGCGCGGTCTCGGACGTCACCGGCCCGATCGAGACGACGGTTGGCTGCGGCTCCGGGATCGTGACGAGCAGGTCGCACAGGTTGTCAACGGTCGACGACGATGTGAACGTGATCGCGTCCACTCTTCCGTCGCGCACACGCGCGACCGTGTCGCGATCGGGCTCGGCTGGCGCGGTGCGATAGGCGGCCAGCACGTCCACGGTGTAGCCGCGGGCCGCGAGGCCGTTCGGCAACACGTCTCGGCCCTGTTCGGCGCGCGCGAGGAGTACTCGCTCGCCCTTCGATCCGGGCTCCGGGAAGGCATCGAGCAACGATTCGGCAACCGATCGTTCGGGCACGAGGTCGGCGCGAACACCCCGTGCCGCCACTGCACGCTCGGTCCCGGGACCGATCACCGCGACCTTGAGACCGGCGAGCGCCCGCGTGTCGAGCCCCTGTGCCGCGAGGCCCCGGTCGAAGAAGGCGTCGACGCCGTTCGCCGACGTGAGCACGAGCCACCCGTAGTCCGACAGCGTCGGCAGCGCGACGTCGATCGTCTCGACGGCGATCGTCGGGAGCTCGAGCACGTCAGCGCCCAGCGCTTCGAGGCGCTCGCGCAGCTCGCTCGACTGTTCCCGCGCGCGGGTCACGACAACCGACCGTCCGAACAGCGGACGCGACTCGAACCACGCGAGGTCGAGCGCTGCGACGTCTCCCACGACGATCGCACTCGGGGAGCGCACACCGGCGTCGACCGTCGCGAGTGTCGCGCGCACGGTGTGCTGGTCGGCACGCGTGCCGTTTCGTACCGCGGCCACCGGAGTGGCGGGATCGCGGCCGCCGTCGATCAGCCGCCTTGCGATCTCGGCGATGTTCCCCGCTCCCATCAGGATCACCAACGTGCCGCCCGCGCGCGCCAGCGCGTCCCAGTCGACGTCGGTCTGCTCCTTCGTCGGATCCTCGTGACCGGTGACGACGGTGAAGTGCGTCGAGAGACCCCGGTGCGTGATCGGGATCCCCGCGTACGCCGGCGCGCCGATCGCGCTCGTCACGCCGGGGACGACCTCGAAGGGAACGCCGGCGGCGGCGAGTGCCTCGGCTTCTTCGCCGCCGCGACCGAACACGAAGGGGTCGCCGCCCTTCAACCGGACGACCGCCTTCCCGGCGCGGCCGCGGTCGACGAGGAGTGCGTTGATCTCGTCCTGTGTGAGCTCGACCGTGCCTGGCGCCTTCGCGGCGGAGACGAGCTCGGCCGATGGGGGCGCGAGGTCGAGCAACGTGGGCGCGGCGAGGCGGTCGTAGACGACGACGTCCGCGCGCGCGAGGACTTCGGCGCCGCGGACCGTGATGAGCCGGGGGTCGCCGGGTCCGGCACCGACGAGATAGACGGTCATCCGTCGATCAGATCCTGGCCGCCCTGGGCGAGGACACGCTCTGCGACCTCGACCCCGGCGTCTTGCGGATCCGCCACACACGCGGCCGCGCGCACCACCACACTCCCGTCCGGTGCTGCGAGGAGCGCGTCGATCGAGACCTGGTCGGCATCCATCCGCGCGAGCGCCGCGCACGGCAGCGAGCAGCCTCCGCCCAGTCGCGCCAGGAAGGCGCGCTCTGCCCGCACCGCGGCGTGTGCATCGCGGTCGTCGATCCGCTCGAGGCGACGGCGCGTCTCGTCGTCGTCGGCGCGACACTCGACCGCGAGCGCGCCCTGAGCGACCATCGGCAGCATGATCGTCGGGTCGAGCCGCTCGGTGGCTCGGCCGCCGAGTTGAAGTCGGTCGAGCCCCGCAGCCGCCAAAACGATCGCGTCGTACATCGGTGCCTGCTGGAGGCGCGTGTCGACGTTGCCGCGCAACTCTGCGAACGCGAGGTCGGGACGGCGCGCCGCGAGTTGTGCGCGGCGCCGCACCGAGCCCGTCGCGACCCGCGCGCCGGCCGGGAGGTCGGCGAGCGTCGAACCAACGAGCGCGTCGCGTGGGTCAGCGCGCTCGGGCACCGCCGCGAGCACGAGACCGTCTGGCGTAATCGCGGGCAGATCCTTGGCGGAGTGCTGCGCGAGGTCGGCACGGCCGTGGAGCACCGCATCCTGTACTTCCTTCACGAAGACCCCGGTGCCGCCCATCTCGTGGATAGGAGTGTCGCCGCGGCGGTCGCCGCCGGTCCTGACGATGACGAGCTCGACCTCACCACCGAGGAGGTCGATGACGCGCTCTGCCTGCCAGATCGCGAGCTTGCTCCCGCGCGTCGCGAGACGCAGCATCAGCCCTGCTGATCGGGCGGAGGCTCCGGCAGATCGAACAGCTCGGCCAGTGCGTCGGCGTAGAGCTCTCCACGCGCGCTGCCGGCAGCGTCCTTCACACGGACCGTCGGTTCGTGCAGCAGCTTGTTGACGAGACCTTGCGTGACCGCCTCGACCAGATCGCGCGCTTCGGGATCGAGCGCGTCGATGCGCGTCCGGAAGCGTTCGATCTCGATCGCGCGCAGTTCTTCGCCGCGCGCACGGAGCGCGGTGACGAGCGGGGCGACCTCGCGCGCAGAACGCTCGAGACGGTGGCGGTCGAGCTCACCGCCGATGATGTCGCGTACCTTGCCGATCTCCTGACGTCGCGCCGCCAGGGACTGCTCGCCGAGCGCGCGCAGGTCGTCGATGTCGAGCAGGGTCACGCCGAACACGTCGCCAGCGCCCGGATCGACGTTGCGCGGTACACCGACGTCGACGATGAGGAGCGCACGACCGCCGCGCGTGGCCATCACCGTCTCGATCTGGCTCCGTTCGACCAGCAGGTCCGTGCCGCCGGTTGACACGAGCACGACGTCGCACTCCACGAGCGCCCCCGGGATCGCCTCGAGCCGGATGGCACGGCCGCGGACTCGTTCCGCGAGCGCCTCACCGCGAGCGAGTGTGCGGTTGGCGACGACGATCTCCAACGCGCCGGCTCCCGCCAGCGCGAGGGCCATGCCTTCGCCCATCTCTCCGGCGCCCACGAGCAGCACCCGCCGGTTGTCGAGCGACCCCAACCGGCTCTCGGCAAGCGCGACCGCGGCCGACGACACCGACACCGGGTGACGGCCGATCGCGGTCTCGGTGCGCGCACGCTTGCCCACCTCGACGGCGTGTCGAAACGTACGTGACAGCAAGGCTCCGCTGACACCTTCGCGTTCGGCCGCGTGCCATGCCTCGCGGACCTGGCCGAGGATCTCTCCTTCACCGATGATCATCGAGTCGAGGCCCGCCGTCACGCCGAACAGGTGCGCGACCGCGGCGTCGTCGTGATACGCGTAGAGGAGGTCCGAGAACTCGTCGGGGTCGACGCCGGACATGTCGGCGAGGAAGTCGCGCACGTCTTGGACCGCGGGATGGAACATCGTCGCGTGCGCGTACACCTCGGTTCGGTTGCAGGTGGAGAGCAGCACCACCTCCGCCAAGTGCTCGCGGCGGGCGAGCGCCTGGAGCGTCTTCGGCAGTGATTCGGGCGCGACCGCTACTCGCTCGAGGAGCTCGACCGGAACGGTGCGATGGTTGAGCCCGACTACGACGAGAGACATCCGCGCAGCGTCTCCTTGGCTTCCTCGACGCGACCGGCACGAATCGATTCGAGCATGCCGGAATCGATGGCCCGTCGCCAGTCAACGTCTTCGGTGGAACGCCCGGCAGCCCGCAGCTCTTCCCGGGCATCGGACAGCACGTCGAGCAGCGTGGCGTACTCCGGTCCCAGCTCGCCTTCGAACCGGGCCTTCAGCCAGGCGGCGAGCGCGGGACTGCGCCCGCCAGTGCCGACGGTGACGACCACGTCGCCCCGCCGCACCACGGACATGAGCGTGAACGAGCAGTTGTCGGGGTCGTCGGCGGAGTTCACCCAGATGTGACGGTCCTCACCGGCGAGGAACACGCTGTGGTCGACGTCGGGATCGCCCGTGGCGGTCGTCGCGAGCCATGCTCCGTCGAGATCGCCGGGCTCGAACTTTCGGTCGACGATCTCGAGCCTGCCCGCGTCCGCCAACGCTCGTATCTCCGGACCGAGCTCGGGTGCGACGACGCAGACGTCGGCGCCCGCGTCGAGGAGCGCGGCGACCTTCCTGGCTGCGATGCGCCCGGCCCCGACGACGACGCAGCGGCGCCCTTCGACGACGAGGTTCACGGGATACCCGGAGATCGCGGGGCGGCCGGTCATCGTCGCGCTCGCACGCGAGCCCCGTTGCCGTCGCGCACACCGGCGGCTTGGCGCCGCTGCTGATAGAAGGACAGGATCTGCAGCTCGATCGCGAGGTCGACCTTGCGCAGCGACACGCCCGCCGGTGCAGCGACGACGGTCGGTGCAAAGTTGAGGATCGACGTGACCCCAGCTTCGACGAGACGGTCCGCGACCTCCTGAGCGGCGTGCGCGGGCGTTGCGATGATGCCGATCGCGACCCCGCGCTGTCGCGCCAGCTTCGGCAGGTCGCTCAATGCGTCGATCTCGAGGTCGCCGACGCGCTTGCCCACCTTGGCCGGGTCGGAATCGAACAGCGCGACAACTCGGAACCCGCGCGCGCCGAAGCCGCGGTAGTTGGCGAGTGCCTGACCCAGGTTGCCGACGCCGACTATCGCAACCGGCCAGTCGTGCGTGAGGCCGAGCTCGCGCGAGATCTCGTGCAGGAGGTACTCGACGTCGTAGCCGACGCCGCGGGTCCCGTACGAGCCGAGGTAGGAGAGGTCCTTGCGGACCTTGGCCGCGTTCACGCCTGCGAGCTCCGCCAGGCGGTCCGACGACACCGTGCCGATCTCTGCGTCGGCGGTCTCGAGGAGCGCCCGGTAGTACAGCGGCAGGCGGGCGACCGTCGCCTCCGGGATGCGCCGGGCGTCGGGAATCGCTGCCTCCTCGGCGGCCGGGGCGGCCCCGGCCCTCGCCCCTAGGGTACCGACTTTGTGCATCTTTTCTCGAAGTATGCGGACCCTACGCTCTGCACTGATGGTGGTCGCCCTCGCGTTCGTGGCGACGGCAGTGTCGTGCCTGTTCGCCCAGGCGATGCTGGTTCGCCACACCCGTGACCGCCGCTCGCAGGACGGGGCGTGGGCACTCGCGCTGGGGATGTTCGCAGTGGCTTCGGTCGCGCTCGCGACCGGAACCGCCACGGGTTGGGACACCGGCACGTTCCGGGTCTTCTACCTGTTCGGCGCCGTGCTCGACGTCCCTTGGCTCGCCCTCGGCACCGTCTTCCTTCTGTTCTCCTTCCGCATCGCCCACCGCAGCCGGCAGTTCCTGCTGGTGTTCTCCGGGTTCGCGGCGGGCGTCCTCGTCAGCGCGCCGATGCAACCGGTCTCGGGTACCGCGATTCCGGTCGGGAAGGACGTCTTCGAGGCGCTCCCGAGGGTGCTGGCGGCGGTCGGAAGCGGCGTCGGCGCGGTCGTGATCATCGGCGGTGCGGTCTACTCCGCCGCCCGGTATGCACGCGATCGGACCGCCCGGGCGCACGCGCGGATGGCCGGCGCCAACGTGCTGATCGCGCTGGGGACGCTCGTGCTGTCGAGCGGGGGCCTGGTACAAGGCGCCATCGGTCACGACGAGGCCTTCACCGCCACTCTCGCCGTCGGCATCACGGTGATCTACGGCGGCTTCCTCCTCGCCGCCTCCCGCACCCCGGAACCGCGTCTGGTGTCGAACGCGCGAGCTGGTCATCCCGGCTCGCAGTGAGCGAGCCAATGGTCAAGGCCCGAGGCGGAGGAAGAATTGCGCGGCGGCTGCCGCGAATATCAGTGCGAGCAGCACGACGATCGTGATGGTCGTACCCGGCCTCATGGCGCGGTGCTCTCGTCGTCGATCGCGAGAGAGAGGCTGGCGCCCTCGGACACCAGCGTCACGCCACTCCCGGGATGGAGGCCGAGCATCGCAGCAGCCGATTCACGGTCGAGCGCCAAGGAGAGCAATCCGTAGGAGTCGACGAGCACCACGAGCTCCGAAGGCTTCGCGTCGCTGTAGGTGTGGACCCAGCGCGCGGCCCGCGTCTCGCGGCCGAGGCGCACCTCCACTCTCCCACCGGGTGACGTCCCGGCGGCTTCGAGTGACTCCGGATCGATGTTGAGCTGGCAGTTGCCGAACCGGTCGACCCACCACACCTCGCCGACGATGGTGCCGTCGGACTGGACCTCCGGGAGCGACACGACGCCGGGGACGAGGCCGGCGGGGTCGACCTCGGCTCCGAACTCGCCGAGATCGGTGCCCGCGGCTAGGTGCCCGGCTGCAGGGGCGAGCACGTCCCGTCCGGCAAAGGTCGGCCCCGGCGCGGGGAGACGGAACTGGTCGTTCGTGAGCTCCACGACCCGTCGCGCGCCTCCGGTGATCGCGACCGCCGGCGCGAGCAAACCGTTGTCCGGGCCGAGCAGGACGCCGCCGTCGACCTCGACGCCGACGAGCCGACGATCCGACCCGACGCCCGGGTCGACGACCGCGACCACGATGGAGTTCTCCGGGAGGTACTGCACCGCACGCACGAGCAGCAGCGCGCCGGCCCGGATGTCGTGCGGCGGGATGTCGTGCGCGAGATCGATGATCTGGACGTCGGGGGCAATCCCGAGCATGACGGCTTTGCACACGCCCACGAACTCGTCGGCATATCCGTAGTCGGACGCGAACGCGATAAAAGTCACCGGCCGTTGAGGCTAAGCGCGCCGCCCGGCGCGCTTGCCCTCAGCCGGCCCGGGTGTACCTCGAGCCGAGATAGGCGTCGACGTCGACGTCGCGCACACGGAACGACCGTCCGACGCGCACGGCGGGCAACGCGCCCGATTTGATGATCCGGTAAACGGTCATCGTCGACACTCGCATCAAGTCCGCGACTTCCTGCACCGTCAGAAACCGCGCCGTGGCGAAAGACTGCGCCACTGGCTCACCCCTTCCACGTACGTCCGCTTCCCGCGTGATGAGCGTAGGGCCGTGGGGTCTGTGTTGCAAAAGACGCACTACGAGGTCGATCGTGACCCGCCGGTCCGAGAGATCCGGGGGAGGACCGAGGCCACACCGCCGTCGGAGCGCGCCTGCTCGTCGAGGAGTTCGAGCAGCGGCGCGTAGAGGTGCGGCGCTCGGCGCTCGTCGAGCGGCACGATCCTGACCGGCATGCCCCGCCAGGCGGCGACCGCCAGCGCGATGGCGTCGAGGTCGGCGAACGCGACGACCTCGATGCCCACGGCCGCTGCGCGGCCCGCAAAGCCGCCGTCGGCGACCACAAGGTCCGGCCGGGGGAGCACGAACAGCAGCTCCTCCGCGGCTTCCGTCGCGTGCTGCGCGAGCAGGCTGTCGCCGTCGGTGACCGTGGCGACCGCCTCGGTCCACCAGATGCGATGCCCGCGAGCATCGAAGGGTCCGGCGTGCGTGGCGCTGAGGATCCGGCCGCCCTCCGCACGCGCCGCCGCCACGAGCCTCTGATGAACACCGAGGAGCGATGCGGGGCGCGCCGTGGCGAACGCGAGCGCGCCGCCGTCGCGCGCGACTTCCAAGACTCGGGCGCACGCAGCGCCGAAGCCCTCGACGGTGCGGGCAGGGTCGATACGAGCGCGCGGTCCGTCGCCATCCCACCCGAAGATGTGTCGCGCCGCCGCGGCCGTGTGCTCCATCGTGAGGTTGTCGAACCGGTCAAGTCCCAGGTGCACGGCGCGTTCGCCGTGCACCAGCGCGCGCATGACGCGCACGATGTCGTCGCGCGTGAACCGAACGCTGCGGCCCGCGACGTGCGCGTCCTTCAGGCGTTCTCGGCGCGATGGCTGTTTGGGCGCGGCGCGTACTCGATCCCGTGCGGGGTCGGGCAGCTTCGGAGGAAGTCGGGACTTCGGTCGGCGAGTCACTGACCGGCACCGAGCTCTCTCGATCGCCGCGTCGCCGCTTCGACCGCGTCGAGCACGGCAGCTCGCACCCCACGCTTTTCGAGAGCCTGCAGACCGGCGGCGGTCGTCCCGCCCGGTGACGTCACGGCGGCGCGCAACGCTTCGGGAGTCTCGCCCGTCTCGTCGAGCAGTGCCGCCGAGCCGAGCAGCGTCTGCACGACCAGCGCCGCTGCGATGGGTCGCGGCAGGCCGACCAGCACGCCCGCCTCGGTCAGCGCCTCAGCGAGCAGGAACACGTACGCGGGCCCCGATCCCGACAAGCCCGTCACCGCGTCGAGCTGGGACTCGGGGACACGCACCACCGTGCCGACCGCGCCGAGCACCCGTTCGGCGAGCGCAAGATGAGCTTCTCCCGCCTCCGTTCCTGCGGCGATCGCAGCCGCTCCCTTGCCGACGAGCGCGCCGGTGTTCGGCATCGCACGCACGACTGGACGGTTGCCCGCGACTGCCTCGAGATCGGCGAGCGTCATGCCCGCGGCGAGCGACAACACGAGTGCGCGCTCGGGAAGGGTTGCCGCGCACCCCTCGAGCGCGCTCGCGACGTCTCCGGGTTTCACGGCCACGACGACGACGTCGGCGTCGGCCGCCGCCCACGCAGGACTCGGCACCACGCGCACACCAGGAAGCCGCTCCTCGAGTGAGCGCCGGCGGTCGCTGTCGATCTCCGCGATCGCGAGGCTGTCGCGCTCCCACCCCGCGTCCACGAGCCCCCGAGCGAGAGCCTCGCCCATCCTGCCCCCACCAAGCAGCGCGAGGTTCATCCGATCAGGGTAAACCGCGCATGCGCGACACGCGCCTTTCGTAGTGTGGGCATGGCCGCGTGAGGACCCGAGGAACGCTCGGACTACTCCGCACTTCCCCGAACGGAGCGACCCTCCTGCACCTCGGGCCCACCACGCTCCGACACCCGTCGGTGCCGGTTGGCGGCAATCTAACCGAGCATCTCCCGGAGAAGGCCCGTGGTGAGATTGCACCGTTCAGAGAGACGAACGCGACGGTCGAGTGTCACGCGTGGAACCGGGATTTCTGGCGGGATCAGCTGTCGTTCGCTGCAGGGGCCGCGGGACGCGGTCCAAATGCGAGGCGCACCACGGGCTGGAACCAACGCTCGGTGAGGTCGTAGAGGACGCCGATGATCCGATCGAGCTCGTCGACCGTGAGGTGCTCGAGCGCGACCCGTCCGACGAGGTACACGTCGCCTTCTGGTCCGAGCGAGAACCGAGCGCCGTACATCGTGTGGTTCCGCCGCAACAGGAACTCGTAGAGCTCGAGCAGGTTCCGCGAGGGTTCGGGAAGGAAGTACACCTCGTAGCGCAGTGTGCGCTCGTGCAGGTCGAAGTAGATCGTCGTAGCGTCGCGACCCTCGCACGTGAAGCGCACGTACCAGCGTCGGAGCTCGGGGTCGTACTCGACCGTCTGGATGTACGGTTCGGTCGCGACCGGTCCTTCGAGGTGTGCCGCGACGAGCTCGTGCGCGGCTTCGACGTCGAGTGGCTCGACCGTCAACTGCACTGCACGGGAGAGCGCGCCGCGAGGTCGTCGTAGTGACGACGCAGCCGGGCCGCGGCGATGTTCCACCGGTAACCGGCGGCCCGCGCGGCGGCAAGCTGCGGCATCGTGCCCGCACCCGCGCGGAGGATGCGATCGATCAGCGCGGCGAACTCCGCAGGGTCCCGGCCGTCGACGAGATACCCGGTGACTCCGTGGTCGACGACGAACCTCAGGCCGCCGACGTTGGCTGCGACCACCGGTGTCCCGCACGCCGCAGCTTCCAACGCGACGAGGCCGAATGACTCCGAGCGTGACGGCACGATGCACACGTCGGCGGCGCGGTAGTAGGTGGCGAGGCCGGCGTGCGGCTGCGGCGGAACGAAGCGCACGCGCGCCTCGAGCCGCAGGTCTTCGACGAGGCGATGGGCGCGCGCGAGCTCGGCTTCGCCGTCGGGACCGCTCGGCCCGCCGACCACCAGCAACGTGGCGCGCGCGACGGAGAGCTGGTGGAGCGTTTCGATGGCGAGGTCGAGGCCCTTCAGCGGCTGGATGCGCCCGACGAACAGGATGACGGGGCCGTCGTCGAGGCGGAGGGCCCGCCGCGCCGCGGCGCGGTCACCCGGGCAGAACAGCGTCGGGTCCACGCCCTGTGGGACGATCTCGACTCGGTCCGGATCCGCCCCGTAGTACTGCACGAGCTGCCACCGTTCCTCGTCGGTGGCCGCGATGACCAGGTCGGCACAACGCACGACCTCCGCCTCGACGCGCGGTCGCAGCGTGACTTCGTCGTCGAGACCGACCTCGGCGCGCACCCGATCGAGCGAGTGGAACGTCGCCACGAGCGGAAGGTCGAGCTCGTGCTTGAGGCGGTGGCCGACCGCGCCCGACACCCAGTAGTTCGCGTGCAGCACGTTGTACTCCGCTCCGCACCGTTCCAGCTGCGCGCGCGCGGCTTCGCTGAACGGCGCGACGAGCTCGGGAAACTGCTGCCGCGGTACCGGCGCGCAGCGCCCCGCCTCGACGTGGAGGACGCGGTAACCGGGCTCGACGACCACGACCGGGGGCTGCTCAGCATGCTCCCGTCGAGTGAGCACGTCGACGGCTACGCCCGCGCGCGCCAACGCCGAAGCAAGCGCGTGCACCGAGACGTTCATGCCGCCGGCGTCGCCGCTTCCGGGCTGCGCCAGCGGCGACGTGTGCACGCTCAGCATGGCCACCCGTTGCATAGCGAGTCGATGTTACCGGCGAGCGAGTATTCAGGCTTGTCGCTGATCAGCAGCCGGCGGCCCTGAGCGTCGGATACGGATTCGTCTTGCCGCCGTTGTCGCCGCCGATGCGGATCTCGAAGTGCAGGTGTGGTCCTCTGGCGTTGCCGGTCATCCCGGTGAGCGCAATCACCTCGCCCTGCGCGACGGTGCGCGGTCCACCGACGAACTGTGATAGGTGCGCGTAGAAGTAGGTGTTGCCGTCATCAGCGTTCAAGTACGCCGTGTTGCCGCCGGCACCCTCGTTCGGGACGTAGCGCACGGTGCCGCTCTTGACAGCAAACGCTTGAGTGCCGGTAGGCACGAACATGTCGATACCACCGTGCGCACGAGGGCCGCCGAAGTCGTCCGTGTACGCGGCGCCGAACACGGGACACATGAACCCACCGACTGCGTTCCGAGCCGGACTCGGGTTCGGGTTGGGGTTCGGATTCGCCACGACTTGACCAGCGCTCAGGTTCGCAGGAGTCGGGTTGCTGATCGGCTTCGCCACGAGCAGCGCTATTGCGGCGCGCTCGCGTTCGAGTTGCGCCTTGCGCTCGGCTTCGCGCTGTGCCGCGATCTCGGCGTCGTACTTCGCTTGCAAGGCGCTGGCAGCCTGCTGCGACTCGACGAGCTTTGCTTGCAACTCGTTGTTGCGCGCCGCGAACTGGTCACGCGTCGCGCGTTGCTTGCTTTGGAGATCGCGCAACTGCGAGGTTTCGTCACGCAGGTCGCTGTTGACGGCTGCGAGCTTCCGCCCGGCCGTGTTGTCCTTTTGATTGGACAGGTCGATCAGCATCTTCCCCCGCGCGAACGACAGTGTGTCGTCGGTACCGATGATCGTGTCGATGTCATTCGCGGCGTGCGTGTACTCGTAGACAGCACGCTTTCGAACGATTGCCTGCAACGCCGCAGCTTGTTCTTTCAAGTCGGCGATGGTCGCTTCCAGGTCGGCGATGCGATCTTCGGTCTGCTGCAACTTCACCTCTGCTTCGTGCGCCACTGCTCGCGCGTCGTTCGCGGCTGCGCGCGCCACGGTGAGCTGTTGCTTGGCAGCTTCGAGATCGTCCGCGGTCGACGCCGAAGCCGAAAGTGCACCCGAAGCGGAGAGCGCAGAGGTGAGAGCCACGAGCGCGGCGATGACGACTGGGAGCGAGCGACGGCAGGCAGGCATAAAGAGGCGCAGGCGCGAAGTTGCGGGCACGCTAGCAGGATGACGTCGGCCGTCAAGGAACCTCGCGGAAGGTTCGCGCGCTTCGCGTCACGCGACTACATGGGGTGGCGGGAGTCGGGGTCGGCGACCTCCCCGATGGTTCGGATAGCCTGCGATGTGGCGGACGAGAACTGCCGCGAGCGACCGAAATCCGGGCCCGAGGGGTGTGGAGAGCGTGAGCGACTTCCTGCCGATCCTCACGATGAGCATCCTTGTGATCTTGTTCGCCGCCTTGTCGTTCGCGGCGTCGAACTTGCTGGGGCCGAAGCGGCCGACGTCGGCGAAGGAAGCGCCGTACGAGTGTGGGATCGTGCCTGAGTACGCCCTCGCCGAGCGGTTCCCGGTCAAGTTCTACCTGGTCGCGATGGCATTCATCGTCCTCGACGTCGAGATCATCTTCCTGTACCCCTTCATGACGGTGTTCCGCGGCCTCGGTACGTACGGCCTGGTCGCGATGGGTGTCTTCCTGCTCGTGTTGCTGGTGCCGTTCGCATACCTGCTCTCGACCGGCGCGCTCGACTGGGGTCCCATCAAGCAGGTGGTCGCGCGTACCGGGACGACGATCCTCCGCGCCGCGGGCATGCCGGGCCGAGACGGTCTCGACCCCGGCGAGACCGTCCCGGTCGAACCGGAAAAGGCCGCGTAGATGGGCCTCGAGTCACTCGAACGCAACTTCCTCACCGGGCGCGTCGAGGACCTGGTGAAGTGGGCACGCCGGAGCTCCATCTGGCCCGCCACCTTCGGCCTCGCGTGTTGCGCGCTCGAGATGATGGGAGCTGGTGCCGCGCATTACGACCTCTCCCGATGGGGCATGGAGATCTTCCGCGCGAGCCCGCGTCAGGCCGACCTCATGATCGTCGCCGGTCGGGTGAGCCAGAAGATGGCGCCGGTGCTCCGTCAGGTCTACGACCAGATGGTGGAGCCGAAGTGGGTCATCTCGATGGGCGTGTGCGCGAGCACTGGGGGCATGTTCAACAACTACGCGATCGTCCAGGGCGTCGACCAGATCGTGCCCGTCGACGTGTACGTACCGGGCTGCCCTCCCGGACCGGAGACCCTGATGCACGGCATCCTCACTCTCTACGACCAGATCAAGTCCGGTGAGATCACGCGTCGCCGGGCCGCCTCCAAGAGCGGCGGTGCCGGCATCCAGATCGACCAGCGCGACGGCGTGCCGGTCGCGTGAACCAGAGCATTGGTGCCGATGGCTGACGCCGACGCCGGACCTCGTGAAGAGGTTCACGAGCAGCCGGCCCCCGCGGCCCCGGGCGACGAGGTCGCAGCCGCGGTCCGCGAGCGCTTCCCGCGGACGACCTGGTTCGACTCCCACGGTCAATCCGTCCTCTATGTCGACCGCGAGCAGTGGCATGAGGTGACCGAGTACCTGCGTGACGAAGAGCGGTTCACGCAGTGCGTCGATCTCACGGCCGTCGACCATCTCGTCGACATCGATCGAGTCGTGCCCCCCGGCGTCGCGGCCGAGCGGTACGAAGTGGTGACCAACTTCCTCTCGCACCCCCGCAATCGGCGCGTGCGCGTCATCTGTGAGGTTCGCGCCGACGACCCGCAGATCGCGAGCATCGTCGACATCTACCCCAGTGTCGCGTTCGCCGAGCGGGAGACCTACGACCTCTACGGGATCACGTTCATCGGCCACCACGACATCGCGCGCATCCTGATGCCGGACGACTGGATCGGGTATCCATTGCGCAAGGACGACTCGCCGGCGCGGGTCCCAGTGACCTTCAAGGAAGATCCGAGTCCGCGATGATTTGTTGCGCGGCGACGAGGGAGCGGAGCGAACGAGCTCGCAGGCCCGGCTCGCAGCGAGCGCGACCAGAGAGCAGGATCCGAGTCCGCGATGACTGACGACACGCATCAGCTGACCCCGGAAGACCGTCGACTGGAGTCGCAGACCGACGAAGGCGCGCAGGAACTGCGCCCACTGACGCACGAGGGCCGGGCGCGCGAGCTCGTGTTCACCGGCGGACCATGGCCGGAATACGACGACACGATGATCCTCAACATGGGTCCACAGCACCCCTCCACTCATGGTGTCCTGCGCATCATGATGGAACTCGACGGCGAAACGGTGCTCCGCGCAAAGCCGGTCATCGGCTACCTGCACACCGGAATGGAGAAGACCGGCGAAGAGCTCACCTACGTGCAGGGCGCGACCAACGTCACGCGCATGGACTACGCGGCACCGCTGTCGAACGAGCTCGTTTTCGCGATGGCAGTCGAGCGACTGCTCGACATCGATGTCCCCCCGCGCGCGACGTGGGCGCGCATGCTCCTCGTCGAGCTCAACCGAATCTCCTCGCACCTCTTGTTCCAGGCGACGAACGGCATGGACCTCGGCGCGGTTTCGATGATGATCTATGGGTGGCGCGAGCGCGAGGTCGCACTCCGTGTGCTCGAGAGCATCACCGGCCTCCGGATGAACCACAACTACATCAGGCCCGGGGGCATCGCCGCCGAGCTTCCCGACGATTGGCAGACGGACATCCTCGACCTCTGCGAGCTCGTAGAGCGCGGTGTCAACGAGTACAACAACTTGCTGAGCGACAACCCCATCTGGCGTGAGCGCACCGTCGGGGTGGGCGTGATCACGACCGACGAGGCACTCGCACTCGGGGCCACGGGCCCGATCCTGCGCTCCACCGGGTTCGCCTGGGACCTGCGCCGGGCACAGCCCTACCTCGCGTACGACGACGTCGAATTCGACGTCATCTATACCGAGAACGGTGACGTGTTCGACCGCTACCAGATCCGCCTCTACGAGATACTCGAGTCGGTCAAGATCGTGCGGCAGTGCGTCGATCGCATGCCGCCAGGCGACTACCGGGTACAGGACCGGAAGGTCACGCCTCCGCCACGCGCGCGCATCGACGAGTCGATGGAAGCCCTCATTCACCACTTCAAGTTGTTCACCGAAGGCTTCCGCGTGCCGGCCGGCGAGACCTATGTAGCAACCGAGTCGCCGCGTGGCGAACTCGGTTGCTACCTCGTTGCGGACGGCTCGTCGAAACCAGTACGACTCCACATTCGCGCGCCGTCCTTCTACAACCTCCAGTCGATGGACGCGATGGTCCCAGGTGGCATGTTCGCCGACGCGGTCGCGATCGTGTCGAGCATCGACCCGATCATGGGGGAGGTCGACCGCTAGTGCCGTTTACGCCGGCCAACCTCGAGCGCGCGCGCGAGATCATCAACCGCTATCCGCACAAGAAGTCTGCGATGCTTCCGCTCCTCCACCTTGCCCAAGACCAGGAAGGCTGGGTGACCCCGGACGCGATGGAGGAGATCGCCGACCTGCTCGACCTCACTCCCGCGCTGGTGCTCGGTACCTGCTCCTTCTACACGATGTTCAAGCGCGAACCAGTGGGCTCGCTCATCATCTCCGTGTGCACGAATGTGAGCTGCCTCGTGAACGGCGGTCCGGAACTGCTCGAGCACCTCGAGCGCCAGCATGGCGACGACCCCGACGTGGTGGTCGAGGAGGTGGAGTGCATCGCGGCGTGTGACCTCGCTCCCGTGATGCAGGTGAACTACGAGTTCCACGGACCGGTGACGCCCGAGGCGGCCGACTCGGTGATCGCGGAGTACAAGAGCGGCGCGCGTGTCGCGCGCACGATCTCGGGATCGCCGGCCTGATGGCGGTCCAGGAGACACGGGTCATCACCAAGTTCCTGCGCGAACGCCCGAACGACTCGTGGACGCTCGATGCCGCGCTCGCGAACGGCGCTTACTCGACGCTCGACCGCCTCTTCGACATGGCACCAGAGGACATCGTCAAGATCGTCACCGACTCGGGCCTCCGTGGCCGTGGGGGTGCTGGCTTCGGCACCGGCCAGAAGTGGTCGTTCCTCCCCAAGGACGTGTTTCCCCGGTACCTCGCGGTCAACGGCGACGAGGGCGAGCCGTCGACGTTCAAGGACCACATGCTGATCGAGGGCGACCCACACCAGCTCGTCGAGGGCATCGTCATCACGTCGTACGCAATCCAGGCGCACCACGCATTCGTCTATCTCCGCGGCGAGTTCGCGCTCGGCGCGGAGCGCGTCGGTCGTGCGCTGGCCGATGCGTATGCGAGAGGCTTCGTCGGCAAGAACATCAAGGGATCGGGGTACGACCTCGAGATCGTCTTGCACCGCGGAGCGGGTTGCTACATCGCAGGCGACGAGACCGGGTTGCTGTCGAGCCTCGAAGGTGAACGCGCGATGCCGCGTATCAAGCCCCCATTTCCTGCCGTCCAGGGCGTCTATGCCGCGCCGACGATCGTGAACAACATCGAGACGCTCTCGGCAGTCCCGCACATCTTGCAAAACGGCGCCGAGTGGTACGCCTCGATGGGCGTGGCTCGTTCCAAGGGCACGCGGCTGTTCTCGGTGTCAGGCCATGTCGAGCGTCCGGGCAACTACGAAGTGGAGCTCGGGATCACCTTCCGCGACCTGATCGAGGGCCTCGCAGGCGGAGTGCGCGGGGGGCGCCCGCTCGGCTTCTTCGTTCCCGGTGGTGCGTCGTCACCCTGGTTGCTCGAGGAGCACCTCGACACGCCGCTCGACATGGATTACGTGCAGAGCGAGCTGAGCGCGACGACGATGCTGGGTTCCGGCGCGGTGATGGTCTACGACGACACGGTTGACCCGCTGCTCGTCGCGTGGCGGATCGCAAAGTTCTTCGCACATGAGTCGTGTGGGAAGTGCACGCCGTGCCGTGAAGGGTCCGGCTGGCTCGAGAGGGTGCTGTACCGGATGCTGCATGGCTACGGACGCCCCGAAGATCTCGACTTGATGCTCGGCTTCGGGAAGAACATCGCACCCGGTCTCAACTGGCCGCCGGGCATGACCACCATCTGTCAGCTCGGCCCGAGCACGATGTCGCCGATCATCAGCCTCAACCGCTTCTGGCGCGACGAGATCATCGAGCGCATGAGTCGCGACGCCGACCGACGGAATGCCCTCACCGTGAGCGCGGCCGTATGACACGCGGCGGAGTGGGAGCACCGCAATCGTGACGGTTCCGATGAGTCAATGGCCGTCGGACTTCGAGTACGTGATACCGGTTCCTCCAGGCCCCGACGTCGTGAAGATCACGATCGACGACCGGGAAGTGGAGGTTGCCCGCGGCGAGCTGGTCATCAAGGCGGCGCAGCAGCACGGCACTTATATCCCGCGCTTCTGCTGGCACGAACGTATGCGACCGGTCGGCATGTGCCGCATGTGCCTGGTCGAGGTCGAAGGGATGCGCGGGCTCCAGATCTCGTGCGCGACACCCGTGTCCGACGGCATGGTCGTGCGTACACAGAGCGACGTCGTCAAAGAGGCCCAGGACGGTGTGCTCGAGTTCTTGCTCATCAACCATCCGCTCGACTGTCCGGTGTGCGACCGCGGCGGTGAGTGTCCTCTTCAGGACCAGACACTCGCGTTCGGACCGGGAGAGTCGCGCTTCGTCGA
>JBKPCV010000175.1:0-10742 GCA_046727575.1 Actinomycetota bacterium
CTCAATGGGTGCCCTCCATTCGACCTAGAGCCGGTTCTGCGTGCGCCCGAACAAGCCCTGTGGCCTGATGGCGATCACCACGAGCATCAGGATGTACGGGAACACCGACCGGTACCGCAGCGCGTCCGCCGGGTTCATGCCCAGCTTTTCGACGAGCAGCGGCAACATCTGCCCCCCGAAGAGCTCCTCGGAGAGACCGATCATGATCCCGCCCAGCACGGTGCCCCCGATACTGCCGAATCCGCCCAATACAGCGGCAGCGAAGCCCAGGAGCATGTACGTGAACCCGACGGTCAGGTCGAAGCTGCCCAGCGGCCCGATGAGGAGCCCCGCGAGGCCGGCCAAGAAGGCGGAGATACCGAACGACAGCATCGACAGGTGGCTCGCCCTGACGCCGTAGAGCCGGGCGGTTTCGCGATCGGCTGCAATCGCGCGGAGCTGGCGGCCGAAGCTCGTCCGCGCGAACAGCCACATGATGAACAGCACGATGATCGCGGTCACGAACATAATCACCACTCGTTGCGCCGAGATCACAGCGTCGTGGACGCCGAGGAAGCCGATGTTGATCGTGAGCGTGCCATCGTTGAAGAAGAGAAAGTTCTGCAGACTGCCGCCAACGTTGAACCAGCTCTGCAGGAAGCGCGGGTCGCTGCCCTGCCAGAGCGCCATGATCGTCCGGATGACGATCGCGGCCCCGAGCGTCGCGATCACGACGACGTGGATGTCGGGGCTGCGCTTGCGCAGTGGTGCATACGCCACGCGTTCGATGACGACGCCGAGCAGGAACATGAGCACGAGCGTGAGCAGGTAGCCCGCGCCGAGTGAGAGGCCGAGGCCGTCGACCGCGGGCGCCGTTTCGCTGGTCGCCCACAAACCGAGAAATGCGCCCACGGTGATCAGGTCACCCTGCGCGAAGTTCACGATCCCCGTGGCCTTCATGGTCACGATGAAGCCGAGCGCGGCAAGGGTCACGATGGCGCCCTTGGCGACGCCGGCACCGAGGAGCGCGACGAAGAGGGTCCCGTTGTCGATGAACGCCCAGAGCGCCCATCCGAGGAGGACGACGCCGGCGATCGCCCAAGCGACTCGGGCGCGCGTCCAACCACCGAGGCGGACGTCGGCAACGGTCCGTGGGACCGTCGCATACGGCTGCTCGACGTCGGGCGTGAGCTCCTGCTCGAGCGCCCCGGGCGTGTCGTGCGCGGTCTCCCTCACACGTTTCCCCCCAGATGTCCTTCGCCGGCCGCCGGCCGACGAACAGGCGTGGATAATAAGCACGGCAGGTACCACTCGGCGACCACGTCGGCTGACTCCTCGGTCCCTCGGCCCGGACTGTGCTATGGATTCTGGGCGAAGGCGAACCGGGGAGGAGATGCAGTCGATGAGCTCGGACCGCATGTGTGAGGGACGCGTCTGCATCGTCACGGGCGCGGGCCGGGGCCTCGGGCGCGAGTACGCGCTGTCCCTCGCCCGACATGGTGCCAAAGTCGTGGTGAACGATCTCGGTGGCAGCCGCGACGGCGCCGGCACGGACGCCGGCCCCGCACGGGAAGTGGCCGATGAAATCACGGCCGCGGGTGGCGATGCCGTCGCCAACGCCGACGACATCAGCTCGTGGGACGGTGCCGCCGAGCTCGTCCGGCAGGCGATCGAGACTTTCGGCCGCCTCGACGTCCTCGTCAACAACGCGGGCATTCTCCGCGACCGGATGTTGTTCTCGATGACCGAGGAAGATTGGGACGCGGTCATCCGCGTCCACCTGAAGGGCACGTTCGCCCCGAGCCATCACGCCGCCGCGCACTGGCGAGATCGCTCGAAGGCGGGGGAGACGCTCGACGCCCGCCTCGTCAACACGACGTCGGTGTCGGGCCTCTACGCCAATGTCGGCCAGACCAACTACGGCGCGGCCAAGGCCGGAATCGCCGCCTTCACGCAGATCGCCGCGCAGGAGCTCGAGCGCTACGGCGTGACCGTCAACGCGATCGCTCCGGGCGCCCTGACCCGTCTTACCGGCGACCTCGAGATCACCGACGAGATTCGCCGAAACTTCGCGCCCGCGTGGGTCGCACCGGTGATCAGCTGGTTGGCGTCGCCGGACTCCGCCGACGTCACCGGTCAGGTCATCGAGGCATCCGGGCTCGTGCTGGCGGTCGCGGAGGGATGGCATCGCGGCCCGTCGACGAACCCGGTCGAGTCGGCCGAGGAGGTCGGCCCGCTCGTGCGAAAGCTCCTGGCGGACGCTCGGCCTCGCACGCTGTTCGACGAAGTGAGCTAGGAGAACATCTACCGATGGCTGACGCCTGGCTCCTCGATGTTGTCCGAACGCCCCGCGGCAAGGGGCGTCCCGACGGCGCGCTGCACGGCGTCCACCCCCAGGAGCTCCTGGCGCAGTGCCTGCGCGCGGTGGCCGACCGGGTCGGATTCGACCCGGTCGACGTCGACGACGTGGTGGCCGGCAACGGGATCCTGACCGGTGACCACGACGCCGTCGGCCGGTTGGCCACGCTCCTGGCCGGGTGGCCCGAGACGGTTCCCGGCATGACCCTCAACCGCTTCTGCGGGTCGGCGCAACAGGCGATCACCGTCGCCGCCATGGGTGTGGCGAGCGGTCACCAGGACCTGGTCGTCGCCGGCGGCGTCGAGTCGATGTCGCGTTGGGACCTCACCGCCGGCTCGGTCACGATCGACGGCGCCAACCCAGACTTTCGTGAGCGTTTCCCGACCGTCCCGCAGGGCATCTCGGCGGATCTCATCGCGACGCTCGAGGGGTTCAGCCGCACGGACGTGGACACCTTCGCCGTGGAGAGCCAGTGCCGCGCCGAAAGGGCGCTCACCGAGGGCAGGTTCGATCACGGGATCGTCCCCGTGACGGGTCCTGGCGGCGAAGTCGTGCTCGCCCAGGACGAGCACCCTCGCCCCGACACGACCCTCGAGGGGCTGGCGAAGCTGCGCCCGGCATTCGCCGAGGTGGGCGCCACCTACGACGAGATGGCCCTCGACCGTTACCCGGAGGTCGACCACCTCGACCACGTCCACCACGCCGGTAACTCCTCCGGCGTGGTCGACGGCGCGGCGGCCGCCGTCGTGGCTTCGGACGGCTGGGTCCGCGCCAACGGGATGACGCCGCGGGCGCGCATCCGCGCCACTGCCGCCGTCGGCTCCGAACCAGTGATCATGTTGACTGCGCCGGGCCCCGCTGCCGAACGGTGCCTCGCCAAGGCCCGCATGACGACCGACGACGTCGACTTGTGGGAGATCAACGAGGCGTTCGCCGCCGTTCCGCTGAAGACGATGCGGGACCTCGAGCTCGATCCCGACCGCGTGAACGTCAATGGAGGCGCGATCGCCCTCGGCCATCCGATCGGAGCGACGGGCGCGATGCTCATCGGCACCCTGCTCGACGAGCTCGAACGTCGTGAGCTCACCATGGGCCTCGTGACGATGTGCACCGGCGGCGGCATGGGCACGGCCACCGTGATCGAGCGGGTGTGAGGCCGACGAGCACGCTGACCGTCGAGCGGCCCGTCGAAGGCGTCGCGCTCGTGCGGCTCAACCGCCCAGAGCGCCTGAACGCCATCAACGAGGTGCTCCTCGGCGACTTGCGGGAGACCTGCGCCGCGATCGCTGCGGACCGTGGCATCCGCGCGGTCGTGCTCACGGGTGCGGGGCGTGGCTTCTGCTCGGGCATCGACCTGCGCGACTTCGGACCGAGCATGCTCGAGGCCACGGACGCCGCGATCGACCGCCTCCGGTTCCAGGAGATGATGGCGTCGCTGCCGCAGACGATTCGCGCGTTGCCGCAGCCCGTCGTCGCCGCGGTCAACGGGCCCGCGGTCGGTGGCGGCTTCGCCTTGTGCCTTGCCGCGGACGTCCGCATCTGTGCCGCTTCGGCGTCGTTCGGCAATGCCGCCATCCTCATCGGTCTCTCTGGAGCCGAGATGGGCATGAGCTACTACCTGCCTCGCATCGTCGGGTTGAGCGTGGCTACCGACTGGATGCTCACGGGGCGAACCGTGACCACCGAAGAGGCGTACCACCGCGGGCTGGTGAGCGAGGTCACGGAAGACGACCGACTGCTCGAGCGCGCACTGGAGCTTGCGGCGCTGATCGCGGGCAATTCTCCGCTCGGCGTCCAGATGACGAAGCGGGCGTTGCAAGTCAACACGGACGCTCCAGACCTCTTCGCCGCCATCGAGCTCGAGAACCGCAACCAAGTCATCACGCATGCCACCGAGGAGGCCGCCGCCGCCCGTGAGCGGTGGGCGAAGCGATGAGTGGGCCGCTCGAGGGAATCCGCATCGTGATGATGGGCGGATTGGGCCCGGCTCCGTTCTGCGGCATGTTGCTCGGCGACCTCGGCGCCGACGTGGTGCGCGTCGACCGGGTCAACGAGGTCGACCAGCCGCGGCCCATCGACACCCTGATGCGCCGAAGCCAGCGGTCGATCGCCGTCGACATGAAACATTCCCGCGGCCGAGAGGTGGTGTACACGCTCACCGCGGAGGCCGACGCCTTCGTCGACGTCTACCGACCGGGCGCCGCCGAACGTCTCGGCATCGGGCCGGACGATCTGCTTGCCCGCAATCGCCACCTCGTGTACGCCCGCATGACCGGCTGGGGCCAGGACGGACCGTACGCCCAGATGGCCGGGCACGACATCAACTACATCGCGCTCGCCGGCGCGCTCCACGCCGTCGGCACCGCGGAGACTCCGGTGCCGCCGCTCAACCTCCTCGGCGACTATGGGGGTGGCGGAATGCTCCTCGCCGTCGGCCTGCTCAGCGGCATCCTCGAGTGCCGCCAGTCGGGCGTCGGACAGGTGGTCGACGTCGCCATGTTCGAGGGCGCCGCCACACTCATGACCGTGTTCTACGGCCTGTTCGCCGAGGGCCGGTGGGCGGACCGCAGGCACGCGAACGTGATCGACGGCGCCGCCCACTACTACCGCACGTACACGACGGCCGACGACCAGCACTTCGCGGTCGGCGCGATGGAACCGCAGTTCTACGAGGAGTTGTGCGCGCGCCTCGGCGTCACCGTTCCCCAACACGACACGCTCGAGGCGTGGGAGAAGCACGGCGAGACGATGGCGGCGCGCTTCCGCGAAAAGACGCGCGCGGAGTGGGAGGCTGAGCTGGTCACCCCGCAGTCGTGCGCGTCGCCGGTACTCGGGCTTGCCGAGGCGCCGCACCATCCGCACAGTCGCGCGCGCCGCACGTTCGTCACGGTTGACGGTGTCGTGCAACCTGCGCCGGCACCGCGGTTCTCGCGCACCGCACCACCCGCGCCACCGCCACCATCGCTGCCGGGCGACCACACGCTGGAGCTCCTCGCCGAGTTCGGAGTCGCCAGTGCCGAACTGATGAAAGCCGGCGTCGTCCGCCAGAGCACAGTTCGGGCGAGCGACGCGAGAGTGTGAGAGGTGGTGCGATGGCCTGGGACTTCTCGACGGATCCCGAGTACGCCGAGCAGCTGGCGTGGGTCGACGGCTTCGTGCGCGAGGAGTGCGAACCGCTCGATCTCATCATCAACGAGTCACACGACCTCAACGACCCCGTGCGCCAGGCGCTCATCCCGCCGCTCCAAGCAATTGTGAAGGCGCGCGGGCTGTGGGCGACGCACCTCGGGCCGCATCTCGGTGGGCCGGGATACGGGCAGGTCAGGTTGGCGCTGCTCAACGAGATCCTCGGGCGGTCAGAGTGCGCACCGATCGTCTTCGGGTCGCAGGCGCCGGACTCCGGTAACAGCGAGATCCTCGCGCACTACGGGACGCCGGAGCTCAAGGCCCGGTACCTGGAGCCGCTGCTCGACAACCGCATCGTGTCGTGCTTCTCGATGACGGAACCCCAGGGCGGCTCCGACCCGAAGGTGTTCACGACGACGGCGGTGCAGGACGGGGAAGAGTGGGTCATCGACGGCGAGAAATGGTTCTCGTCGTTCGCCGACATCGCCTCGTTCCTCATCGTGATGGCCGTGACCGATCCGGACGCGCCGCCGTACGAACGCCAGTCGATGTTCGTGGTCCCGAGAGAGACTCCGGGCATCCACGTGCTCCGCAACGTCGGCCTCGGGTACGAGCCCCTCGGCGGTGGCCGCGAGGGCTACGTCCGCTACGAGGACGTGCGCGTGCCGGCCGACCACATGCTCGGGCCCCGCGGTGGTGCGTTCGTGGTCGCGCAGACGCGGCTCGGTGGCGGTCGCATCCACCACGCGATGCGAACCGTCGGGCTGGTGCGACGGATCTTCGACATGTTGTGCGAGCGCGCGGTGTCGCGCTCCACGCAGGGCGAGATGCTCGCCGAGAAGCAGCTCGTGCAGGAGATGGTCGCCGACTCGTGGATGGAGATCGAGGCGTTTCGGCTCCTGACGATGCAGACGGCGTGGAAGATCGACCAGTTCAACGACTACAAGGCCGTGCGTGCGGACATCTCCGCAGTGAAGGCCATGATGCAGAAGGTCCTGCACGACGTGTCGGCGCGTGCGCTGCAGTTGCACGGCTCGCTCGGCGTCACCCACGAGATGCCGTTCGTGCAGTACCTCGTCGAGTCGTTCGTGCTCGGGCTCGCCGACGGCCCCACCGAGGTGCACAAGGTCACGCTGGCCCGCCAGGTGCTGAAGGGCTACAAGCCTTCCCCCGACCTGTTCCCATCCGAGCACCTCCTCCGCCTCAAGGCCGAGGCGGAGGCGAAGGTTGCCGACAAGCTCGAGGGCATTCCGCGCACCTGACGGAACCCGCGAGGACGATGCTCACGGCATCAACTCGCGCGCGCGTGTGAGGAGGTGAGGCAGGACCGCGGCCATGGCTTCGACCTCAGCGTCCGGCTCCGCACGACGGCGGTTGTGCTTGACGATCAGCGACCACGTGGCGGTCGACTTGAAGCACGCGAGCGCCTGGAACCAACCGATGTCCGGGACGTCGCGACCCAACGCGCGCGCGTACTCGTCGAACAGGTCGGAGGGCGATGGGAGCGCGTCCGAGTAGCGCGTGCGGCGCCGGTACGTTGCCGGGTCGGCGTTTACCAGGAACCAACCCGTGTCCACCCGTGGGTCCCCGACGGTCCAGATCTCCCAGTCGACGACGGCGGTGATGTCAGGGCCGGCCGCGAGCAGATTGCCGAGCCGGAAGTCGCCGTGCACCACCGCGGGCGCGGTCGCGGGTGGCTCGGTCGCGCGCAACTCAGACGCGACCTCCCGCCAACCCGGGGCGAGAAGAGGGTCGACGGTCTCCAGCGCCTGACACCACCGGTCGATCTCAGCGTCCGGCCCGACCAGCGGCTCGGCGGCGAGCCCGAGCGCGGATGGATCGAGCGCGTGCAGCGCCGCAAGCGTCATCGCCGCGTTCCGCATGCGCTCTACAACGACGGCCTCGTCGTCGTCGCCCCCGCGGTCGAACAGCGGCTCGAGCGAGGTGCCCTCGACGAAGTCCATGACGAAGAGGGGCGGGACGTCGGGAGGATCGCCCGCGTCTTCCCAGACCACCTCCGGTACTGGCACGCCGGTGCCGTGGAGCGCGCGGAGCAGGCACGCCTGGCGCAGCACGTCGCGGTTGAGGACCGGTGGCAATCCCGGTGGGGCCACCTTCACGACCATCCGTCGCCCGTCGACCCGCGCGGAGTACGTCAGGCTCGACGCTCCCCCCGAGAGCGGCTCGATGTCTTCGGCGCCGAGCGGTCCGAGGCGAGACCGGAGTTCGGCGACCTTGAGCTGCACTGCCGGCACCTGCGTAGTATCGCGACTCGTGGCCGGTCGATGTGAGGGGAAGGTCGCGCTCGTGACGGGCTCGAGTCGCGGGCTCGGCAAGGCGATCGCGACGCGACTCGCGGCGGAGGGCGCGACGGTGGCACTCACGGCGCGCACGATAGACCCCGACCCCAAGTACGTCGGGTCACTGCGCGAGACCCTCGCCGACATCGAGGCTGCGGGCGGAAGCGCCGTCGCGATCCAGGCCGACACGTCGATCAGCGAGGAGCGCGAGCGCCTGATGGCCGAGGTGATCGAGCAGGTCGGCGCGCCGGACATCCTCGTGAACAACGCAGCCGTCACGTTCCTCCGCCCACTCGACGAGTTCCCGGAGAAACGCGTTCGGCTCATGCTCGAGATGCACGTGCTCGCACCGCTGCACCTCACGCAGCTGGCCATCCCCGCGATGCGCGAACGCAAGCAGGGGTGGGTGCTCATGATGACGTCGGTGGGCGGCGACCGGATCGAGGGACCACCGTTCTCGGACTTCGACACGAACGCGGGGTTCGGTGTCTACGGCACCGCGAAGGCGGCGTTGAGCCGGCTGACGCAGAGCCTCGCCGCGGAGCTCTACGACGACGGCATCGCGGTCAACGCGGCGGCACCGTCGAACCCGGTGAGGACCGAGGGTGCCGGCACGCTCGACCTCGCCAAGGAAGACACCGAGGACATCGGTCTCATCACCGAGACCGCCTTCATCCTCTGCACCGGCGATCCCGCGGCGCTCACTGGCCGTGTCGTCCACACGCAGCCATTCCTGCGCGAGGTGGGCTGGCTCACGAGCTGATCGCGGCGCGCGACGGGGTGCCGCCGCGTCACCAGGTGTCGATGTTCGGCCGCTTCTTGCCCAACCGCGCGGGTGGCTCGTCGCCTGCGAGCAGCGTCCTGATCCAGGTACGTGAATCGACGGGATCGATGACGTCGTCGATCTCGAAGAGCATGGCGACGTTCAACGCCGAGCCATCCTCGTATTGCCGCTGCACGAACGAGCGGAACCGCCGCTCTCGCTCGTCGGGATCGGAGATCGCGCTGAGCTCTCGCGCGCGACCGAGCCGCACCGCGCCCTCGATGTTCATCCCGCCGAACTCTCCCGTCGGCCACGCGACGCAGAACCACGGCGCCTTGAACGATCCGCCGGCCATGGCTTGCGCGCCGAGGCCGTAGCCCTTGCGCAGGACGATCGTCCCGAACGGGACGGTGAGGTTCGCGCCCGTGACGAACAACCGAGAGACGTGGCGGACGGCCGCGCGGTCCTCGTGCTCCGGGCCGACCATAAACCCGGGCGTGTCGCATAGAAACACAACCGGCAGGTCGAACGCGTCGCAGAGCTGCAGGAACCGAGCCGCCTTGTCGGCTGCGTCGACGTCGATCGCGCCACCGAGGTGTGCGGGATCGTTGGCCACGACTCCCAGTGCACGCCCCTCGACCCTCGCCAACGCGGTCACCGTCCCGGCACCCCAACCGCGACGCAGCTCGAGCACGGATCCGTCGTCGAACAGGGCGTCGATCACGACCCGGATGTCGTACACACGCGACCGGTTCTCCGGAACGAGGTGGCGCAGCCGGCGCTGGTCCGCACACGACCACTGCTCGACCTCGCCGCGGAAGTAGGACAGATACTGCTTCGTCACGGTCACGGCCGCGGCGTCGTCGGCGGCGGCGATGTCGATCACCCCGTTGGCGACCTGCGTCGCGAACGGGCCGATCTCGGTCGGCTCGTATACGCCGAGACCACCGCCTTCGATCATCGCGGGACCGCCCATCGCGATGTTCGCACCGGCGACGCCGATGACGACATCGCAACACCCGAGGATGGCGGCGTTGCCCGCGAAACAGAACCCCGACGCGATCCCGACGAGCGGCACCAACCCGCTCAAGCGCGCGAAGTAGTGGAACGCGAGGCAGTCGAGGCCCGTCACGCCGAGCCCGTCGGTGTCGCCCGGGCGTCCGCCGCCTCCTTCGGTGAAGAACACCACGGGGAGTCGTCGGCGCTCGGCGAGCTCGAAGAGACGGTCCTTCTTCTCGTGTCCCAGGAGCCCTTGCGTGCCGGCGAGGACCGTGTAGTCGTAGGACATCACCACGACCGGACGACCCCCGACCGTACCCGTGCCCGCCACCAGCCCGTCGGCGGGTGTGCGCTCGATGAGCTCTTCGAGCGAGCGTCGTCGGCGCTGCGCGGCGACGACCAGCGGTCCGTACTCGACGAACGATCCCTCGTCGAGCAGCTCGGCGATGTTCTCCCTGGCCGTTCTTCGGCCCGCGTCGTGGCGCCGGGCGACGGCGTCCGGCCGGCGCCGGTCGTGCGTGCGCTCGTGGCGGTCGAGCACCTCGGTGAGATCAGCGCGCGCGGACGCGAGGTTGGCCTCGGCCGCGGCGTCGGCGTCGACCGCTGCCGTTGAATCGGCGCTCGGAACGATGGTCAGGAGCGGATCGCCGGAGCCGACGGTCGATCCGACCTCGGCGGTGACCTCGCCGACCACGCCCCCGAGCTCCGCAGTCACGACGTGCTCCATCTTCATCGACTCGAGCACGGCGACCGGTTGCCCGGGACGCACCACGTCACCGGGTCGCACGTCGATCGAGATGACCGTCCCCAGGATCGGTGCCGAGACGGTGTACACCGCACGGTGTCTAGCGCAGTGCGAGGCGTCTGTCGTGCCGAAGCCGAGTGTTAGTTTCCGCGAGGTGTTTGGTCACCCACGCCTCTCGATCAACTCGGTCTCGTCGTACCAACAGCCACTCGCGGCCGACATCGCGCTGTGGTGCGACCTCGGTGTCGAGCACGTAGCCCTGATCCTCCCGAAGATCGAGGAGGTGGGGTGGGACACGGCCAGGGACATGGTGACGACCGCTGGCCTCCGCGTGTCCACGATCTTCGGCCCGACGTATCGACCGCTCGACGCCGACCGCTCCCTCGGGTGGTGGGACGCCGACCAACAGGGCACGGTCGACACGGTCGAGTTCGCGGCGTCGATCGGTGCGGCGTCCGTGTACGTGTGCAG
>JBKPCV010000176.1:0-4272 GCA_046727575.1 Actinomycetota bacterium
AGGGTGTGCTTGCGAATGCCGAATCGAAAGTCGTCGAGTTGCTCGATCGTGGGAAGCTCGCCGTAGATCAAGAGATAGGCCGACTCGAGGAACGACGGGCTCGGGCCCGAGACGAGCTCTTCAATGTCGATGCCGCGATACCGCAGGATGCCGGCCTCGCCGTCGATGAAGGTGATCGCGGACTCGCAGGCCGCAGTGTTGACGAAGCCATTATCGAGGGTCACGTAGCCCGATTGGGCCCGGAGCTTCGAGATGTCGAGCGCTCGCTCGCCCTCGGTACCGACGATCGTGGGGAGGTCGAGCTCCCGCTCCCCGTAGTGCAAGACGGCCGGCGGCTCGCTCATGAGCATCTCCTCGCGGCGATTCAGCTTCGACGCTCCACTATCGGCTTGCCCAAGGATATCGCCCCCCGGAACGGCCCCGGTCGTACCACATGACGATCAGGTGAACGGCGCGTCGAGGTCCTTCTCGAAGCACCGACTGAGCGGGGACGCTCGGTAGTAGCCGTACGGTTCGATCGGCTGGTAGCCCTCGGACTCGTAGAGCGAGATGGCTTCGGGCTGGCGCGTGCCAGTCTCGAGTCGCACGCGTCGGTAGCCCGCAGCACGGGCCCGGTCCTCGAGCGCGCGGAGGACGGCGCGGCCCAGGCCTTGCCGGCGCGCGGCCGGTACCACGTACATGCGCTTGATCTCGGCGGTCGCGTCGTCGTACCGACGGAGCCCGCCACACCCCATGGGTTGATCGGCGACGTACGCCACGAAGAACGCGCCGCCGGGGGGATCGAATTCGTCGGGAGCTGTCGCATCGGACACGACTCCTCGGTAGCGCGCGGCATGCTCCGTGAGCACCGCTGCGATCAGCGGAGCCCCGACCTCGCTGTCGATGTGGTCGAGCTCGAGGCGGACGTCGGTCACCGGAAGTCGAAGGCGACCTTGATCGCGCCCGTCCTGTGTTGAGTGGCCAGCGTGGTGAACGCTTCGCGCCACTGCTCCAGACGGAAGGTGTGCGTGAGCATCGCGGAGACGTCGATCCGTCCGGACGTTGTCAGGTCGAGATAGTGCTCGATGGCATGCTTGCGGACGCCCTCGACCTCCTCGATGCCGAACGCGTTGGAGCCGACGACGTTCACCTCCTTGAAATACCAGGGCGACCACTCGAACCGTCCGCCAGCGTGTACGCCGCTCACGACGAGCGTCGCCCGCGAGCCGAGCACCCGGAGCGCGAGCTCGAGGGTGTTCGGCGACCCCACGGTGTCATAGGCGACGTCGATCGAGCCCGGATGGGTGAGCGGGAGTCCCGCCCACGGGCGCAGCAGCTCGCTGCCGGACCAATCGGCGAGTTCGATGACGATCGCCTCATCGGACAGATCGGCGTCGACCACGTGCGCGCCGAGCTTGCGTGCCAGCTCCTGTTGCGCGGGGTGCAGGACGACGGCGACGACGTCGACCGTGGGGTAGAGGCTGCGGAGGATCGCGATCGCGCACGTTCCGAGCGCGCCGCCACCCCAGACGAGCGCCTTCCCGCCCGCGGGTGGCGCATGACGGGTGATCGAGTGGAGCGACACCGCGAACGGGTCGGCGAGCACCGCGATCTCGTCGGACAGCGCGTCGGGTACTGGTATCGCCTGCGTACGGTGAGCGGGGAGCAGCTCGGCGAACCCGCCGGTCGCGTCGCTCGAGTTGCCGGTGTGGATACCCGGCGCGAGCGCTCCCCGCGTGAAGTTCCAACACTGCGCGTAGTCACCGATCGCGCACGCCGGGCAAACGGGTGTGATGCCGCGCGGCGCGCACGACAGCCAGCACTGCAACACCACTCGCTGACCGGGCTCCAGACCGTCGACGCGACTGCCGACTTCCTCCACGTCCGCGACGACCTCGTGGCCGAGTACTTGGGGGAAGGAGATGAACGCGGTCATCGAGAAGTCGGTGGCGTCGCCGCCCATGTCCATGAAGACCTGCTTGGCGTCCGAGCCGCAGATGCCCGTCAACCGGGTGCGAAGCACGACCCAGTCGGAACCACGCAGGGTGGGATCGGGCACGTCCTGGAGCGCCATCGGCGTGGCGGCGAGTCCTGCGAGCAGCGGGTTCGCCGACGTATCGCCCGGGAGCTCCGGCAGTTGCCCCGGATCGACGCCGAACACGAGGGCCTTCACGTCGGTTCACCTCGGGCGGACGCGTGGACCTGCCCCATGAGGGCGACGAACGCGTCGGCGTCCGCGGTCTTGTTCACGACGATGTCGTGCTGCAGACCGAAGCCGCCCGGCATCTCGGCCGGCACGTAGAACTCGAAACCCTGGGTCTCTATCGCCGACGCCAGCGCCTCGGCACAGCCGCGCGCCGACACGAACGGCCCTGCGAACGGCGCGGGGTCGTTGTCGGGCTGGTCCCAGATCTCAGTGTCGTTGGGGCCCGGGAGCGCGAGCTTCACCTCGACGCCGGTCCGGTGGAGATCGACCGCCATCACCTCGGTCCAGCCCGTGAGAGCGAACTTGCTCGCGCAGTACGCCGCCTCGTTGGCGATCGGAATGCGACCCCCGAGGCTGGTCACGTTCACGACGCAGCCAGATCCGCGTGCCAACCAGTGCGGCAGCAGCACGAGCGTCATTCTCACGGGCGCGTGGAAGTTGACGTCCATGACGTGCGCGATCGATGCGGGCGTGAGCTTCGTGACCGAGGTTCGCTTCGGTATCCCCGCGTTGTTCACGAGGCAGTCGAGCCCGCCGAAGGCGTCCCATGCCTCGCGGGCCACCTGGTCGGCGCGATCCAGGTCGGCGAGGTCCGCCACCCAAGCACGAGAGTGAGGTGCGTGATGCCGGCAGCGGGCGAGCACGTCCTCGAGTCGATCCTGACGGCGGGCGACGAGTGCGACGGTCGCGCCGCGTTCCGCGAGCAGCTCGGCCAAGGCGGCACCGATACCCGACGACGCACCGGTCACGAGAACGGTGGAACCGTCGATGCGCATCGTGCCTCCTGTCGTCGGCGGCCGGCGAGGACGTGGGACGAGGCGAGAAGCGTGGCACGACGATCCGGACGCAGCCGCGCTTCACGAAGGAACGAGGGTAATGGTCCGGGTCGCGCATACCGTGCGCACGCATGCCCCGCCGTGAGGTCGTAGAAGCCAGCGCCGATCTCGCGCGTCGCGCGCCCCAGTTCGCCGCGATCATCGCGGCGTTCGGACCCGCCGATTTCCGGCGCGCGCGGCCGCGCCGTACGCACTTCGCAGAGCTCGCGCGGGCGATCTGCTACCAGCAGCTCGCCGGTGCCGCGGCGCGGGCGATCCACGGACGGTTCGAGGCGCTGTTCGACGGACACCCGACGCCAGAGTTGGTGCTAGCGGCGCCGGAGGACGTGTTGCGCGGCGCGGGGCTGTCGGCGTCGAAGGTTGCGTCGATCCGGGATCTCGCCGCGCACGTGGTCGCGGGGACCGTCGACCTGGATCACATCGCGCGGCGGTCCGACGACCGCGTGGTGGAGGAGCTCACTCAGGTTCGCGGCATCGGACGCTGGACCGCAGAGATGTTCCTCATGTTCCAGCTGGGACGGCTCGACGTGTGGCCGGTGGACGACTTCGGCGTGCGGAAGGGGTACGCGCGTCTGTACGCGCTCCCCGAACCGCCGACGGCGCGTGTGCTGGCGCCGCTCGGCGAGCCGTTACGCCCTTATCGCTCGGTCGCCGCGTGGTACTGCTGGCGCGCCGCCGAGGACGCGTCCTTGGGCTGATGGTCGCGCGCCCGCCATTGTGCGGCCATGTCGGCCGCATGGTCGGCGAAGGGGGCCAGGCCGAGCCGCTGGCGCCGCTTCTCGACCGACGCGAGGTCGTCGACCGGCCACGGGACGAGCTCGCCGTGCTCGTCGAGGACGAACTGCGAGCCGTACAGCTGGTCGAGACCGTCGGCCATCCGGACGCGGTCGAGCAGGTATGCGCCGTGGATCGGGTCGGCATCCCCGTACGCGACCGCGGTCTCCAGGGCTTCGAGACACCGCTTCTGGAGTCCGACGTCCTCGATCGCGTACTGGGCGACGAGCCACGCGGCGCGCGAGCCCTCGTCGCCCACGAGCCGACGGCCGGGCCATACCTCGTAGTCGTCGAGGATCTCCCACAGCCGTTCGGCGTGCGCGCGCAACTGGTCTGCGTCGTGCACAGTCGCTGCCATGCCGAGCAGCTCTTGGCGCAAAGCTTCGTCACGCGCGATGACGCCAGGGTACGCTCGCTGCGTGTAGCGCGCTGATCCCGTTCGGCTGCCGATCGCCCTTCGACTCCGGGATCCCGCTA
>JBKPCV010000177.1:0-7715 GCA_046727575.1 Actinomycetota bacterium
GGTCAAAAAGGGCGAAGCCTCGACCGTGACCACGGTCCTCGACGAGAAGCACGGCACTGTGACCACTGTGAAGGCAGGCACATCGGTGCACGACGAGGCGACGGTGAAGGGTCCTGACTCGGTGACGGCGCCGAGTGGTGATGTGTCGTTCACCTGGTACACGACCGGCGACTGCTCGGGCGCCGCTCTCGCCGCGGGCTCGGCGTCGCTCGACGACCATGGTGTTGCGCACCCGTCGAGTGAAGAGACGCCGCGGACGGTCGGCAACTACTCGTTCCGGGCGACCTATCCCGGTGACGACAACTACAACCAGTCGACGGGTCCGTGTGAGCCGCTCACGGTGACGAAGGGTGCTGCGTCGACAACGACCACGATCCATGACGAGAAGCACGGCACGGTGACCTCGGTGACGCTGGGTTCGACGGTGCACGACGAGGCAACGGTGACGGGTCCCAACTCGGTCGACAAGCCGACCGGTGACGTCTCGTTCCGCTGGTTCACCAACGGATCTTGCGACGGTGACGGTGTCGCCGCGGGCTCGGCGTCGGTCGGCGAGGATGGTGGTGCCCACCCGTCGAGTGAAGAGACGCCGCAGAACGTCGGTAGCTACTCGTTCCAGGCGACCTACGCGGGCGACGACAACTACAACAAGTCGACGGGGCCGTGTGAGCCGCTCATGGTGACAAAGGGCGAAGCGTCGACCGTGACCACGGTCCACGACGAGAAGCACGGCACTGTGACCACGGTGAAGGCAGGCACATCGGTGCACGACGAGGCGACGGTGAAGGGTCCTGACTCGGTGTCGGCGCCGAGTGGGGATGTGTCGTTCCAGTGGTTCACGAGCGGCGACTGCTCGGGCGACGGCACGCCGGCGGGAACGGTCGCACTCGCGGACGGTGTCGCGCATCCTTCGGACTCGCAGACGCCTGCGGACGCGGGTGGCTACTCGTTCCAAGCCACCTACAACGGCGACAGCAACTACAACACCTCGACCGGTCCGTGTGAGCCGCTCACCGTGACGTCTGTCGATCTGAAGATCACCAAGGCGGACAGCGGCGCGGTGCCGGTGGCGGGTCAAGGCACGTTCACCTACACGTTGGCGGTCGACAACCTCGGTCCGTCCGACGCGCAGGACGACGCGACGGTGAAGGACGTGCTGCCCGCCGAGATCACGTTCAACTCGTTCGGTTCACTACCGCAGGGCGTCACGTGCGGTGAGCCCGTTGGTCAGACGATTACGTGCACGATCGCGAAGGGGCTGCTCGAAGTCGCCGATGGTCCGGTGTCGATTCCGGTTGTGGTGAGCGTGAAGGCGGGCGCCAACGTCGCGAGCGTGACCAACAAGGCGATCGTCACGAGTCCCGACGACGAGGCGCCGTGTGACGTCACGTCAACGGACATCACGTGTGATGAGACGACGAACAACTATGCCCAGGTCGTCACCCCGCTGACGGCTGTAGGTGGTACGACTGCGGTGCGGCCTCAGGACCCCCAGGCGCCTCAGGCGCAGGCTCGAGCTCCTCAGGCGCCGGCTCAGCCTCGAGCACAGGGCCTCGCCTTCACGGGCTCCGCGGAGGGTCGGATCGCGATGGTCGCACTCGCACTGATCGGGGCCGGCGGGATCTTCCTGCTGTCGTCGAGACGACGCAGGAAGAAGCGGGCGCTCGGGTAGTCCCGAGTCAACGCCAACCCACAGATCCGGCCCCGGGCGTGTCCCGGGGCCGGATCGCGAACTCGTTCCTTACGGAGGCGCACCGCGCTTCATCACTGGTTCACACGGGCGTGTGAGCCTGAGGCTGTGGCGGTTTCGTGCCGCGAGCCCGTCGCTCATGTGATCCGCCGCTTGTCGATGGGCGTGCACGCCGATGTCGTCGCCGGCATCGAACATCCACTCTCGGCATCGGATCGCGCACTCGATCTCTCGACCGCGCCGGCGACGCCGCCCGACCTTCCCGTCCTGAGCGACTACCAGTCCGGCAGAGCCCTCGACGCGATCGGACTACCCATCGCGTCGTGGCTCGGGCGCATGGCAAGCCCCGATCCGTATGATCGAAGAGCGGCTCGTCTGGTTCTGGCACGACCACTTCGCGACCAGCTTGGCGAAGGTGCGCGTCCCGTATCTCATGTGGAAGCAGCACCTCACGTTGCGAGCGCACGCCACCGGCAACTTCGCCGAGTTGCTGAAGGCGGTCGCCAAGGATCCGGCGATGCTCCTCTACCTCGACGGCATCACCAACGCGGCGACACAACGCAACGAGAACTTCGGGCGAGAGTGTCTCGAGCTCTTCACGATGGGGCGCGACGGTGGCTACACCCAGGACGACGTCGTCGCCGTGTCGCGAGCGTTCACCGGTTGGGTCGTCGATCTGCCCGGTCGCGTGGGGGACCGACTCGATGCGCCATGGAATGCCGTTTTCCTTCCGCTGCGTCACGACCGCGCCGTGAAGGTGCTGCTCGGTGAGACGGGAACGTTCAGCATGGATGACGGGCTGGAAGTGATCCTCGATCACCCGTCCACTGCCAGGTTCGTCAGCGCGAAGCTCTACCGCGAGCTCGTCGGACTCGAGCCCACGCGGCACACCGTCGATCGGCTGGCCCAGGACTTCCGGCGCGACTACCGGATCATGCCGCTCGTCGAAGCGATCGTCCGTGACGACGCCTTCGTGTCCGACGATGCCGTACGCGTGAAGTACCGCACACCGGTCAGCCCGAGACCCGGCAACCCGCTTCGCGCTCGTCGCCACGTCCCCGGAGTTCACGCTCGTATGACCGCGTTCCGCGACGAAGCGGGCCTCACAAGACGACGGTTCGTCACGGGACTCGGCGTCGCCGCCGGCGCCGCGGTGGCGGCCGGCTATGGATTGTCGGTCTGGCGAGACCGCGACGTCGCCACGACTGCTCACGTGCACCGCCCTGCGCCGCCCACGCTCGACGGGCGAGACGACCGCACGCTCGTCGTCGTGGAGCTCGGCGGGGGAAACGACGGTCTCTCGACCGTCGTGCCGATCAGCGATCCCGCGTACCTGAAGCTCCGCCCGACGCTGGGCGTGCCGAACGCCATCCCGCTCGACGACAGTGTGGCTCCACCCGAACCTCGCGAAGCTTGCGGCTCGCTACCAGACAGGCCACGTCGCGATCGTCGAGGGCGTCCGGTATCCCGACCCGACCTTGTCGCACTTTGCGTCACTCGCGTACTGGTGGTCGACGCCGAGGCTGTCATCGGCAAGGGCTTTGCGCTGCTTCCGTTGCTCGCTTGATCCTTTTGGCGTCCCCGGGTCGCGCATGTGGCGACCCGAGGACGCCAAACGGTGCGACGGAGCGGGGGTACCGTCCCCGCAATGAAGATCGGGATCTTCTACGAGCACCAATTGCCGCGACCCTGGAGTGACGACTCCGAATCGAAGCTGATTCGCGACGCCCTCGAACAGTGCGACCTCGCCGACCGTCTCGGCATCGACTACGTGTGGGAGGTCGAGCACCATTTCCTCGAGGAGTACAGCCACTCGAGCGCGCCGGAGGTGTTCCTCGCCGCGGTGTCCCAGCGCACCCAACGCATCCGGCTCGGACACGGCATCGTGCAGACGCCGCCGCCGTTCAATCATCCCGCTCGCGTTGCCGAACGGATCGCGATGCTCGACCTGGTGTCGGACGGCCGTGCCGACTTCGGTTCCGGTGAGTCGTCGTCGGAGGCGGAGCTCGGTGGGTTCCAGATCGACCCTGACGAGAAGCGGGCCATGTGGGAGGAAGGGCTACGGGTCGCGCTCCGCTGCCTCACGGAGACGCCGTTCACCGGTCACGCCGGCAAGTACGTCACGATGCCGCCCCGAAACGTCGTGCCCAAGCCGGTCCAGACGCCACACCCCCCGGTCTGGGTCGCCTGCAGTCGGCGCGAGACGATCCACCTCGCCGCCCAGCACGGCATCGGCGCGCTGGCTTTCGCCTTCATCAACCCGGAAGAGGCGCGCTACTGGATGACCGACTACTACGACACGCTCGCGGCCGAGTGCGTGCCGATCGGCGACGCAGTCAACGCCAACGTGGCGTGCGTCAGCACGTTCATGTGCCACGAGAACGAGGAAGAAGCAATGCGACGCGGGCTCGAGGGCGCGAACTTCTTCGGCTACTCGCTGGCGCACTACTACGTGTTCGGCCGCCACCGTCCCGGCGAGACCGACGTGTGGGCGGAGTACGAGGCGACCCGGACCCAACGCGGCTACGCGCCCGAGGCCGTCGAAGCCGCGGCGACCGCGGGGGAGCGTCTCGGCGCGCAGATCGTGCAGCAGGAGGGCTTCTTCGGCCTGCGCGGCGCGGTCGGGACCCCCGACCAGATCCGCGACTACTTGCGGCGGTACGAGGAGGCCGGCGTCGACCAGGTGATCTTCTGCAGCCAGTCGGGCAGGAACCGGCACGAGGACATCATGGAGAGCCTCGAGCTCTTCGGTCGGGACGTGCTGCCGGAGTTCATCGACCGCGACGAGCGGCAGCAGCTGGAAAAGGCGCGCCGCCTCGAGCCCGTGATCGAGGTCGCCTTGGCGCGGAAGCCCCTGTCCGACCATCCGCCGCTCCGTGACGCCGCGTACGAGTTCCCGGCGATGCCGCGCAGTCCCATCGATCGCACTGCACAAGACCAGTTCCCGCCCTGAATGCGCTCGTTCTCTGCGAGCCGGGATACCCGGCTCGCGGCCGCTCGCTACGTCGCCGCGTGCTCCGGAATTACCCTGATCTGCATGTTCGATCGGCTCGACGAGCTCGAGGCGGAGCTGGAGAAGCTCGAAGGTCAGTTGCCGGAGATCTACGCGTCCGGTGACCAGAAGGCAGCGCGCGACGCCGGGCGGCGTCATGCCGAACTGCGGCCCGTCGTCGACGCCTACCGCGCCTACCGCGACGCCGAAGCGGATCTCACCGACGCCCGCGAGTTGCTCGCGGGCGAAGAAGACCCCGAGATGCGCGACTACCTCGCGGGCGAGATCGACGCGAAGGAAGCGTTGCTCACCGAGCTCGACGACCGCCTGCGCGAGCTGCTCGTGCCGACCGACCCCGACGCGGGCAAGAACGTCATCATGGAGATCCGCGGCGGCGAGGGTGGAGAGGAGGGCAACCTCTGGGCCGCGGACCTCTTCCACATGTACGAGCGGTACGCCGACCTCCACCGATGGAGGATCGAGGTGCTGAACAGCCAGCCGTCGGAGATGGGCGGATTCCGGGAGATCACCTTCGTCGTCAAGGGTGACGACGCATGGGCCCACCTCAAGCACGAGGCCGGACCGCACCGCGTCCAACGCGTCCCGGTGACCGAGAGCCAGGGACGGGTGCACACGAGCGCGGCGACGGTCGCGGTGCTGCCGGAGGCCGAGGATATCGACGTCGCGATCGACGACAACGACCTGAAGGTCGAGGTCTACCGATCGAGCGGTCCTGGCGGACAGTCTGTGAACACCACCGACTCGGCGGTGCGGATCACCCACAAACCGTCGGGGATCGTCGTCACGTGCCAGGACGAGAAGAGCCAGCTCCAGAACAAGGAGAAGGCGATGCGCATCCTCCGCAGCCGACTCCTCGACGCAGAGCGCGAGCGCCAGGAGGAGGAGCTGTCGTCGACACGCCGCAGCCAGGTGAAGAGCGGCGGACGGTCCGACAAGATCCGCACGTACAACTACAAGGAGAACCGCGTCACTGACCATCGCATCGGGCTCACGGTGCACGCGCTCGACCAGGTGCTCGCGGGTCAGCTCGACCCCGTGACTGACGCCCTTGCTGCCGACGAACGACGACAGCAGCTCGCGGGTGGCGGGAGCGCGAGCTGAGCACAATCACTTGGGGTGACCTGCGGGCGCGGGCCGAGCGGCAGCTCCGCGAGGCGGGTGTCGCTTCACCGGAAGCGGACGCCCGCTGGATCGCGGAGGAGGCGTCGGGTTATGAAGGCGTCGACCTGATCCTCGGAGAAGACGAGCCCGCGACCGCGCCCGCGTCGGCGCATCTCGACGACATGGTCGCCCGGAGGGTCGTCGGCGAGCCGGTGCAGTACGTCATCGGACGCTGGCAGTTCCTTGGCCACGACCTGTTCGTCGATCGGCGGGTGCTCGTGCCGCGCCCGGAGACCGAGTTGGTCGCGCTGGCCGCGCTCGAGGCCGTCGAGCACTTGGGAGCGCGCCGCGGCCGCAACGACCCATGGAGCGCGGCGGCGACGTCCTTCGCGGTCGCCGACCTCGGCACCGGCTCCGGCGCCTTGGCGATCGCGCTGGCGGCCGAGCTCCCCGAGGCCGAAGTGTGGGCGACCGACATCAGCGACGCGGCCTTGGCGGTCGCCCGCGCCAACTTCGCCGGCTCGGGTTCCTTCAGCGCGCGCATCCGCGTCGCGTCGGGATCGTGGTTCGGCGCGCTGCCGACGCGACTGCGAGGCACGCTGCGTCTCGTCGTGTCGAACCCGCCGTACATCGCCGAACACGAAGTCGCGGAGCTGCCGCGGGAGATCGTCGACTGGGAGCCGACGGATGCGCTGGTCAGCGGGCCGACCGGCACGGAGGCGCTCGAGGCGATCATCGACACTGCGGGCGACTGGCTCGACCCGTCGGGTGGTGTGCTCGTCACCGAGTTGGCGCCCCACCAGGCCGCGGCCATGCAGGCGCGCGCCGAGGGGGCTGGCTTTGCCGACGTTGCGCTGCGGCCCGACCTGAACGGGCACCGTCGGGTTCTGATCGCCAGGCGCGTTGGGTAACTTCACGCGATGGCCGACGAGCTAGACGTCGACGCGATGCTCGCCCGCTTCCGTGACCGCGCCGCCGCGGTGCGTGACCGCCCCCTGCCGCCGGTCGCGGGGCCGGATCGTCAACGCTTCGTGGAGCAGGCGCAGCTCGATTTCCAGGACTTCGCGATGGTCGGCGACGCAACCTGGGAGTATGCCGACGGCGTGCTCACCCTGCGCATTGATCTCACGTCCGCCGACTGACCGTTCTGCTGGGTGCTGCTGCTGTCATGACGGCCCGCGGGGCCGGGCGTCAGTACCGCTCGTCGAGCCGCTCGCGTGGATCGAGGTGCTGCAAGAGCGCGCGGTCGACGGCCATCCACACCGTCTTCGAGAACGGGTAGTACACGATCGGCACGATGATCATGAGCGGCACGAGTACGGCAAGGATCGGCAGTACGGGCACGTCCGGGATGGTGAGCGCGAGCGCGACCGCGAACGTGACTGCAAAGACGAGTGCAGTCAGTCCGATGTTGATTGCCAACGCACCGGTCCAATAACCCGGTTCACGCTCGAAGTGCAGCCCGCATCGGGGGCACTGCTCGACGATGTCGAACCACCCGCGGAAGAGATGACCGCCGCCGCAGCGTGGGCATCGCTTGGTGAAGCCGTACCAGAGGATGCGTGCCTTCGATGGACGCGGCGGTGGCATCGGCTCACGCTACGCGTCGCTCGAACCTTCGTCGTCGTCCGCCTCGACGCGCGTCCAATTGGGCTCGCCCGCGACGACCGAGTCCGGGCAGATCGAGCGATAGCGGCAGAACCGGCAGACGTCCGGGTCGGCGACTCCTACGAACTCGGTCTCGGAGTGCATGGCGACGACCATCGAGACCAACTCGTCGCCGATCTGTGCGATGTCCTCCGCCTCGGGCTCGAACGGCGCAGGTTGGATCGTGACTTCCGGCGCGAGGTACTCGAACGTGATCCGGAGGCGGAGGTCGAGCGCGCGCGCGAGCGGCTCGAGGACCCACGC
>JBKPCV010000178.1:0-10625 GCA_046727575.1 Actinomycetota bacterium
GACGGTTCGGTGCTTGCTGGGGAAGACCGCCATGACACGCGAAGCACAACATGACGCGGCGATAGCGCGATACCGATCTGCCGTTCCGCGACGCGCTGGAGATACGCGAAGCGGCCCAGAACGCGACGACAGAACACTCACGGAATCGCGCCCTCGCAGTAGCGCCGATCGGCACGACTGAGCGCGTCCCGGGCGCAGGTTGTTGACGCTCAAGCTTCCGAAACTCTGTCTCCGCGGCCTTGCGGGGTTTCGCGCGGATCGTTCTCGCTGCGTACCTGGACTGAGCTTGGAGCTGGAGTAACGCGAGCCCCGATAGGCCAACTCCTGACTTGTGGGCGTTGAGGGTTTCGATCCCCCGACCTCCGCCTTGTAAGGGCGGCGCTCTACCAAGCTGAGCTAAACGCCCGAGCAGCGCTTACGGTACAAGAAGGCGCCGCCGGCGCTCTCCGCCTCCTCCACCACCCGTGCGGGTGGGGTTGGTCGACCGCGGCGGGTCGGGGCTCGCTGGGGCACCGGGGGGAGTTGTGCCCCGGGCGTCGTCACCCCGACCCGCCCTTGCGGTGATCTCGTGCGAGCCGCTCTCAGGCGCTCCGTTCGACCGGGTAGACCGGCACGAGCTCCTCGAGCACGGGCTCGGGTGGGCGGACCTTCGGTGGACGGCCGCGCCGACGCTTGTGCGCCAACACCTTGCCGTTCGCGAAGAGCTCGCCACCCCACACACCCCACGGCTCGCGCCGAGCGATCGCGGCCTCGAGGCACGGCTGCCGCACCGGGCACTCCTGGCAGAACGCCTTGGCACGCAGAATGTCGTCGAGTTGCTCCGAGAAGAACAGGTCGACGAGGGCGGACGAGCTGTCCGCGCAACGCGCCTGCGCACGCCAGTGTTCCTGTTCGATGACTGCGGTGTACTCAGTGGCGAACATCGCCGCTCTCCCCTGCTCAGCTCTCCGTCTGTGTGTCGTTTCCTCGATTGGTCGGCGGGCATCTGTCGGGCAAAGAAAAAGGCCGCCGGGTTTGCCCCGACGGCCTTGGTGTCTTCCCTTGGTGGTGCGGTTACTCGGGAATCACCGGAGACCGTCCGGGGCTCATGGCCTTGTGGTCGGTGGTCGGTGCTACGGCGCAGTACCGAATCGACCACGAGGCAAAGCTCACGAGACCATTGCCGGAGGCCGCGTGGGCGCGCGTGGCGTCGGCAACTGCCATCTCTGGGCGCTGCATCAGCCACTGCATCGTGATGATTCCCTGGTCGGCATTGGGACGGTGACGAGCCGTTCAGACAAGCACGTTCGCCCGAGCGAGTCAACCCAATTTATTCGAAGCGCGGTCTCCGCACCGGTTCGAGGTGCCGCGCAAAATAGGCTTCCACACGATGAGCTCCGGCCTCGACCGATCGGTAGCCCGCCGGGGGCCGATCGATCTCGGTCCGGTGGTCGACCTCCTCGAGCGGCAGCGGATCGAGGGCCGTCACGACTGCGCCCAGTGCTTCGTGTCCCTCGCCGGAGAGCCGCTGCTCGACGTCGCGATCGGTGAGGCCAGACCCAACCGACCGCTCCGCACCGACGACGTGATGCTCTGGTACTCGTCAGGGAAGCCACTCACGACGGCGGCGGTGCTCCAGCTCTGGGAGCGCGGCCAACTCGGACTGGACGACCGCGTCGCGGACTTCATCGATGGCTGGGCGGGCGGCAAGGAAGCGTGCACGCTTCGCCAGGTCCTCACGCACACCGGCGGCTTCCCGATGTACCGCGACAAGGCCTTCGACCAGGATCTCTCGTACGCCGAGACCATCGCCCGGATCGCGGCGCACCCGGCCGACTGGGAGCCTGGTACGGCAGCCGGCTACCACCCCACCACCGGCTGGAAAGTGCTCGGCGCGGTGGTCGAGGCGGTCGACGGGCGGCCGATCGACGAGTATCTCCGCGCCGAGATCCTCACCCCGCTCGGCATGACGAACACGTTCCTCGGGATCGCGCCGGAGCGCCAATACCAGCTCGGCGATCGGATCGTGCCGATCGCCTGGAAGGGCCACATGTTCCCCGTCCTCGACCCCGACGGTGCGCTGAGCATGGCGCCGTATCGGATCGACGCGATCCACAACGAGCCGTGGCACGTCGCGAAGGTCGAACCGGGCGGTGGGATGCGCGGTCCGGCGCGAGAGCTCGGGTGGTTCTACGAGTCGCTGCTCGGTTACGGACCAGTGGAAGTGCTCGAACCGCGCACCGTCGAGATGATGAGCGCGGTGCACCGTCACGGTCTGCGGGACCCGGTGCTCGGTGTCGCGGCGCCGTTCGGCCTCGGGGTCTCCGTCGACTTCACGGGGGGAACCGGGCGACGCGCCTTCGGACACGGCGGCATGGCGTCGTCGCGCGGGCTCGCCGACCCCGACTTCGGTCTCGTCATGGTCGTCGTCTGCAATGGGCTCCCTGACCCACTATCAGCCGAGCGGCGAGTGCACGAGTTGACCGACGCGGTGTACACCGCGCTCGGAGACGACGTCGCGCGACTGCGTCGCCCCGCCGGCAAGGGATCGCTCACGCTGTCGACGTGAGGCCGGCGTCACCCGGCGCCCCGGGCGCCGGTGGTCGCGGCGGCGATGATCTCGAGCATGCGCGCGTGCGTGGCGGGCGGTCCGGCGACGATGTCCCCCGACGAGAGCCAGCGCTGGTGGTCACCGCGCCAGTCCGTGACGAGACCGCCGGCTTCACGGACGATGACGCCCCCGGCCGCGACATCCCATGTCGCGAGTTGCTGTTCGAAGTAACCGTCGAGGACTCCGGCCGCGGTCCACGCGAGGTCGAGACTCGCCGCTCCGGCCCGCCGGAGATCCTCGAAGTCGCGTAATGCACGGTCGAACACCGGAAGGTACTCGTCCAGTCGCTCCGCCTTCGCTCGGAACGGAAACCCGGTGGCGCAGATGGCGCTGGCGACGGGACGGCTGCCCACGTGGATACGGGATCCGTTCTGGAATGCTCCGCCGTCACGGCGCGCCCAGAACATCGCGTCGAGCATCGGGGCGTGCACGACACCGAGCACCGGATCGCCGTGGTCGATCAGCGCGATCGAGATACCGACCACTGGGAAGCCGTGCACGAAGTTGGCAGTACCGTCGAGCGGGTCGACGAACCATCCCACCGCGGCACGCTTACCGCCCTCTTCCTCGCCGACGAACCCGATGTCGGGAGCGACGCGCACAAGCGCGTCCCGGATCGATCGCTCGCTCGCGAAGTCGATGTCGCTCACGAGATCACCCGGGTGCTTCTCACGGACGTTGCCGGGCGCGCCGAATGCTTCTCGGACGAGGCCACCGGCCGCGGTCGCGGCGTCGACGGCGGTATCGAGCAGCCGGTCGAGGTCGCGCGGGCCGGCGATCACGCGGCGACCATGGCGCGCAGCGCGTCGAGGAGCTCCGGCGTGCCGGCTGCGATTGGCTGACGTCGCTCGGCCGGATCGACGGTCAGGAGGTCGCGGTCGCGTGCGTCCGCGACGCAGGCACCGCTCTCCCGGCACACGAGCAGGCCACCGAGGAAGTCCCACGGGCGGTGGAGGTCGTGCGTGCAATCGAGGAAGGCGTCGAGGCCGCCGGCGGCGACGTCACAGAGCGCCAATGCCGCCGATCCGAGGGCACGGAATTGGCGCCAGGGTGGCTCCTGCGGGGGCATCGCCGCGATCGCAACGACCGCTCGCTCGATCTCGGTCACCTGGGAAGGCGCGAGCGGCTCGCCATCGAGCCACGCACCCACGCCCGTGATCGCGGTGTAGCGCCTCTCGGTGGCGCCGTTCTCGACGTACGCGCAGATCGGACCGTCGGCGTCGAGCGCGCACAACGAGATTCCCCAGTAGGGGATGCCACGTGCGCAATTGGTCGACCCGTCGACCGGGTCGAGGACCACGGTGACCTCGGCGTCGACGGGACCCGTCCACTCCGACTCCTCGCTCAGCACGCGCACGGGATACTCCGCCAAGATCGGCAGCACCGCGATGTCCGCAACCGTGTCGAGGTGGTATTGCCCTGCGCGTTCGGTGCGGGCACGGCGTTCGACACCGGTGAGCTGCGCGAGTGCGGCTCGCTGCGCCGCGCCAGCCGCGGCGAAGCACTCGAGCAGCTCCGCGGCCGTCACAGCGGCTCGACGGACACGATCGCGCTGTAATCAGGGACGCCGGATTCGGAGTCACGACGTCCACGACCGATCAGTACGTTCCCTTCCGGGAAGAACACCTGCACGTTGCCCGGTCGCAGCGTGGTCACGTGGACGCGCCCGTGGAGCACTCCGACATCGGACCGCACGGCGACGCGGTCACCATCCCGGATCCCCAGTGCGGCGGCGTCGGGCTCTGACATGAAGACCGCGTCGCGCGTCGCGCCGGTGAGCGGATCCGCGCTCGCATGGATCATCGTGTTGAACTGCTTCCCGCGCCGCGTGCTGAGCAGGAACCGTCCGCTGGGCACTTCGACGGCGGCGGGTCGGACGGGGGTGAAGTGCGCCTTGCCGTCGGGCGTCGGGAACGTGGGGCCCTCACACAAGCGCCTGCCGCCCCACTGCACCGCGTCGCCGATCGCATGGAGCCGGTCGACACCGGCGTACGAAGGCACGACGCGCGCGATCTCTTCGCGGATCGCTTGACCAGAGTCGAAGGCAACGAGGTGCGCGCGTTCCGGGTCGACGCGACGGGCGAGATCGCGGAAGATCTCCCATTCACTCCGTGCCTCGCCAACCGGATGCCCGGGGATCTCCGGACCGTAAACGATGCGTCGCTCGGTGGTGGTCTCGGTGCCTCCGTCTCGCTGCTCGTAGCGCGTCGCGGCCGGTAACAGCACCACCACGTCGGCGGGATCCACGAGCATCTGGCTCGATACCACGACGTCCTGATGGACACGCAGCGGGACGCGTCGCAGAGCGTCGTTCACGAACTGGGGATCGGGAAGAACCTCGAGGAAGTTCCCACCCGACGAGTAGAGGACATCGAGTTCGCGACGTGCCGCGCGCTCGATCATCTCCTCGGCTGTCAGCCCCGGACGGTCGCCGATCGCGAACCCGTACTGTTCTGCCAAGGCCGCCGCGGACTTTCGTGTGATCGGAACGCCGCCCGGCAACGCGGTTGCGTATGCACCCATCTCGGCGCCGCCCTGCACGCCGGAGTGGCCGCGGATCGGCATGAGCCCGGCGCCGCGCCGTCCGACGTTGCCGCGTGCCAGCGCGAGGTTGACGATCGCGGCGACCTGGTCGGAGCCGCGCTCGTGCTGGGTGATACCCATCGACCAGACGAGCACCGCAGCTCCCGCCCCGGCGTACAGACGGGCGAAGCGCTCCATGTCGGCGCGGGTCGCACCGGACTGATGCTCGAGCTCGGCGAACGACTCGCCTGCGACCGCCTCCGACATCTCCTCGAACCCTCTGGTGTGGTCGCGTACGAACGCCTCGTCGATGCCGCCGGCGTCGAGCAGGACCTTCAGCACCCCGTTGATGAAGGCGACGTCGCCTCCCGTGTTCACCGAGAAGAACTCGTCGGTCATCCTCGTGCCGAACAGGGCGCTCTCGACGTTGCTCGGGACCCAGTAGCGATCGAGGCCCGGCTCACGCATCGGGTTGACGACGGCGACCTTGGCGCCACGCTTGCGTGCGAAGAACAAGTACTTCATGAAGACCGGCTGCGCGTTCGCGACGTTGGCGCCGAACAGCACGATGAGGTCACTCTCGATCACGTCGGTGTACGAGCACGTGGTCGCACCCACACCCAGCGTGCGCTTCAACGTCGTGGTAGATGGCGCATGGCAGACGCGCGCGGCGTTGTCGATGTTGTTCGTGCCGAGGAAGCGCGCGACCTTCTGCGCCACGTAGTAGGTCTCGTTGGTGATGCCACGAGCGGTGAGATAGAACGCCAGGCGGTCCGGCGCAGCACGACAGATGCGCTCGGCGACGAGGTCGAGTGCCTCGTGCCAACTCACGCGCGTGAAACTCGGTTCACCCTTCCGACGCACCATCGGGTACGCGAGGCGGCCGAGGTCGCGCAGTTCCTTGCCGGTCTTCGCTCGCAGCGCGTCGACGTCGCGTAAGGCCAGCGGGTCGAGCGGGCCCATCGTGTTGACCCGCAGCAGGTTGAGGCGTGTGGTGCAGAGGTGCACGCCGGAGATGGTCCAGTCGTGGAAGCCGGCGACCCCGAGCGCACACCCGTCGCATACGCCGTTGCGGAGGATCTTCCACGCGTAGGGCAGGTTGTCGCGGTTCTCCCAGAGTGTGCGGGCGATCTCCTTGTAGTGGTTGGGCTTCGTCTCTCCCGCTCCGTACGGCTTGAACCCGACCCAGAGATCGCGCCGCGCGCGCTTGGGCGATTTGATCCTCGCCGACCCTTTCCACGCCATCCCTCATCCCCGCTCTCGGTGCCTTCACCACGGCTTGCTCGCTACGAGCCGGGATACCCGGCTCGCTCACGCTCGCCCGCGTGGCACCGGGCCGCTCGGGCCTCGGCTCGCTGCGGCGCAGGGTACCTGCCCCGCGTCCGCTCGCCTCTGGCTGACGCTACTGCCCGAGATCGACGCGCTCCGGATGGGTGTAGACGTTGGCGCGGTCGTCCCGGAGGAATCCGACGAGCGTTTGACCGAAGCGGTTCGCGGCGTCGACCGCGAAGCTCGACGGGGCCGACACGGCACACACGATCGGAACGCCTGCCATCGCGGCCTTCTGCACGATCTCGAAGCTGACCCGCCCGGAGACCATGAGCACGCTGTTGGACTGCGGCAGTCGACGCTCGATCGCGGCGTACCCGATCAGCTTGTCGAGCGCATTGTGCCGGCCGACGTCCTCACGCAGCGCCACGAGGTCGCCGTCGGGCGTGAAGAGGGCGCACGCGTGCAAGCCACCCGTTGCTTCGAACACCGTCTGCGAGGCACGAAGCTGCTCCGGCAACAACGCGAGAACCGACCGCGCAACTCGTGGTCCGTCGGCCACTGGCTCGCAGTGCTGCTCGAGCTCGTCGAGTGTCGACTTGCCGCAGAGGCCACAGCTCGCGTTCGCAACGAAACGGCGGTCCGGGCGGTCGAGCACAACGGGGTGCCGGAGCGACACCGTGACGATGTTGAACTCTTGTTCCCCTTCGCCCGCCAGGCAGTACGCCACCGTGTCGAGGTCGTCCGCGCCGCGGAGCACGCCTTCAGTGAGGCAGAAGCCGACCGCGAGCTCGAAGTCGTTGCCGGGCGTCCGCATGGTGACAGCGAGCGGTCGCGGGTCCTGACCGGGCCCGTGCACCCGCACCTCCATGGGCTCTTCGGTGACGAGCTTGTCGGGACGTTCCGACACTCGGTCTCCGTCGAGCGCGCGCACGCGTACGGCCGTGACGGGGCGGCGCATGCCGCGCGTGCTCATCAGATCACGGTAACCCGGACAGATCGATCCCGAAACGTGTCGCATCCTCGGGCGTGTCGATATCGGAGAAGGCGTCCGCGGGAGCCACGGTTCGCCACACGGCTTCCGGAACGACGTCGTAGTCGGCCACGTCCAGGAGATCGTGGAGCGCCCGGACTTCCGCCGCGACGAGGCTCGACGCCGCACGGAGCGCCTCCGGCCCGTAGCGGGCGCAGACGGGCTGTGGCCGCCCGCCCGCCTCGGGTATCACAGTCGGCGCCCCTGGCCAGTCGCGCAACAGCTCGAGCAGCGGCACGTCGACGTTCGGGAGGTCCACGGCGAGCAGCAGCGCAGGGCCGTCCCAGCCGAGCTCCTGGAGCGCCACACCGCCGGCCGCGAGGGCGGCGAGCGGGCCCGAGCCGGCAGGCCGCTCGCGGGCGTGCGGACGGGCGGTGATGCCGAGCCCGACCTCCACGACGAGGTCGCAGACCACCGCCAGGCGGCCACCGGCCCGCGCGGCCAGGGTTTCGCCGTCGAGGAGCAGGCGGGCCTTGTCGGTGCCGAGCCGGCGACTGCGGCCTCCGGTCAGCAAGAGGCCGGAAGCCGAGGGCACGGCTCGACCGTAGGTTCTCAGATGACCGCGACCAAACCTCCGATCACGCTCGGGCGTGTTCCCGTCGCGCATGCCGTCTGACCTGGCCGGGCTCGACGGCCCGCCCGACTTCGACGAGACGTTCAGGGAGCGCTACGGACCGATGGTGCGATCACTCGCGGGTGCGTGTGGCGATCGGGAGGCTGCCGCCGACGCGGTGCAGGACGCGTTCACCCGAGCGTTCGTACGGTGGCGCAGGATCTCCCGCTACGACCAGCCCACCGGATGGATCCGTCACGTCGCCCTCAACCGACTGCGGGACCACTTCCGCAAGGAGGAACGAGGGCGTCGGGCTCGAGACCGATTGCAGAGCGCGGCGGTGACCGAGGTCGCTCCCCCCGAGCCGGCTGACGGCGACTGTCGGCGGCGCTGGCCCGCCTGCCGCGGCAACAGCGCATCGCGGTCTCGCTGTTCTACGTGGAGAGGCGCTCGGTTCGTGAGATCGCGGCGTCGATGAAGCTCTCGGAGGGCGCGGTCAAGTACCACCTCCACGCCGGTCGTTCGGCCGTGCGCGAATGGTTGGAGCGGGGATGATCGAGGACGCGCGCCCCGACCCGCTCGAGCGGGAGCTCCAGCGCCACTTCGACGCGATCGGCGCCCCCACCGAAGACCCCGACGCGGTGCTCGATTCCATGCGGCCACGGCTCCGTCGAGCGCAGCGGAACCACCGGCTCCTGAACGGAGCGGTGGCAGCCGTCGTGGTCGCGGGAGCGCTCGTCGTGGCGCTCCTGGTCTTCGGCTCAGGATCCGACCCCGGCCGCCACGTGCGCGTGCCACCTGCCAACCCGTCCCCTCGCGTCACCACCACGACACCCGGCGTATCCGGCCCCGAGCCCGTGCCGGCTCCCACGATTCCTACCGGGGGTGAGCAGTCGGGTCAGGTCGGCACGACCGGCGATCAAGATGGAGCGGAGCCCGCGACACCGCAGGCCGGCACGGCCCCCGGGCCGGCAGCGAGGACGCCCAACGTCGCGCCGTCGCCCTCCCCCGCCGCCCAGCCCGCACCGGCACCGACAACCGTGCCGCCGGTGTCGGACACCCCGTTCTCGTCCCCGGATGGCTCGATCGTCGTGCACCGATCGGGGAACACGATCTCACTGGCCTCCAGTGGCCCGTCCGGTGGCTTCACGCAGGAGATCCACGACCACGGACCGACTCGCGTCGAAGTGCGGTTCAACGATGGCAGCACGGAATGGCGGATCCGCGTGGACCTCATCAACGGCCAGCTCCAGGGCGAGACCACGCAACACTGAGGTGCCTCACGAGGCGCTGGGCGCGAGCCGGTAGGCCACCACCTGCCAGCGCGAGTTGCGGCGCGCGAGTTGCACGAGGTTGTGGACGGTTTTGCCGTCGCGGAGTTCCACCCGGGTGGTGACCAGCGCAACCTCACCGCGCGAGGTGACGGTTACGTCGTCGACGCCGACGTGCTCGGTCAGGCCGGTGAGCGCACGCTGCTGCTCGTACGCCGCTCGCTTGGCCGTGACGAAACCGTGGCGGTCGAGGCCGTCGCGCAGCTCGCGTGCCGACAGCGTCCACAGCGCGTCGAAGTCGAGCCGGTCCCAAGCGAGCTCGTAGGCGACGGCGGTGTCGCCAGGGCTGGGCCCGCGGTCGCGCGCGACCGCGACGATCAGGGCGAGGCAGAGCGCGAGGATCACGCCGCCGACGATTGCGGTGATCATGAGCTACGAAGCGGCGCCTTCGATCTCGGACGCGAGCGCGAAGTCTTTCTCGGTGATCCCGCCCTCGTCGTGGGTCGAGAGGGCAACGTGCACCCTGCGGTAGCGGATGTCGAGATCGGGGTGGTGGTTGGCAGCTTCGGCGAACGCCGCGATGCGGTTGACGAAGTCGATCGCATCCGGGAACGACGGCAGTTCGAAGGTTTTCTCGATCGCGTCGCCCTCGCGCGCCCAACCCGGGAGCCCCGTCAAGCGGTCGTCGATCTGGTCGTTGGAAAGAGGAGGCATGTCGCTCCGGGGGAGGGACTCGAACCCTCAGCCATCGGCTTAACAGGCCGCTGCTCCGCCTATTGAGCTACCCCGGAATGGCTCGTGAGGATAGCAGTGCCCGGATCAGACCCATGATGGCTCGATGCGTCGCGCTGCAGCCGTAGTTGACGTATACACAGCCGTGATCGTGCTTCGTCTTCCGCATCGTCGGATCCGCTGGGGCGCGATAAGGGGCACGAAACTGCGACCGTGGGACACCCGTGACCTCCGACCAGCGCTCCTCAGCCGCGTCGAGATCGAGCCCCTCGTGTAGATAAACCCGAATCCTCAGTCGCGATTCATCGATGTCGAAGAAGCGTCGCAACCATGCACAGAACAAGCGGACCATGGAAGCGTCGGTGTTCGCGAAGACGACGTTTCCGTCAGTCTTCGCCCCTTCGCCTGCGTAGAGCGCGACGCCCGCCACGAGAAATGCTTCGTCGCTCAGCGTGCCGATGCGGTCGACGCCGAGCCGGTCGAGCTCCTCGATCTGCCGGAGCTTGGCTCTACGCGCGGGATGCGTGGTGCGCTTGGGGCCGTATCGTCGCTTCGACGGGATGAACGGGACGTCTCGCACCCAGACCGAGACCGACGATTTGCTGACGCCCAGCTGCGCGGCGATGGCGGCAAGGGTCAGGTTCTGCGCGCGAA
>JBKPCV010000179.1:0-11341 GCA_046727575.1 Actinomycetota bacterium
CCATCGACGCCACCTCGACCAACCCGGTGGAGCGACCGAACCGGGTCACGGTGATCGGCAGCGAGGGCGTGCTCGAACTCGTCAACGACAATCCCCGCGAGGAGGACGCCCGCATCACGCTCTTTGCGCGCGACGGCGTGAAGGAGCTGTTCAGCTTCGAGCAGGGAAACACGTACATCACGCAGATGCAGGAATGGGCGGCCCTTGTCCGGGACTCCATTCGACGGGGTCGGCCGGAGCCGGATACGCCGACCTTCGCCGACGGTCTCGCCTGTTCGAAGGTGATGCACCGCCTCGTTCAACGAGCGCAGACGGACGGGACGAACCGGGACCAGGAGCGCGCATGACCAATGAGGTGAACGGCGCCGACGCGATCGCAGACCGTCTCGCGATCATCGATCTGATCAACGGCTACTTCGACGCGACCGATGCGAAGCGTTGGGACGTCGTCGAAGACTTCTACACCGACGACGCCGTCGTCTGGTGGAACCCCGAGAACCCGACGACCGGGCGGGCCGGGATCGTCGGGTTCACGCGCGCGATGCTCGGTAGCGACGAGATCGTCACCTACCACCATGTCGCCAGCTTCACCCCGGTCATCGACGGCGACGCGGCGCGCGCGCCGGTACGCGTCCGCGCCATGCACAACGGCGTGGGTGCACGCGCCGGTCGCTTCTGGGAGAGCCTTGCGATCCAGGACACCCATCTCGTGCGTACGCCGGATGGCTGGCGCTGCCGCGGCTACGCGTGGAAGGTCGTGGTCGGCCTCGGCAGCTTGGACCTGTTCGAGGGGCTCCGGCCCGAGACGTGAGGGACGCCATGCGACTGCTCGACGGGAAGGTCGCGATCGTCACCGGCGCGGGTTCGGGCGTCGGTCGCGGCGCGGCCATCGCGCTGGCACGAGCCGGTGCGCGGGTCGTTGCATCCAGCCGGACAGTCGCGAAGTGCGAAACCGCCGTCGCCGAGATCGAAGCGTTGGGGGGAGAAGCCATCCCCGTCGAGTGCGACGTGAAGCGTCCCGAACACATTCACGCGTGCGTCGCCCGGACGCTCGACGCCTACTGCGGCATCGACGTCCTCGTCAACGCGGCCGACGATCCGCGGGTCGACCTGCCATTCCTGGAGCTCACCGACGAGGTCATGAACGCCTCGTGGCAGACGGGCGTCATGGGCACGGTGCGCTTCATCCAGGCCTGCGTGCCGCACATGCTCCAGCGCGGTGAGGGGGCCGTCGTCAACGTCGCGTCGGGTGCGGGGCTGCTCGCGCCGGTCGGGATGGCGGCGTACTCGGCGGCGCAAGAGGCGATCCGGTCCCTCACCCGCACGGCCGCGGTGGAGCTCGGGCCGCAAGGGATCCGGGTCAATGTCATCTGCCCGGTGGCCTCCGGATCGGAGTCGCTCGATCGGTGGGTGACGCGCGACCCGGAACGGCTCGCGGCCTACGTTGCCAATACGCCGCTGCGACGGGTTGGTGATCCGGTCGACGACGTCGGTGAGGGTGTCGTGTTCCTGTGCGGACCGCAGAGCCGTTACGTGACGGGGATGACCTTGATGCTCGACGGCGGCCGTTCGTATCTGCGCTGAAGCATCGTGCACGACGCGGAGGACTCGCGGGTCACACTCCCGCTCGTAGCTCGCGCTTGAGCACCTTGCCGGACGGGTTCCGCGGCAGCGCGTCCAGGAAGAGGATCTCCTTGGGCACCTTGTAGCGCGCGAGCTGCAGACGGCAGTGCTCGACCAGCTCGTCGGCGGTCGCGGTCGTGTTCGGCCGCAGCACGACGAACGCCACCGGGACTTCACCCCAGCGGTCGTCGGGACGTCCGACCACGGCCGCCTCGAGCACCGCATCGTGCTCGTACAGCACGCGTTCCACCTCCGACCCGGCGATGTTCTCACCGCCCGACACGATCATGTCCTTGAGCCGATCGACGATGTAGAGGTAGCCGTCGTCGTCTCGCACACCGATGTCTCCGGTGTGGAACCAGCCGCCGGCGAACGCGGCGGCGGTCGCCTGGGGATCGCGCCAGTAGCCCTTGAAGACCTTCGGACCACGCAACACGACCTCACCCCGCTCCCCCGCGGCCGACGACTTCCCGTCCTCGTCCCAGATGTCGAGCTCGAGATAGAGGCACGGACGACCGACGCTGCCGAGCTTCGTCACGATGCTGTCCTTGTCGAGGAAGGTGTCGCCCGACGCCGTCTCGGTGAGGCCGTACGCGTCGGCGAACCACGCCGAGGGGAACGTCCGCTGGAGCCGCTCGATGAGCGGGATCGGCATCTTCTCGCCGCCGTTGATGATCAATCGCACCGACGAGAGGTCGCGCTCCTCGATGTCGGGCAGCGCCATGATCGCGTTGACCATCGCGGGCGCCAGCCACACCGTGGTCACGCGCGACCGCTCGATCTCGTCGACGACGTCGGATGCTTCGAACACGCGATGGATGATCGTCGTCGCGCCCGCCGCGATCAGCGTGGTGGTCGTGAGGTCGAGGGCGCCGACGTGGTACAGCGGGCCGCAGGCAAGGCCGAGATCGGTGTTGGTGATACCGAACTCGACGAGGTGCGCGAGGTTCTTCCACGCCAGGTTGGCGTGCGTGATCATCACACCTTTGGGGCGTCCCGTGGTCCCCGACGTGTACATCAACCGGTGGGTGTCGTCGCCGTCGACCCGTGCGTGCGGCAGCATGTCGGGCGCGGCCCGGAGCGCCGCGAGCGCCGTCCACCCGGCGGGGGCCGGGTGTGCGACGCACGCGCACAAGAGGGGCGCCTCCATGCCCTTCGTCGCCTCGTTCCCGAGATCGACGAGTGATTCGTCGCACACGAGAGCGCGCGCTTGGGAGTGCTCGAGGATGTACCGAACCTCCGGCGCCGCGAGCCGCCAGTTGATCGGCATCGCGATCCCGCCCAGGTAGTTCGCGGCGAAGATCGTCTCCAGGAATTCGGGGCAGTTGTACGAGAGGAGACCCACGACGTCGCCGGGACCGACCCCCTGTTCCTGCAGTCCGGCAGCGAGTGCCGCAGCGCGGGTGGCCATCTCCTCGTACGTGACGATCTCGCTCTCGAACGTACAGAGCGGCCTCTCAGGCGTACGACTCGCGTGGTGCGCGAGGACCGCAAACCAGTTCATGTCGGCGTGCATCGGGTGAACCTGCATCACCAACGCAACTCCTTGCCCCTCGAAGCGAAGCGTGTTAGGCAGTCATCGACTCTACCGAAGAAGGGCGCGTCGGCGAGACGACCATGTTCGAGGACTGGCACGCGATCCACACGCTGCTCATGATCTACGCGGAACGCATCGACGCAGGCCAGTGGGCGGAGGCGGCCTGGATGTTCGAGCACGCGACGTACCGCCTCGATCATGCCGACCGCTCCGAAGTCTCGGAGTATCAGGGTGCAGCGCAAGTTCAAGAGTTCTTCGCCGCCACGCGGCTGCACTCCGACGGCACTCCGCGCACGAAGCACGTCATCACCAACGTGAACATCCAGCTCGACGGCGAGCGCGCGACGTCGCGCTGCTACGTGACGGTCCTCCAACAGACCGACGAACTCCCGCTCCAACCCATTGCCGCCGGTCGCTACGTCGACCGGTTCGAACGCGTGGGCGGCGAGTGGCGGTTCGCCGACCGTCTCGTCACCGGATTCCTTCTCGGCGACCGCAGCCAGCACGTCGAGTGGGCGGAAGCGACCAGCGATGACTGACGCGCCTCGCCTGCTTCCGGCGGAGTTCGCCGACCTCGAGCGGTTCGCAGCACGGTGGTCGTTGCCCACCGAAGGAGAACGCTGGGCCGAGCGACACGCGAGCGCGATCGACGACATGCGCGAGTTCTACGAGGCCATGTTCCCGCGCGTCGACGCCGCCCTCGCCTACTGCGACCGCTTCCCCCTCGACGACCTGCCCGAGGATGCCCGGAACCTGCTGTATCTCGTGTTCTCGTTCGTGATGGTGTCGTTCCCCGTGGAGGTATGGAACGACCCCCGCATCCCCGACGCCGGCGACGCCACGCTCGACCGCGTCGTCTCGCCCACCACCATCTAGGCGTCCGGAAATGGCGCGGTTTCCGAAACCAGCCGAGGGAAGCTGGACCGAGCATTATCCCGAGCTCGGTACCGGGTTGGTGTCCTACGCCGATTCGATCTCGCCCGAGTTCTTCGAGCTGGAACGGGACGCGATCTTCAGGCACGCGTGGCTCCATGTCGGGCGGGTCGAGCAGCTCCCCCGCACCGGCAGTTACTTCACCAAAGAGATCGCGGTCGCGAACACCTCGATTGTCGTGGTCCGCGGCCAGGACGGCGACGTGCGCGCGTTCCACAACGTCTGCCGGCACCGTGGCAACAAGCTCGTCTGGACCGACTTCCCGGGCGAGGAGACCAGCGGTACTGCGCGCCAGTTCGCCTGCAAGTACCACGGCTGGCGCTACGGCCTCGACGGCGCCTGCACGTTCGTCCAGCAGGAGGACGAGTTCTTCGACCTCGACAAGGCCGACTACGGCCTCGTCCCCGTCCACTGCGACGTCTGGGCAGGATTCATCTTCGTCAACCTCGACCGCGATCCCGGCGAATCGTTGCGCGAGTACCTCGGACCGATGGTCACCGCGATCGAGGAGTATCCGTTCGACCGGTTGACCGAGCGCTACGGCTTCCGTGCCGACGTGCCCGCCAATTGGAAGGTGTTCATGGACGCCCTCCAGGAGCAGTACCACGCACCCATCGTCCACCGGAACCAACGGCCCGAGAACTTCGACGCGCACCAAGCCGGCTTCGAGGCGCTGCACTACCAGATCGACGGGCCGCACCGCATGTTCAACACGCCCGGCATCAGGCCCTGGGACCTGCCCGACGACCAGATCAAGCCGTCGGAACGTCTCCTACGAGGCGGGTTGTTCGGTCCGTGGGACCAGCCCGAGTTCCACGACGCCACCGTGATCGAAGGCATGCGGCCCGGCGGCCACGAACGCGTCGGCGTCGCGTTGTTCGAGATCTGGCCGAACTTCGGCATCCAGCTCTGGGAGCGCGGCTGGTACCACACCTACCAGCACTGGCCGACCTCCTACGACTCACACGTCTTCGAGTGGAACCTGTACTTCGCCCCCCCGCGCAACGCACGTGAAGTGGTGGCGCAGGAAATGACGGCAGTCTCACTCAAGGAGTTCGCGCTCCAAGATGACAGCCTCGTCGCGTCGGTCCAGTTGACGTTGGGCTCCGGCGGCGTCACCGAGTTCCCGCTCGGCGACCAGGAGATCCTCTGCCGCCATCTCCACGCGACGGCACAGGAATGGGTGCAGGCGTCCCTGCGCGAACGCAGCGCGCGCTGACAGTCGCGCTGCGCGACACTCGGCCGATGGAACAACGACTTTCCTTCATGACACTGGGCGTCGCCGATGTCGACCGGGCGCGCACGTTCTACGAGCAGCTCGGTTGGTCCGGGATGTCACCCGACGGTGACATCTACCTCTTCCAGCTCACGAACGACATGGTCTTCGGTCTCTGGCATCGCGACAAGCTCGCCGAGGACTGCTCGGTTACCGACAACGGCGGCTGGGGCGGCGTCCAGCTCACCCACATGGTCGGCTCGACCGACGAGGTCGACGCCGAGCTCGCCCGGGCCGAGTCGGCGGGGGCGACGATGGGCCGCGCCCCCGAGCTCCAGCCGTGGGGGGGCTACAGCGGGATCTTCATCGACCCCGACGGCCACCCGTGGGAGGTCGCTTACATCCCGTTCTGGAACCTCGCCGAGGACGGCAGTGTCAGTCTGCCCGACCGGCCGGGCAAGGAGCTGGCGTAGAGCGAGGCGAGCGCGACCGACCAATCCGATCACGCAAGCAGCGGGCGCACATGGGCGGCGAGGTCCACCGCCCACCCCAGCGGATCCTCCAGAGGGTGCCCCAGTTGGGGAAGGCTGTAGTACTCGACCGCGACCTTCCCGTCATAGCCGAGCGCGTCGAGCCGGCGGATCACCGCCTCGAAGTCGACGGCTCCGTCCGGATCGTCCACGTGGACCTGGGTCGCGCCCTCCTTGCCCTGGCGGAACTGCACGTGGGCGGCGAGCTCGACGGCCTCGACCGGGTCGCCGCCCCAGGCGGCGACGTGTCCGGTATCGACGAGGAACCGGAGGCCGGGCACCTCCTCCGCGATGGCGCCCATCTTCTCGACCGAGTTCACGGTTGCCCCGGCCCACGGCTCGAGCAGGCACCCGGGCGCGGCACGGAACCGGTTCACGGTTTCCTCCCACATGCCGGGGCCGTCGCGCGGCGCCGGGGAGAAAGCCCAGGTGGGCACCGGCATGGGATCCGACGACGGGCAACCGACGGGCAGGGCCAACGTCGACGGATCGGCGTCGACTGGGGGGTCGACGAACGCGAAGCCCAGCTCGCGTGCGTGCACGGACGCGTCGATGACCGGCATCGAGCCGAATGCGAACGTGACGATGCCGAGTGGATACCGGCTCACACCACGAAACCCTCTCTCCGACTCGCGACGTCCTTCAGCGACCAGCGAGCCCCGCCACCTCGACTGTTACTGGATTCTCTCGTCACCGTCGACGGTCGCGCGGTGGAGCTCGCGCCGCGACGTCGCCTCGTAGTCAGTCACGCGGTGGAGAACTCCGGTGTTGTCCCAGATGACCAGGTCACCGACGGTCCAGTCGTGACGAAACGAGCGCTCGGGACGAGTCGCGCGCGCCAGCAGGTCGGTGAGCAGCGCCCGGCCCTCGTCCGCCTCCATGCCCACGACGTAGTCGGCGGTGGCGCCCAGGACGAGCGATTTCCGGCCGGACCGGTGCGCCCACACCAACGGGTGTTCGCGCGTCGCCTTCGTCCGCCAGTCGGCGACCTGCTCGGGGGTCGGGTCGGGGTAGACGCGACGCAACGTCACCTCGAGCGAGTGCACGACCCGGAGCTCGGCGAACCGATCCTTCTCGTCGTCGCCGAGGTCGTCGTACGCGGCGAACGTGCTGGCGAACTCCGTCCCGCCGTCCCCGGCTGCCATCACCCGGGCGCTGAGGATGCCCGCCTTGCAGGGGATCTCGTCCATCGCGCCGTCGATGTGCCAGTTCACGTTCCCGCGGAAATAGTCAGCGAGATGGTTGTGCGGATCCTGCGTGATGACGGTGATCTCCGGAATCGGATGGCCGGGCCGGGCGACGAGGTCACCCAGCCGCCGCCCGAAGGCCACCTGTTGCTCGTCGTCCACCCCGATCTCGCGGAAGAGCAGGACTCCGTGCTCCTCGAGCGCGTCACCGACGAACCCCGGCAGGGCGGGGTCGTGCAGCAACCGATCCCGGTCGACACCGAGCACCTCGGCGCCCACGGTCTCGCCGAGCTTCTTCGCTGCCAAGGCCTCCACGGCTGCGAGCGTGCTCAGCCGGTGACCGGGTTCAGCGCCGCGTCCTCCCAGCGCTGACCCTCGTCCACGAGCATCTCGGAGGCGTTCGGGAAGCCGAGGCCGTCGGGCGTCCGCGCGCTGCCGGGTGGCAGGGTGCCGGCTTCGCTGGCCGCGAGCGCGTCGAGCAGCATGCGGCGGAGGTGGGCGACGGCGACATCGCTCGAGGAGAGGTTCTCCTTGGTGCGATCGAGGATGGGCCCCATGCTCGTCTGGATCGCGACGTCCTCCTCGAGGAGGCTGCGCCCGAAGCCGGTGAAGTGCCCGCCGTTCATCAAGCCGCGGTCCTGGCCCCAGGCGTTCCAGCGGTCGCCGCGCAGCCCGGCGTAGTCGGAGGGATCAGGCGCGTAGTTCGGGTCCTGCATCTTGATCTGGTCGAGCGGCACCGCGCTGTGCGGCGTCGGTCCGACGGTTCCGAAGAACATCAAGTGATGCGTGTCGTCGACCGGGGTGATGAGGAACACCGCGCCTGCCCGCGGTTCCGTGCTCCCCGTCGGCGTAATGGTCACGAGCGGCATCATGTGCTCGGTGACGCGCACGTAGGTGCGACCGTCGGCCATCTTGCGCAGCGCCGCTGCGCGCAACCCGTACGAGGTCGATTCGGTCTCGTAGGTCGGCGCCGCCTGGGCGAGCGCGTAGCCGAGGTTGGCGTGCTCCTCCATGTCGACGGACAGGGCGATCCACGACTGGTGCAGCATCGCGGCGTGCACCGAGTCGACGGAGCCCTCGAGGCCCTGGAGCCAATTGCACGGGACGCGCGAGACGACCCAGTAGCGATACAGGTCGTCGTCGGCGAAGGGGAGCTGCGGGAATGCCGGCGCGTCCGCGCCGCCGAGCCAAACCCACGCGATGCCGCCCGACTCGTGCACGGGAAAGTGAACGACGCGCACACTGGCCGCGAACCGCTCCGGTCGAACCTGCTGCGTGGGTGCTTCGACGACACACCCCGACGCTTCGATCTTCCAGCCGTGGTAGATGCAGCGCAGGCAGTTCCCCTCCGCACGCGCCAGCACGAGCGACGCGCGGCGGTGGGGACATTGTTCGTCGAGGAAGCCGATGCGGCCGTCTTCGGCCCGGAACGCGACGTAGTTCTCGCCGAACAGACGTACCGGCACCGGCCCGCCACCGGGCTCGAGGTGCGGCGACATGGCGAACGGGATCCAGTAGTTCTCCCGCATCAGACGACCCATCGGCGCGTCGCCCTCGATACGAGTCATCAGCTCGTTCTCGGCTCGGGTCGTCATGACGACTCCTCCTCCTCGCGCGAGGTCGACCTCATGGAAGAGGCTCGCTGAGGCGGTCGAACGACGTACCGAGCGTGTCGGGAACGTACGGCTGACGCCACAGCTCGACCGGGAAGGACACGATCACGAAGGAGTAGACCAACCGCAGGAGATTGACGGCGTCATCGGGCATGTCGTCGAGGGGGAACTTGTCGCAGTACGCGAGCGCGTCCCCGACTCGCGGGAGGATCGCGTCGTAGAACGCCTGCATCTCGTCCATGGAACTCGACATGCGCTCCGCCCAGCGCTCCGGCTCGGTCGCCAGGCACCACTTCGCGGCGAACGGTTCGAGCTCCGCGAACTCACTGGGAAGCATCGCCATCGCGCACCCCTTTCCCGCTCTCTGCGCCTGCTCGATGGCTCGCTCCCTGCGAACCGGGATACCCGGCCCGCGGGCGGTCGCTCGCTTGCGCCGGGCCGCTCTCCGCTGCTCGCCGGGATACCCGGCTCGCGGCCGCTCCGCTCACGCCCTCACCTGCTCGGTCCGATGCTCCTCCACCCAGTCGCCGACGACCTTGTGGAAGTTCCGGACCAGAACCTCCTGGTCGTTGAGTGGGAACCGGTCGATGACCCGAGCCTCCAGACCCATCTGCGTGGCCTCGAGGGTGTTCGCGTCCTGGAGCGAGTACTCCTTGAACGAGACCGCCGCCATCTCACGCCCCACGCGCTCCGACGCCGACCTGGCCGGCAGGGAATAGACGTTGCCCTCGAAGACGAGCCTGTTGTACGACGTCGGCCAGAACTGATGCGTGTTGTACCAGCCGGCCTCCCAGATCAGGATGGCGAAGTTCGGGAAGAACTGGAACGACGACAAACCCCACGGGTTGACCTTGCCCGGGTTGATGCCCGGAGGCAGTTCACCGAGATCGGTTTGCTCCCACGGGCCGAACAACCCGCTGCGCGTCGCGAGGTCCGCGGGCTTGACGTTCTCCGGCGGCATATCCCACACACGGTGGAGCGCTCCGGCCGTCGTAACCAGCCCGTGTGGACCGTCGATCTGGTAGTGCGGCGCCTCATAGCCCATCTCGTTGATGGTCGCGCGGAGGTGACGCGGATGCTGGCCGACGTGCACCACGGGTGCGTGGTAGAACTCCTGGAAGGCGTCCGAGAACACCTTCCAATTGGCGCGACACTCCACGCGGAAGGCGTACCGGTCGCTCATCTGGTCGAACGGGTAATCCTCGACACCCAAGAGCATGGGTCCGAGAAACTCGCGCAGTGACTGGCTCGGCTCCTTGGCGAAGTTCACGAAGATGAAGCCGGCGAACACGTCGCAGTGCACAGGGACCAACCCGTAGTCGGCCTTGTCGAGGTCGAAGAACTCGCCCTCCTGCTGCACGAACACACACGCGCCGTCGAGCCCGTACCGCCATCCGTGGTACTTGCAACTGAACTGCCGGGCGGTCCCACTCGTCTCCTCCTGCGGGACGTCCTGCCACACCAGCCGGTTGCCACGGTGGCGACAGACGTTGTGGAATGCGCGGACCTCGCCGTCCTGGCCGCGCACGACGATGATCGATGCGTTCGCGGCGTCGATCGTCTTGGTGAAGAAGCTCCCGGTGCGGGGCAGCTGCTCGACGCGTCCCACTTGGAGCCAGGCCCGCTTGAAGATCGCTTCGCGCTCCTGCTCGTAGAACTCCGGCGAGATCGAGTCCTCGTAGGACACCGTGCCGGTGCTCAGCTCCGGGTAGTGCTCGGTCCACGTGCCTTCGGCGGGCTTCGGGTAGCGAGCCATGGTCAGTCCTCCCCCGATTCCGGGCACTGCATGCCAGTCGAGCGCGATACAGATATATAGGTGGAGCAAGCCAGCGGTGATCCGACCGGTCGGTACAACATTACTCAGGCATTGAGCCGGTCGAGCATTTCGCTCGCGCGTTCCATACTGCGAGTGATCGGGGCCCGGTAACCCTCGGCTTCGATCCTCGGCCCGAGGATCTCCAGGTCGAAGGCCCCCTCGTAGCCGGCGTCCAACACCAGCCCCATGAGCCGCTCCACGGGGATGTCACCGTCGCCGATGGCACTGCGATTCGGGATGTCGAACGTGCCGAGCTCGTAGTCGCCGATCTGCACGAGCGACACGAGGTCCATGTTCTCCTGCACGACTCGCTCGAGGTCGCGCTCGTACCACGACGAGTAGAAGTCGACGACGACGCTCATGCCGGCCATGCGGGCGAGATGGACGGCGTCACGAACCGTGTGGACGAAGCTCACGTCGGTGCGGAGCGGATTGGTCGGCTCGAGGGCCAGCTTCACGCCGAGCTCGTCCGCGCGCGTTACATATGGAGCCATGTCCTCACAGAATTTCTCGGCCGCTTCCTCCCACAACAGCGAGCCGCCGCTCCCGGGCACGAAATACAGCACGTTGGAATCCACGGCGGCAGTGAACTCCAGTGAATCCGCGATCTCGTGCTTGTAACACGACATGCTCGAGACGCGAAGACCACGGTCGAGGACGACCTGGCGGCCGGCATCCCATCCGAAGGCGTCGAACTTCGGAGAGATCAAGCCCACGTGATCGATGCCGAGGTCTTCCCAGAGCGCGAGGTCCTCGTCGAACGACTGCGTCATCGAACAGATGCTGTTCAGGGAAACGCGAGGATGCGTCGACACGCCGGCGATGCTCATCGGAGCTAGTGCCGCTTGCCCGCCGCGATCTCCGGCGCGAACAGTTCCTCCATGTC
>JBKPCV010000180.1:0-22567 GCA_046727575.1 Actinomycetota bacterium
ACTTCGTGGCGCGCGGTGATCATGAGGATCGGCGTCGTGTCGCCGCGCGCGCGTAGCCGCCGACACACCGAGAGCCCGTCGAGGTGGGGCATCATCACGTCGAGCAGCACCGCGTCCGGCCGGCTCTCGTCCGTCGCGATCGTGAGCTGCTCGAGCGCAGCTTCGCCGTCGGGAAGCGCCTCGACGTCGTAGCCCTCGAGCCGGAGCGCCGTCACCAGCGACTCGCGCACGCTGCGGTCGTCTTCGACGACGAGGACGCGGGACCGGCCACCCGACGTCCCGGTCGTCACTGCACAACCTTACGGGGAGCGCGCACCGTCACGGGCGAGCTCCAGATCCGGGACGATGCCACTCGCCCACCTTCGCCCCGCGCTGTCAATACATACATCGAGTTGTGCAAGAGCCAGGTAAGAACCGGCTCGGTCGCACCTTCTTACGTCGCTCTTCCCTGCACCTGACGGAGTCTTGCGCGCGGTGCCCGATCGTGATGCCTGCAACACCGACAGTCCCCTACTCAGAATGGAGAGACCCACGATGAAGTATCTCCCGAAAGTCGCGCTCACGGCGCTGGCCGTTGGCGCGGCGGTGACCGGCGGCGCAGTCGGCGCCTCGCTCGTCGGCTCCGCGGGCGCGCAGACGTCGTCGTCCTCGTCGTCGTCGACCGGGTCCGACAGTACGGCTCCGGCCCACGATCCGAGCGAGGGTGGGCACACGGCGAACGGCATCACCGAGGTGCTGCTGACGGGCGACACGGCCACCCAGGTATCGGACGCGGCCAAGGCGGCGGTGCCCGACGCGACCATTGACCGCGTCGAGAACGACGCCGAAGGCGCGGTGTACGAGGCGCACATGACGAAGTCGGACGGGTCCCATGTGACCGTCAAGGTCAACGCCGACTTCAGCGTCGCCGGCGTCGAGAGCGGCCCGGGGCACTGACGCGTCCGATCGTTGGTGTCGCAGGGGCGCGTTCCCCCGCCCCTGCGACGCCACGCCAATCCGGAGATCTGAAAGTGCCGATCCAGCCTGAGCGCATGCCACCACAAAGGGTTCCGCACGTCTCCTCGTTCCCTTCGTCGCGACGTGCCAACCGGTCGCCGTCGGACGGGGCATCGTGTCCCTCTACCTGCTCGTCGCGGTCGAACTCTCGCTCCCGCGTCGCCACCTGCAAGCGTGCGTGGCGAGCCGTGCACTTCGCGAGCTTTCCGCTGTTTCTACTCGCCAGCGTGCACGCGGTCAGCGCCGGCGAGGATACGCCGTCGACGGTCGTGCTCCTCGTGGTCGGCGCAGTCACGGCGCTCGTCGCCGGGCTGACCGTCGTCCGCATCAGGGACGCCAAGCGCAGTGCTCCGCGGTCGATACCGGTTGCCGTGCGCGCCGAACGGCGGGATCCCGTCTCTAGCGTGACAGGCCGCTTCCGACGTCGGTGCCGTAGCCTCAGCGGTCGAATGCGCGCCGCCATCGTGACCGACGAGCACCGTCTCGAGATCGTCGACGCGCCCGACCCGAACCCCGGCACCAGCGAGCTCGTGCTCCGGGTGCGCGCCTGTGGCATCTGTGGATCTGACCTGAAGGCGATCGACTCGATGCCGGCGGGGCTCGTCATGGGTCACGAGTTCTGCGGTGAGGTCGTGGCGGCGGGTAGCGACGTCGCCGCGGACTGGCACCACGGACAGCTCGCGTCGGCGCTTCCACTCTTTGCGTGCGGGCGGTGCCGGTGGTGCGCGCTCGGGCTGATCGCCCACTGCGAGGCGGTGGATCTCGTCGGCGTGGGCGGGAGCTCCGGTGCGTACGCCGAATACGTGCGGGTCAGTGCCGCACAGACCGTGCCGTTACCCGACGAGATCGGAGACCTCGGCGCGCTGGTCGAGCCGCTGGCCGTCGGTCTCCACACCGTGCTCGCGGCTGGGCTCGCAGCGGGAGACCGGGTCCTCGTCATCGGCGCGGGACCGGTGGGTCTCGCAGCGACGACGTGGGCCCGACGTCTCGGCGCGGGCGACCTGGTGGTCTCGGATCCGTCAGGGCCGCGCCGCGCCGCGGCACCGGACTTTGGAGCGAGCTCGACGGTCGATCCCGAGACCGCAGAGCTCGGTGGCCCGTTCGACGTCGTAATCGAATGCGTCGGTCGTCCCGGGATGATCGACACCGCGGTCGGAGCCGTGCGACCGCGCGGCCGCGTCGTCATTGCGGGGGTTTGCACGGCGCCCGATCCGATCATGCCGGTACTCGCGTTGATCAAAGAGGTGGAGATCCGGTTCGCCGTGTACTACACGCGTGCGGAGTTCGCTCAGGTGGCGCGTCTCTTGGCCGCGGGAGAGCTCGACGCCGGCGCCTTCGTCACCGATCGCGTCGTGCTCGACGGCATTGACGCTGCGTTCGAGGAGCTGAAGGGCCCTACCACCAACCGCAAGGTGCTGGTGCTCCCGTCGTAGGAGGCACGGTTCGCCGACCACCTGGTCATGGGGGATCATGGTTCGGCTCGGCGACGCGACTCGATCGAGCTGAGACCGGCGACGGTCGCGTCGCGTTGCAGCCGGTTGAGCGCAGCCTTCTTGCCGCGCAGGGTCGCGTCCCAGAAGTCAACCGTGAGGCGCTCGTCGATCGCATCGTACGGAGTCGGATCGTTCTCCCGCTGGCTGGCGTGCGACGCGCCGTGCAGCGTCACGAACCACACCGATGGCAACGCCTCGGCGTAGGCCGCGCGCGCGGTGCTGTAGGGGATTGAGGGGTCGGTGTCGGAGTGCGCGATGAGCAGGGGTACGCGCCCGTCGAGCCGGAGCTTGCCTCCGGCGCTCTCGCTCATGGGCAACCGGATGCCGTCGAGCACCATCGCGGCGGTGAAGCGCCGATCGCGGCAGCAGTCGTCGAACACGACGCCGTACGTGGAGGCGCCTCCGAGCGAGAGGCCGGCGGCGCCGATGTGACGACGGTCGATCGCGCCGTGCAGCCTGCTCTTCCGCGCACGGCTCTCGCGCAGGATCTGCGTGAGTACGAACGACATGTCGCCCGGCTGGTTGACGAAGTCGATCACGTTCCTCTGGTTTTGAGCGACGGTCGAGTTCGTGAGCGGGAAGGCCGGCGCCGCGACGACGTAGCCCGCGGTGGCCCACGCGCCGAGTAGCTGCGTGAACTCGTCGGGATGCCCGTCGGACCCGTGCGCGAACACGATCATTGGGAACGGTCCTTTGCCCGTCGGGCGGTAGACGGTGGTGACGAGTGTGCGGTCGGGTGCAGCGGGAGTCGCCGCGCCCGCCGCGGTCGGGCGACTCTTGTCGACGAACGTCTCCTTCCAGCTCGTGAAGCCCGGCTGGGTCGTCGCGGCCCGAGCCGCGGCGGGCGCGAGCGTTGCAGCGAGCGTCACCACCAGCACGATCGCGCCCCGAAGACGCACGCGCGGGACGGTACTCCGGGTGACGCGCGTTTGGGGGTCTGTGCCTATGCGAGTCGCTCTGGAGCGTTGGGGCGTGTTGGACGTGGGGTCGATCGTCCGCGCGACGGTGGACGTTCGTGCGACGGGCAGGCCTATCGTCGCGAATCCATGAGCACGGAGGAAGCCGATGACTGACCAGGGGATCCTTCGGGGCATCGACGTCCTCGATGTGTCGTGGGGGATCGCCGGTCCGATGACCGGCATGCTGCTCGCCGATCACGGCGCGCGCGTCACGCGCATCGAGCCACCCGGGGGCGACCCCTTCGCCGAGCTCTCGGGAACGCGCGTCTGGCTGCGGGGGAAGCGCCGCGCGACGTTGGACCTCCGCGACGACGCCGATCGAGCGGTGTTCCTCGCCCTCGCGCGGCGCGCCGACATCGTGATCGAGAGCTTCGAACCCGGAGTGGCAGCGAAGCTCGGTATCGATCACGAGACGCTGCTCGCGGCCAACCCGCGCCTCGTGCACTGCTCCATCACCGGCTACGGGGAGACCGGCGCGCACGCGCACCGGCCCGCCTACGACGCGCTCGTGGCGGCGCGGACTGGGCAGCAGTTCGAGAACCGGGGCGTCGTCGGCACCACTATCGGCCGATTGTCGAACGCGGAGGTCCTCCCGGGTTACGAGGCGCCCGAGGGGTGCATGATCGGTGCGCCGCGCTCGGGTCCGCTATTCAGCGGAGTCCCGTGGATCAGTCTCGCGACGTTCTACAACGCGTCCGTCGCGATCAACGCCGCGCTCGTCGCGCGCGAGGTCACCGGCAAGGGCCAGCATGTCCACACGTCCATGCTCCAAGGTGCGCTGGCCACGACCGTGGGCGCCTGGCAGCGCGTCGAGCGAGCCGACCGGGACGGCTTCAACACCTGGATCTTCGACCCGCGTGCGCCGAAAGGCTTCTTCCAGGGTTCCGACGGCCGTTGGACCCACCACTGGGTGCCGCTCCCGGGCTTCATCCTGAACGCCGGCGAGCTGGAGCGCCTCGAGCCCGGACCCGACCTGATGGCGCCCAGAGACGCACCGATGCGCGTGTCTCCCGCGGCCGAGGACATGATCGTGCTCCACGCCCTGCAGGAGCAGATGCGGGAGGCGGTCGCCAAGTTCCCCGCCGACGACTGGGCCCGGCTCGCGGCCGAGGTGGGTGTGCCCGTGCAGCGGGTGCGGTCGCCCGAGGAAGCATTGCTCGACCCGCTGCTGCTCGAGGACGGGAGCGTCGTCGAGGTGGACGGGATCCGCATGGTCGGCCGCACCTACCAGTTCGAGAAGACGCCGGCGCCTCCGATCCGGGGCGTGGCGCAGCCAGGGCAGCACACGGCCGACGTGAAGGCGGACGCCGCGTTCGTCGCGACCGCCGAATCGGCAGAGGCCGACGATGGTCGTCGGATCGCATCGCCGCTCGAAGGCGTGGTCGTGCTCGACCTCGGGCTCGCGGTCGCCGGGCCCTTCGGCACGCAGCTCCTCGCCGACCTCGGCGCCACCGTCATCAAGATCAACAACGCGGTGTTCGACAGCTTCTGGATGCAGACGAGCATCGCAATGTGCTGCAACCGCGGGAAGCAGAGCATCACGATCGATCTCAAGAATCCCGAGGGAATGGCCGTGCTGCACGACCTCGTGCGCACGGCCGACGTAGTGCAGCACAACATGCGGTACGACGCGGCCGAGCGCCTCGGCGTCGACTACGAGTCGCTGAAGGTGATCAATCCGTCGCTCATCTACTGCCACACACGAGGGCACGATCCCAGCCGCATGCTGCTCCCCGGCAACGACCAGACGGGGGCAGCGCTGGCCGGCGCGTCGTGGATGGAAGCGGGCGTCGAGTCCGGCGCGACGCCGATCTGGCCCAACACGTCCTTGGGCGACACGGGGAACGGCTACCTGTCCGCGATCGGGATCCTCCAAGCCCTGTACCACCGGCGGCGCACCGGCGACGGTCAGTTCCTCGACACCTCCATCCTCTACGCCCACCTCCTGAACACGTCGATGACGTGGGTGCAGCGCGATGGCACGCCGGGCAACCGGCCGGTACTCGACGAGATGCAGACGGGTTGGAACGACCGCTACCGGCTCCACGAGGCCGCCGACGGATGGCTGTGCGTTGCGCTCGTGAGCGATGAACACGTCGCCGAGTTCGCGCGGCTCACCGGGGGAAATCTCGCTGGCCGCACGGCGCGGGAATGGTTCGAGGTGCTCGACGGCGCGGGCGTCCCGTGTGAGATTGCCGACCGCGACTTCGTGCTGTCCGTCTTCGACGATCCGGAGATGATCGAGAAGGGCTGGGTCACGTCGTACGAGCAACGGCTCGTCGGCCGCATGGACGTTGCCGGCCTGATGTTCGATCTCGAGCAGACCCCCGGTCGCGTGCAGGGACCGCCGCTGGTGCCGGGTCAGGACACTCGGCGCATTCTCGAGCGACTCGGCTACGACGGGGACCGCATCGAGAAGCTGATCGCGATCGGCGCCGTCACCGAGAGCGACGCCTAGACGCGGCGGTCAACCGTTCAGAGGTTCCAGACGCGCGCCATGTTGTCGGACACGATCAGCTCGGGCTCGCCGCCGGAGAGTCGGCGAACAACTCGTCCACGATCTTGCGCGCCCGCTACGCGACGACACCGCGCACCTTGAGGTCGATGACGGTGTCCCAGTCGATGCCGAGCTCGTCAGTGAGAAGGGCGTCGCCGTGCTCGTTGAAGGTCGGGCCACGGCGTGCGCGCGCCGGCTGTTCGTCGAACTGCACTGGGGTGGACACGACGCGGTAGGGCAGGCCGTCATCGGTCTCGAGGTCTTGCAGATAGCCGTTGGCGATGGTCTGTGGGTCGTTGGCGACCTGGATCGTGTCCTGTACCGCCGACCACTGGCCCTTCATGCCCGCGAGTCGCTCCATCCAGTACTGCAGCGGTTGCGCGCCGATCGCGTCGGCGACCTGCTTGGCCGCCTCAGGCGCGTTCGCCGCGAGCAGCTCGGCCGTGGCGAAGCGCGGGTCGTTGACGAGCTCCGGTCGGCGGATCCGCTCGCAGAGCTCGGGCCAGTAATGGAAACCTTGGAGCATCGAGAAGGCGAGGAAGCGGTCGTCGGCGGTGCGATAGATGCCAGCGGCCGGGTTGCTCGGCGTCCCGGTCCCCGTCGGCGGCTGGAAGTACCACGGCTCGCCGGTGAGCTGGGAGAGCGCGATGGCGCCGGCCATCGCCCACATGCCGGTGGCGAGCAACGAGACGTCGACGACCTTCGCTTCGCCGGTGCGCTCACGGTGCAAGAGCGCCGCGCAGATGCCACCGGCGATCGTCATCGCGCCGATGGTGTCGCCGTAGGCGGGCGCCGGCTGGAAGGGCACGTCGTCGCTGCCGGGCGCGCGGCTCGCGGCTGCGCTGCCGCCGCGGGCCCAGAAGCCGAGGAAGTCGTAGCCACCCGCGTTGGCGTCCGGCCCGCGCGTGCCGTAGCCGGTGCCTCGCACGTAGACAATCGACGGGTTGTGCACGCGCAGGTCGTCGACCCGAATGTGCAGCCTCTCGCACACCGATGGGAGCTTGTTCGTGAGGAACACGTCGGCGGTCTGTGCGAGGCGGTAGAGGATCGCGAGCCCATCGGGATCCGCAAGGTCGAGTCCGAGGCTGCGCTTGCCGCGGTTGGCATGTTCCACGAGCACCGGCACGTCTTGGTCGAACGCAACGCTGCCCGACGCGCCGAGGCCGCGCATCGCGTCACCGCGCACCGCGTGCTCGATCTTGATCACGTCGGCACCCCAGTCGGCGAGTATCGCCGACGCCGCGGGCACGAACGTGTGCTCCGCCACCTCGAGGATCCGGATACCACTCATCACATCGCTCATGGGCGGATGTTCTCCCGCGTGTCGCGCCGCGGGCAAGTGGGCCGTCTGCGAAGTGCTCTCAAGTGTCGGGACGGTCGGTGAAGATGCCCCCGATCCCGGAGTGGATCTCGATCCACTCGGCGCCTTCGTCACCGGCGCGCCACGAATAGAGCATGTCGGGCGTGAAATAGCCCATCCCGGCGCTCACGCGCCGGTTGCCGAACATGAGCTCACCGCGCAGCACGTAGTTGACCTGGTAGGTGCCGTGCCGGTGTGGCTTCACGCGCTCACCGGGCTTCGCCGACTCGTGGTACACGCAGAGCCTCGGTGTCTGCACCAGCGCTTTCGTGACGAGGTCTCGGCCGAGCAGCTCGTAGAGCTCGTCGGCGTTCGGAAAGCCGGCGAGGAGCTCGGCGTTCGTGTGGCCGGGAATGTCGTCGACGGCGAATACGAACGGCTGCAGCGGCTCCTGCTCTTCTTGCGGCGCGGCGTCGGCGGCCGTCATCGCGCACCGTCCAACTCGCGGTCCGTCATTCGCTGCATGGTCGAAGCTCCCAGGTGCGAGGTGGAACAAACGCTATACGCCCCGCTGTAACGCCCAGCGTTGCACCAACGTGCCACACCGTCAGCGGCGTCCCCGACGGAAGCTTGCAAGCACTGCCGAAGACGATGACCTCCGATCGCGATCAGGGACACGGTGCGCAACATTGCAGCGTGCTGCTCCGCGGCCTCATGAGCGCGTTGCGCGGCTTCCTGCGCGCGTTCGGCCTTCTCGAGTATCCGCTGCGCGTCCTCGAGCGCATTCTGCAACTTCGCGACGTTCTCTTCGGCCTCTTTGATCGAATCACTACTCATGCCGGCCCCTTCCGTCCGACGGCCCGGAGGCACGGCACTCTACGCCGACCGACGTCATGCTGCCGTCGGCGATCAGCGTTCGCTGAACTGGACCGACGGCATGGTGTCGAGGACGACTTCCAGCTCGGCGATTCGCAAGCCGTCGGGCTCTGCTCGCACGGTCCCGGTGACGATCGCAGTCGAGAGTGGCGCAACACCAGCGACGATCTGAGTGACGAAGATGTAGGACGCGAACATCGCCTCGTCACCGCGGGCTTCGACGATGTGCACGTTGGCGGCGTTGTGCCGAAGCGGGTAGGGGCTGTTGCTGCGATGGTCGGTCTGCCACGCCATGACTTCGTCACGCCCACGCAGATCGCAGCGGACGAACTCCTCGTAGTCCGTCGTGCCGGTGTCGGTGCGGCACGTGAAGTGCGCGTCACCGGTGAGCAGCCCCGCCAGCACGTCGAAGTTGCCTTCGTCGTAGTTGAACCACCATCGGCCGAGGAGCTCATGGACCGCGGCGGTGTCCACGTCGATGATGGTCATCGGGTTGTCCTCATTTCTGCATGCCGCCCGACACGGAGAGATCGTCACCGGTGACGAACGATGACGCGTCGCTGACGAGATAGACGACTGGGCCGGCGATCTCCCGGGGATCGGCAATGCGCTTCTGGAACGTGCCGCCGGCGACGAGCTCGAGGAACCCGGGCGCGGTCCGCGCGCCGCCTTCCATCATCTCGCTCATGAACGGGCCCGGCGAGAGCGCGTTCACGCGGATGTTCCACGGCGCCCACTCCATCGCCATGCTCTTCGTGAGGTTCACGAGCGCGGCCTTCGACGCCGCGTACGCGTTGATGCTGCCGCCACCCGAGTACGCGGCCATGGTGCCGATGTTGACGATGCTGCCGCCGCCCTGATCGCGCATGATCGGCGCCACGCACTGGCTCAGGCGCAACGGTCCCTCGAGGTTGACGGAGAAGATCTTGCGCCAGAACTCGAGCGTCATATCGACGACAGGAACACGTGCCGGATTGATGCCGGCGTTGTTCACGACTGCGTCGATGCGTCCAAAACGCGCCTGCACGGCGTCCACGAACGCGGGTACCGCGTTCCACTCGCCGACGTGACACGCGAGACCCATCACGTCCGCGCCGGTGCTCGCCCCGATCTCCCGGGCGGTCGAGTCGCACAGATCCTGCTTGCGGCTGTTCACGACGACCGATGCGCCTGCTTCCGCCACCCCCTGCACCATGGCGCGGCCGATTCCCTTGGTCGAGCCCGTCACGATCACGACCTTGCCGGTGAGGTCGAACGGTCTCCTGGTGTTCGTCACAAGGGATCGCCCATACGCGCGAAACAGGCCGCGGCATTGTCACCGAGGAACTGGGCGCGCAGTTCCTCGTCGAGGGTGTCGAGGTCGGGGCGGTAGAGGTCGATCGGCTCGACGTTCCCCTCGAGATGGGGAAAGTCGGAGGACCATACGCAGATCTCGGGCAGTGCGCTGAGGAACTCGAGCGCGTCGGTGTCGCCGAGACCGGGCAACGGCGTGACGCGGACGTTGCGCCGCAGCATCTCACCGCCCGAGGGTTCGAAGGGCCAGTCGCCGAGAATGGGGGACGGCAGCGATTGGCGTGACAGCGTGTCGACGAAGGACGAAATCCAGTTGACGCGCATCTCCTCCAGCATCACCGTCAACGTCGGGTGTCGCGCGAAGACGCCTCCGTACAGCAACGCTGAGATGATGTTCTGCGCGGCGTGGGCGCGCTGCGTATTGGCCAACCGCGCCAGCCCTTCCACTCCGGCCCCGCCGGCCAGGTCCCAGCCGATGTCGGCCCAGCCGGTGAAGTCGGGCGCGGTGTTGCCGATGTGGACCACCGCGACCATGCCGAGTCGCGTCGCGGCGTCCCACACCCGGTCCCACGATGGATGCCCCGGCGAGACATTTGACGGCGGCCGGCCCTTCGCGGTGTAGAGGAAGAATGCCCGCGCTCCGCGGGCGCGTGCGCGTTCGAGCTCGTCGACGGCGACGTCCAAATCGGCGAAGTCGACCACCGCGACCGCGTGCAACCGCTCGGACAAATCCGAGAGCTGGTCGGTGAGGAAGTCGTTGCAGCGGCGCACGCCCTTGGGCCGGTCGGTGCCGATGAACTCGAGCTGTTGCCAGTACCCACCCGGGTTCACCAAGCAGTGGTCAATGCCGACCGCGTCCATCCACTCGACGCGCTCGGTCGCCGACGAGTCGTGCAGCGGATGGAGGATCACCGGACCGCCATGCTCCTTCGCGAGTGCGACGAGCCCCGGCAGCAACTCGGTTGCGGACGGACGTTCCGCTTCCGGAAGCGCGGCCAGCAGGTCGCCGGCAATGCCGAAGGCGAGCATGTCGATGCCCGTCGGGATTTGGTCGAGCCATGGGGCGAGGGGGTGCTCGCCCGCGGCGTAGCGCGTGGCCTCCCAGTGCGTGTCGACGTCGACGATCATGCAAGAACCCCTCTCCGGAGACGAGGCGCCGACAGAATACAACGTTGTTACGAACTCGTCCAGCGGCTCGTTCACCGCGAGGTCAGCGCAACGGATCGGTCGCTCCATGAGCGACCGCGCGCCTCCAGGTCAGGATTGGCTGGACTCCAGTTGAGCGAACCGCTCCCCGACTGCCATCACCACCAGGTTGGTGTTGGACCGTGGCACGGTCGGGATGATCGACGCGTCGACGACGTGAAGCCCGTCGACGCCCAAAACACGGCACCGCGCGTCGACGACATGGTCGCGGCCGTCGGCACCCATCCGGCAGGTGCCGACGCCGTGGAAGAAGGCGGTGTGGGTTTCCGTGATGAGCCGATCAAGTTCCGCATCGCTCTTCGCGAGCGCCGAATCCACGTCCTCTGGCCGAAGCAACAGCCCGCTCTCCCGCGCGATGGCGCCCGCGGTGCGCCATCCGTGACGGAGTCGCCTCAAGTTCGAGGCCAGCGAGGTGAAGGGCCAACGGATGACGGCCGGCTCATCGACGTCGGAGCCGCTCGGTGCAACGTCGCCCTCGCCGTCTGGAAGTTGCAGCGACACGCTCATCCCGAGCTCAGCCCGCCCGTCGGGATGGCGGCGCGCGACGGGTGTCACCTGAAGGTCGTTGCGGCCGTCGCTGCCCAACCGTGTGAGCCGCAGAATGGTCTGCAGAGTCGGCGCGTCCTTGGGCACCACCTCGAGACGAACCTCCGCGGAGAAGTTGACGACGAAGTGGTCGGTGAGGTGGCGACCGACGGCCGGCAGGTCGACATTGACAGGAATACCCACGGCCCGGAGGCAGTCACCGGGACCGATACCCGAACACCACAGGAGCACGGGATCGCGGATCACTCCTGCGGCGAGGATGACCTGCGCGCCGTGGATCACCTCGCCGTCCGCGCCTTCCACACCGACGACGCGACCGCCGTGCAGGAGCACGCGACGAACCGGACGCTCGCCCATGACCACCAGGTTGCGGCGGTGCCGCGCGGGCTCCAGGAACGCAAGGTTCGCGGACACCCTGTGAAGACCGATCCGGTTCATCGGGATCGGTCCGACGCCAGTGGTCCCCGGCTCGTTGTGATCGTCGCAGCGCGGGAACCCCAGCGCCTCGCATCCAGCGACGAAGCCGGCCTGGAGCGGCGTCCAGGAGCCCTCGTTCCATCGGGTGACCGGCACGGGACCGCGATCGCCGTGCCACGGCCGATCGCCAAAGTCGAGATCCTGCTCGACGGCGTTCAAGCACGGCCCCATGTCGTCCCAGCGCCAACCGCGGGGCCACGCGTCGAAGTCTTCTGGCTCGGGACGCATCGCCACCGCGCCATTGATCGCCGACGATCCTCCGACGCCCCGTCCGCCGCGATAGGCAAGGAGCCGCCCACCGCTCGACTCCACCTGGTCGGCCCAGGCGTAGGGCCAGCTCACCGGCTTGCTGAGCAGCCGCAGCGCCTCAGGCATATCGCTGGCGCGGTGGTCCGGGCCCGCTTCCAGCAACAACACGCCCCGATCGGTGGCGTCGCTGAGCCGCGCCGCGAGCACACAGCCGGCGGAACCGGCACCGACGATGATCGTGTCGAAGCTCATCGCGCTGACCTCACCCATGTCGGCCCCCTTTTGGCGCTGCCGCCCGCGAGAAGCGGAACGCGTCGTAGCGTTTCTACAGCCTTCGGCGGAGGACAGAGTCAGTGGTCCGTTTGCGGCACCGCCAACGAGTTGAGGATCCGCTCGATCAACCGTGCCCACGCGGTGGGCCTCGGGAGCTGGACGTCCCACGACTCGAGCAGGCCGACACCGAGCTCGGCGGCCCACAGCAATACCAGCAACGTGTCCATGTCGACGTCGGGATCGAGCCCCTCCCGCTGCTGGATCTCGTGGTAGATCGCGCCCCACTCGCGGAGTTTCGCGCTCTGGAGCAGTTCGAGCTGCCGGCGGATGTCGGGGTCGACGCGCGCCGCCGCCGCGCCTTCGACGAGCAGCGCGCGGAGGCCGGCGCGGGAGCGGTAGGCCCGCCACTGGCGGCCGAGATACTTGGCGAAGCCAATGTTCCCGTACGACGGCGCCTCGAGGTCCGACGCGATGCGGTCGGCGATTGCGGCGACGAGTAGATCAGCCTTGTTGCGGAAGTGCCCGTAAATGGCGCCGCTCGTGACGTGCGTGCGGCGCGCCAGGTCGCGCACCGAGACGTTGCCGTAGCCTCGTTCGACGAACAACTCGCTGGCCGAGCTCACCAAGGCCGCGCGCGTGGTGCGAGCCTTCGCGGTCGGAACCGCACCCTCACCATTCCACGACTCAGCCGAGACCATCGTCCGCATCATAACAACGATGTTCGCAGCCCTCTGCGGACACCGGGCCGGCCGACGTTTGAAGCTCGATCGGTGGGCTGTGCACTCACGCTGCCGTGGGCGTGAGCCAGTCGGTCGTCGGGGCGATCGTGTCGATGGCGATGAGCGCACGAATGAAGTCGGAGTCGTGCATCGCGGGTCTGACGGCTCCGCGACCTCGACGCCTTGGACCGCAAGTCGGCCACGGGCCGTCCCGCTTGATCACCCCGAGCATTCGCTCGTACCGATCGTGCGTATACACCTCCTCCAACACCCGAGGGGGCGAAACAGGGCGCAAGAAGCTCGTTCATCGTTGCAAGTCGGTCATCGGGTTCAATCAGCTTGTCGCGCCGGCAGGAAATAAAACAACGTTATTTTGGGCGGGACGCCGAGTGTCGTCAAACCGCGACGACGTCTCACGCGCCGTTGAGGAACTCCGCGAGCTGCGCAAGGACGAACTCGAGCGTTGCGTCGTCGATCGCATGGCTCAACGGCAGCAGCACACCGCGCCGCATGACGACGTCGGCGTTCGGGAGGCCGTCGGCGGGAAGCCGCACCTTGCAACCCCGCAACATTGGTTGGCGCGCCACGTTGCCCGTCCAGATCGTGCGGGTGTCGATGCCGCGCGCATCCAGGAAGCGCTGGAGCTGTGGTCGCCCGAAACCCGCCTGTTCCCTGATGATGAGCGGGTAACCCAGCCATGCCGTCTCGAGCTCGTCGAGCTGGCGCGGCAGGACGAACCGGTCGGCGTGCGCAGAGAAGAACTCCGTGTAGATCTCGAAGGTCTGGCGGCGGCGTGCGAGGTTGTCCTCGAGCTTCTCGAGCTGCACCAATCCGAACGCGGCTCCCATCTCAGACGGTTCGAAGTTCCAGGCAAGCTCGTCGAAGATGAACTGGTTGTCGTATTCGATGCCGTCGAGATCCTCCCAGAAGTTGCGTTCACCGCGCCTCGAGCCGAAGAACTGGAGCTCTGAGCGGCGTCCCCAGCGCCGCAGCATGACTGCACGGTCTCGCAGACGGTCGTCGTCGACCATGAGCATCCCGCCATTGCCACCGCACGTCATGATGTGGGAGTTGGCGAAGCTCGTCACGGACATCGTCGATCGGGTACCGGTGGGCGTGCCGCGCAGGACCGGACCGAGCGCGTCACACGAGTCCTCGACAACAACGAGACCGTGACGATCGGCGATCGCCTCCAGCGCATCCCAATCCGGTGTATTGCCGATGAGGTTGGGAAAGAGCATCGCCTTCGTCTGCGGGCCGATCATCTCTTCGACACGGGTCACGTCGACACAGAACGTGTCGGGCTCGACATCGACGAGCACGGGCGTGAGACCGGCACGCACGATCGGCGCGACGTCGGTCGAGAAGGTGAGTGCACAGGTGATCACCTCGTCGCCGGGCTCGAGGTCGAGCAACTCGACCGCGAGGTAGAGGGCCGAGGAACCCGAGTTGACCATGACGGCCACTGCCTTGCCGAACCGCGCTGCGACCTTGCGCTCCATCTCCTTCACGCGGCGGCCGGGCCAGAGACCCTGCGGGCCAGACCGCAGCACCTCCACCACCGCCTCGATCTCGCGTTCGTCATGGACGCTGCTCGAATAGAAGACCCGCTCCATCACGTCCCCTTCACTTCACTCGATCTGCCGGCCCGACGCACCGAGCGTACGGATCTCGATTTGGCAAGTCGTTGTAGCGTCATTCTCTGTGGCGACGGACAACTCACCAACCGCGCTCGTCACGGGCGCAACCCGCGGGATCGGGCGCGCGACAGCAGTCGCTTTGGCGCGCCGCGGGTACGACGTCGCGTTCACCGGTCGCACGCGCCACGAGGGCGACGCGGCGAATCGCCCGGAGGCGGTTGCGCTGCCCGAGCTGGGGACGGTGACGGGCAGCCTCGACTCGACCGCGGCGGCGATCGACGCCGCGGGCGCGCGGGCCCACCCGCTCGAGCTCGATCTCCTCGACCGCGACGCGCTGGGCCACGTGGCGACGCATGCAATCGAGCTGCTCGGACATGTGGACGTGCTGTTGAACAATGCGATCTACGTGGGTCCAGACGGTGAACGCCGCTTCTTGGATACTGCGCCCGACGAGCTCGAGCGGCGCATCTTCGGCAACGTCACCGCACAGCTGATCTTCACCCAACCGGTGTTGCGCCACATGGTGGATCGAGGCCGCGGCGTGATCGCGTTCACGACGAGCGGCGCCGGCTACCGGACGCCCACCGCCGCGGTCGGCGAAGGCGGATGGGCACTGTCGTACGGCGTCTCCAAGGCCGGGCTCAACCGGATCGCCGAGCAGCTCGTGGTCGAGCACGCACGCAACGGGGTGCGCTTCCTCAACCTCCAGCCCGGGCCCGTGGCGACGGAGCGGGTGCTGGCCGCCGGCGAGAAGCTCGCCTTCGTCGCGCAGTTCGCAGCTCCGGTCGACGTGATCGGTGAGGCCTTCGCGCGGATTCTCGACTCCCCCGAGGGAACGTTCCCGAACGGCAGCACGATCGAAGTCCAGGATCTCGCCAAGGAGTGGGACCTGCTCTGATCACTCTACGAGCGCGTGTTCCTCGACGAAGCCCTCGAGGCACTCGCCGATGTAGTGACAGTCGTCGTCGTTCATGGAGTGGTTGTTCGGCAGCACGAGTCCCCACTCCATGACCAGGTCCGCGTTGGGGAGCCCACCGGCGGGCTGACGGTGCGGCTTGTCACGGAACGCGGGTTGGCGCGCGACGTTGCCCGTCCAGACCATGCGGGTGTCGACGCCGCGCGACTCCATCCAATGCTGCAGCTCCGACCGCCGAATGCCGGACTCGGCATTGATGAGCACCGGAAACATGTGCCAGCCCGTATCCACCCCATCGGTGAGTCGCGGGAGCGTGAACAACTCGGGCCACCTTGCGAAGTGCGAGCTCGTGAGATCGAAGTTGCGCTGTCGTCGCGCGAGGTTCTCCGGCAGCTTCGCGAGCAGCACGAGCCCGAATGCGGCCGAGAGCTCCGAGGGCTCGAAGTTCCAGCCCACCTCGTCGAAGATGAACAGGTTGTCGTACTCGAGACCATCGTCGAGAGCGCTGAAGAACCGCTTCTCGACACCCTTCTTCGACCCGAACAGCTGCACCTCGGACCGACGACCCCAGCGACGGAGCAGCAGCGCCTTGTCGGCGAGCTCATCGTCGTCGAAGCAGATCATCCCGCCGGTGCCCGCGGCGGTGATGATGTGCGACAGCGCGAAGCTCGTGAGGCTGATGTGGGCACGCGCACCGGTCGGCGTGCCGCGCAGGGTCAGACCGAGCGCGTCACACGAATCCTCAACGACGGTGAGACCGTGAGCGTCGGCAACAGTACGGATGGCATCCCAGTCGGGCGCGTTGCCGATGAGGTTGGGTGCCAGGACCGCCTTCGTCCGAGGACCGATCATCTCCTCGATGCCGTCGACGTCGACCTGGAACGTGTCGGGCGTGACGTCGACGAACGACGGCACGAGCCCGGCACGGATCATCGGGGCCACGTCCGTCGAGAACGTGACGGCGGACGTGATGATCTCGTCGCCGGGCTCGAGACCGAGCACCTCGACAGCCAGGTAGAGCGCGGAGCTCCCCGAATTGCACATCACGCCGCGGCGTTTCGCGAACAGCTCGGCGACCTGGGCTTCCATCGCCAGGACGTTCTTACCGATCCGCAGCGCGGTCGGCCCTCCCCGCAGCACCTCGACGACTGCCTCGATCTCTCGCTCGTCGTGGACCGAACCCGCGTACTCGATCCGACGTGTCGACTTCATCTCCCCGGCGCTCCTCGTGAGGCTCGCTACCTACCGCTGACTGACAGTAAGCGCCCTCGAATCGACTAGGTGAACACCGGGCGAATCTCGTCGGCGAACTCACGCATGAACTCGAGCTGGTCGTCGACGAATTGGCTGACGATGAGGTTGGTGGCGCCGGCTGCAGCGCACTCGCGGATCCGCTCGATGCGACGCTCCACTGGCCCCGCGATGACCGAACGGCGCGCGAGGAACTCGACGAGGCCGAGCTCCTCCACGAGCTCTGCGTTGGCGTCCGCCCGTTCCCGAGTTGCGTGGGCCGTCGAGTCGTAGCGCCTCTGCAACTCGGCGATGCGGTCGCGGTACTCGTCTGGCAACGCCTTGCCATCGGTGTGGAACCGGTACACGTGGTTCGCGGTCCCGGCGAGCAGGAATCGAAGGTTCGCGATCCCCTCTGCCTCCGAGGGCGCCGGGTACATCGCTGCCATGCACCAGATCTCGATGTCGTCGATCGCTCGACCGACGGACTCGGCCCCTGCTGCGATGTTGCGCCTGGCGATCGTGAGCACTTCTGCGTCGAGCGCGTTGGAGAGCACAACACCATCTGCGATCTGGCCTGCCAGGAACTGGGTTCGGGGTCCTTCAGCAGACATCCAGATCGGGACGGGGTAACTCGGCCACCGGAGCACGAGCTCCCGACCCCGGTACTCGACCGTCTCGCCCGCGCACAGTCCCTTCACGGCGCGGCCGAACTCACCCATCTCCGCGACCGAAGCCGGCTTGACGCCGATGTTCCGCAGGGCGCTGTCTCCACTGCTGAAGCCGTAGACCATCCGCCCCCCGGACAGCTGCTGGAGCGCTACGAGGCTGCTCGCGACCACGGCGGGGTGGCGGGTGCGCGGGTTCGACACCGTCAGCCCGATCCGTGGCCGCGTCGTGCGCTGGGCCGCGACCGCCATGCTGACAAACGGGTCCGCCCACAGCGACTGAGAATCACCCGTGGTGAGCAAGTCGAAGCCAGCGCGCTCGGCGACGTCGAGCCATCGTGCGTACCACTCGAAGTCCTTGACGGTCGTGCCCGTCGCGAACCGCACCGCCGGAGTCACCCGACCGGCATGTCCGTCCACAGCCGGTGGACGTGACCGTCGATTCACAATCGGCCGTGAGCCATCAACTCGACCGGGTCCTGGAGGTCAACCATTCCGAGGTATGCGCCCGTGACGTCGAGAGCGTCGTGCGCAGCGAAACCGAGTAGTTCCTGCGACTGTCGCGGCAACGTTCGGACCACCGTTTGGCAAGAGGGTCAGGTAATGGTTCTCCTCGGTTCGCAGCCAGCCGACCACGTAGCTCGAGTGCATTCCTCGCCGCCACTGGTCGGTGGTGGTGTTGGCGCCCGCGCCGTGCACCACGATGACCACGCCGTCCTCCTCGAGCGCAGTCACCAAGTTGGCGATCGGGCCGCCTGCGGGAATGCGAGTGATGCTTGAACCCATTACGCGGTCTCCTCTGCCTGGACGATGGCTCGCGTTTGGAGGAGAGCGTCGATGCGCTCTCGAGACACGCCATAGTCGCGCAGCACTTCCGTGCTGTGTTGGCCGAGCAACGGCGCGGCCCGTCGGAAGCCGGTCTTCGTGCGCTCGAACCTGGCGAAGCCAGCGACGCCCGTCGCGGGACCGTAGGCCGGGTGCACATGGACCTCGTAGTAGTTGTTCTCGTCAAGAAATGCGTCGCCGTACGTCTCGGCGATCGTCAGTGCGGGAGCAGCTGGCGCGCCAGACTCGAGCAGACGCGTGAGCGCGTCGTCGAGCGACAAAAGCCTGAGCACTTCGGCAATCATGGACGCGAGTGCGCCCTCGCGCTCTTCTGCGAGCGCCGCCTGCGCATCACCGGCCTGCAAGCCAAGAGCATCGAACAGCGCGGCGTAACCCGCTGCCGTGGCGCAGGCGATGGCGATCCATCCGTCGGCGCATTCGTAATAGCGCTCCAGCGCGCTGGCGCCGATGCAGTCGCGCGCGCCCATCGCCGGCGCCGGCGCTCCGGGGTAGGAACTGAGTTCGGCGATCTGCAGCAAGACACTCTGACTCGCCAAGCTGGTGTGGATGTCCTGCCCTTCGCCGGTTCGGGCGCGCGCGAAGAGCGCGGCGACGATCGCGAACGCCGACATCGCGGCGCTGCCGACATCGTTCACCGGGATGCGATGGAAGACCGGCTCGCATCCATAGCCACCCTGCGCCTGCATCAAGCCGCTCTGGGCCTGCAGTAGCGGATCAAAGCCGGGCAGCGATGCCTGCGGACCTTCCCTGCCGTAGCCAGTGATCGACAGCGAGATGATGCGCGGATTGGCCTTTCGCAAGTTCTCGTAGGAGATCCCGAGCCGGTCGCGAACACCGATGCGATAGTTGTCGAGCACGACGTCGGCCTGCGCCACCATCTCGAAGAACACCTCCCTCGCTTCGTGGCGCTTCAGATCGAGAACCATCCCGCGCTTGCCGTGGTTGTAGACACAGAAGCCGGAGCCGTACGAGCGGAATGGATCGCCGTCGGGCGGCTCGATCTTCACGACGTCGGCGCCGAGGCTGGCCAGGATCGTGCCTGCGTAGGCACCCGCGATCACGACGCCGAGGTCCAGCACCTTCACGCCCCCGAGCGGCGCTTCGTCGCCCACACCTCGATCTGGCACAAGTGTCGTGGGGCGTGCCACGACATCGAAAACTGTCACGTCCTCGGCAAGACGCGGCGCAACTGCCGGCGTTGCGCCCATTTCGAGCGAGACGCCCGGGATCTCCACCGCCCCGAGTTCGCCGTGTTGCAGCTCGACGCGCATCTTGTTCGCCGCGACGGTCTCGCTCGCAAACCACTCCTCGCGCGTGTGCACCGGCCCGCATGGCACATCGACTGCTTCGAGGATTGCCATCCACTCCGGGCGCGGCTTCGTGCGAAATGCAGCCTCGAGCTTCTCCTTCGTGATCCGCGCGCCTGGCGCCACGAGCGCGGCGCCCAGATCGCCGGCTATCTGCGGGTCGGACAGCACATCGGTGAGAACGCCGGTCACCTCGAGCGCACGCACATAGAGGGTCTCGAACAGCGCGCCCAGGAAGAACCACTCACCGTCGGCGCATTGATAGAGCCGATAGTTCGGCGCACCGCCGAGCGGCGCGCTCCAGATTGTGGCAGGTTCACGCTCGAACAACATTGACGGCATGACCTGTGCCGCGCCGTGCAAACCGCTGACGACCACGCTCTGCCCAACTCCCGAGCGGACGCGTTCCAACAGCGCCGTGCCGATCGCGGCGGCCATGCAATTGGCTTGGCCGTAAAAGGCCTGGGGTGCGATGAGATGAACCGGCGAGCCGGAGTACGACGCCTGCCCGCGCGCGATTCCCGTCACCGCGGCGAGAATGTTGTGCGAAGCGGGCAGTGAGCTCCAGCGGCCCCTCTCGCCGTAGGGCGGTGCCCAGGCATGGATCAGCCGCCCGTGCGCGCGCGTCAACGCGACACCGTCCAGACCGAGTGGCTCGAGCGCCCCCGGCGCCGCGTCGAACATTGCGACGTCTGCGTCGGCTACCAGGTCTGTTGCCGCAGCGAGGTCCGCGGGACGGCTCAGATCCAGCGCAAGGCGCTTCTTGTTGCGATTCCAAGCCAGATAACCGGGCTCATCACGGCCGCGCTCTCCAGCCGCCGGATCGACCTTGATCACTTCGGCACCGAAGTCGCCCAGGTGCATGGCAGCCATCGCGACCGCGGAGTGGCGGGAGAAATCGAGAACGCGCACGCCCTCAAACGCCGACATCGACCTCGCTCCCCGCGCTCTGGTGTCGCGGCCACCTGACCGCGACCGCATTCTTGCGCGCGAGGCGCCGGCGCTCCTCAGCCACCGTCAAATGGGGCATCAGACCGAGCTCGTCGTAGCCGCGCAAGAACGTCAGCCCGAGTCGCCCACCACCGACCAGCCTCGACGCACAGGCTTGCGGACACTCGCGAGCGCACGGCAGCGGGATCAACGCGTGCCCGGTGTGTGACGAGCGTGCTCTCGCAGCTTTACACGTAACGCGCGTGCGAATCGTTTCGCGTCGCGGTCGTCGGGACGGTAGGCGAGGATCGTTTCGTTGTCGATGAGAGCGTCGGCGCGTTGCGTCACCGATCCGGACAGTGCCGGCGTGTCCTCGCCCGTGAATCGGCCGAGGCGGTCGATGTTGCCCACGAACAGGCATCGGTCTCCGTATCGGGCTTTCAGTGTCTCGATCTCCCAGAGCAGGTTCTCCGTCGGTTCGGAAACGTCGACAAGCGGCACCGCCGACATCGTCGCCAGGACCTCCACGGTTGCCTGCCAGACGTTCGAGTCGACGGTCAAGACGATCAGCCGTGGGCTGAACACCTTCCCTCGCCACTTTGCGACTTCAGGTGCAACCTTGATGACGTCGGCGACATCATGGATCTCGAAGGCCTTGGATCGCTCTGCGGCTTGGACGGCATCGGACATCGACGAGACCCAACCCCAGATGGGAGCGAGTACGACAGAGATCAGAACCCCGACGACGAACACACCCCAAGCCGCGGCCCCAACCCCCAGTCCGATCACCACGGCGCGGAACGGTGCGCTGAGGCTGGTCGCCTTGCCCTGATCAGAGAAGACCGAATCGAACAGCGCTCCGATGTCCTCTCCGCGTAGATACGTAATACCGACGATGGCCGCCGCGGCGACGACGGCCGCCCCCATCGCCACCTTGTAGATCCACACTCCGACGAGCCACGCTCTCCTGACGACACCCGCAACGCGGCGTGTTCGCGTCACGACACCCAGGACCGACGTCTCCACGCCCACGGGAACGATCTGCGCGTCATCGAGCGTCACCATTCGCCATGACGCTCCTATACGTGCTGCAGCCGCCGAGACCGTTCGCGTCGCGTCGCTGTAGCCAAAGCGACGGAGAAAGAGCACTAGCTCACGACGACCGCGGACGAGTCGTGTCCCCAACGGCAGACCGAACAGGACGAGCGCGGCGGCGATGAGCCAGTAGCGAAGAAGATGGTCCGCCAGAGTTGACGGCAACCCATCGTCCGTACCGCCCCGGTCGTCACCACCGAACAGCCTCCCGAAACCGATGAAGCTGAGAACGACAAACGGCACCACGCTGACGAGACCAACCGCAAAGACTCCGCCGCCGATCAAACCAGCTACGAAGCGACGCAGGCGCTGCACCGGAAACTGAGACGGAACATCCAGCACCACCGTGACCATCGTTCGCCCCAGCTATGCAGACGTGGTTCGATCCTGTGATTGTGAACCTCCGTTGCGGCCGGGACAACCAGTCCCCACGACCGCGAGACCCTGGCCAGATGCGGGCTGACCCATCGCGCCTCGAGGACGTCGGACCTCAGACCCCGGAGCAGGCGCTACTCGATCGCCGCGGGAATCCGAACCCCACCCAGCTCCCGTGCCGTCCGCGAACGGCTCTGACACATCGGAGAGCAGCATGTTCGCTCACTTTGGCTGGACAGAGACCGACCCTACGCACCTGGACGCGGTTGTCGTGGCCTATGACGCGACGATCGTCCCCAGGTGTCCGACGTCGATGGGTTCCGCGGAACGTTTGCGTGTGTCGACCGATCGAACGGTCGTCTCGTGGTAGTGACACTGTGTCGAGACGAGGAAGCCATGACTGCGCACGAGCAAACAATGGCTCCAGGATTCATCGCGCAAGCGATGGACACGAGCGGCGTGTCGAAGCCGACGGTTGACCGATACGAAGTCGTCCTCTGGCGAGTGGACGCGTGAGTTACCTCGGCGACGCACCGAAGGGTTCAGCGAGAGGAGTCGACGTGACCGAGAGTGTGGCGCAGTTGGCGAAGCGGGCAGTACGACGCCTATCTGGCTGGCGATCTCGAGCATGCCCACGACCAGATGATGACGACGCTGTCTGGTACGACCACGGTAC
>JBKPCV010000181.1:0-4769 GCA_046727575.1 Actinomycetota bacterium
GGCCACGTTCGGTGTACCTCCCCACGCCTTCCAGGTCAGCCAGCGGGTCATGCGAGCTCGCCGCCTCATCGAACGAGGCATGCCCACCGCACAAGTCGCCGTCATCGCCGGGTTCGTCGACCAGAGCCATCTGCACCGGCACTTCACACGTCGCATCGGCATGACACCGCGCGAATACGCCAACGCGCTCGCCTAAACGGCTCGCCCCGCATAACCAAAACAGCGAGTCAAGCGCGACCGAGCTGCCGTTCCGCACTCGACCGACCGCTCCCGAGCGGGCAAACAGGGCGGTTGAGCTGTCGCCCATGCGCGGTAGGCCCGGAAAGAGTTAGCGTCTGGCTCCCGCTCGGCGGTCGCGGGGGCTGTCAGGCGATGTGTGGGAAGGGGCGTCCAATGGTGAGCCTGAACTCCAAGCGATTCGATTCGCCTGACGAGACTCGGACACCGGACAAGACCAAGATCGAGGTCGTCGACCTGGGCGGCACAAAGGTCGCTCGGATGACCGCGCAGCCAGGGTGGCGCTGGTCTGAGTGCATCAAGCCGGTGGTCGGCGGGGACAGCTGTCAAGTGCATCACTTGGGTGTGGTTGTGGAGGGGCGACTCCATGTCGTCCATGACGACGGCAGCGAAGCCGACGTGGGTGCTGGCGCGGCGTACGAGATCAAGCCAGGGCACGGTGCATGGGTCGTCGGCGATGAGCCATTCGTGGCCTATGAGTTCGATACAACCGCGGCGGAAACGTACGCTCGTCCGTCCTAGGCGGACTCACGACATTTTCAGCGCCATTCCCCAACTTGCCGGCGCCATATCTGCCAATCCGCGGCAGGTCTCGGATCCGCGATTGCGAGCAGAACGTGAGCGAACCTGGCTTTGTTGAGCAACTCCGCGGAGTCGGCAGGCCGCGGGTGCGCGCGTCGTCGCGCCCCGCGAAAACCCGCGGGAGGTCCGCAATCGAGCGTCACGAAGCGTCATCTGACGGCACGGTGCACCTCTGTTCAGCTGCAGTTTCGCGAATCTCAACCGGATAGCGACTCAGGCTCCGTCGCCTTCACAGGGCGGAGGTCATGGGTTCGAGTCCCGTATCGCCCACGTCTCGCCCACCGGGTGGACGCTCACGACAGTCGCGTGCGTTCATAGATCGTCACGCGGTGCACGGTCGCCGTCCGCCGGTAGTGGGCGTCGACGAACGCCTTCACCGACGGGATGACGCCAAGTGGGTACCGGCCGTAGCCGCGGATGTTCGCCGTCGACGTGTCGAGCACGAGCTTCGGCGGATGTCTGCGCAGCGCTCGCAGGAACGCGGTGCGCGCCCCGGGCGTCGCGTCAGGCAGCCGAGCGCTGCCTCGGTGCCAGGCGTCCTTGCCGACCAGGAAGTCTGTGGTCACGAACGCGCCTCCGGGTGAACGGTCAGCGCGCCAGTAGAGATCCGGCATGCTCCCCCAGACCGTGACGAGGTCGTCGTCGTGCGTGTGCGCGTCGACGTAACGCGCCAGCGCGGGTATGACGGGGCCCTCGATGTCGCGAGGGGCGACCAGCGCCACCGTCCACGCCGCGATCGCGGGCACAGCGACGACCGCCACCAAGATGTGGCGGACCCGGCGCGGGCAGGACGCGGCACCGAGGCCGCCGAGGAACGCGAGCGGCGGCAGCACCTGCAGCCAGTAGTGGCCGAAGAAACGGAAACCCGCGACGAACGCGACCAGACCGGTAGCGAGCCAGAGCCATAGATCGAGGTCGGTGCGGCGCCAGCCTCGACGGATCACGAGCCAGCACGTCGCCACGTTCGCGAGCAGGAAGAGCTCCAGCGCGATCGCCCCGCGTTCCTCGACGTTGATGGAACCTCCGAGGTCGAGCAGTGGCGCATTTCCCGAGAACGTCCAGTGCCAGAACGCGCCAAAGGGCAGAACGAACGCGACGGAGGCGATCGTGATGGCGGTGGCTCCGAAGACGGTCGCGACCCGGCTCAGACGCCGGCCGCCGAAGCTCCATGCCGCGAATGCCGCGGGGATCACGCCGATGATCCATGTCTGCCGCGTGAGTGTCGCGAGCCCAACGCAGATTCCGGCCAGGACCGCGCTGCGTCGACTGCCGATGCGACCCGCGACGATCGCGCCGCAGCCCGGTAACAGTGCCAGATGCGCGAAGTTCGCGGCTTGCGCATCGTGCGGGCGCAGCGCGATCGCGCCGGCAAGCAGGAGGCCGGCTGCCCAGTAGCCCGCGACCGCACCGGCAATCCGCCGAGCTCCCCAGGCAAGGATCAGTGCCGACGCGCCGAGCGCGAGTGCAGCGACGAGATGCAGCGGTCGAAGATCAAGGTTCCCGGTGATGGAGAAGGATGCCGCGTACAAGAACACCGGTATCGGGGGCTTGCGGTCGATCACGTCGCGATAGAGGACGCCGCCACTGTTCAGGACTCTCGCCATGGTCGCGATGGCGCTCTCGTCGGTATCGATGAGTTGGTACAGATACCCGGGGAGGTGCGCGATGAGGGCGACGCCCATGACGGTGATGCAAGGGAGCACGGGAACGCGCAGCCCCAACCAGCGGTGGCGTCTCGCGCGGGCGAACGCGGGCTCGATGGCGGGATCGTACGTCACCGGTGTGTCCGCCAGATCAGTGCCCCGAGTGTCAGAATGGGCCGATGCCGGGTGGCTCGCGTGCAGTCATCGTGCTCCGGGTGTTGCGCGGAGCGTTGCTCGTCTTCGGTGTGATCACCATGACGGTCGCGCTCGTGGGCTCGTTCGACGCCGAGTTCGTCTACGTGGCCGTCGAGCCATGGTGGTATCTAGGCATCGTCGGGCTCGTGGCGGTGCTCGTCGCGCTCGGCTCACCGTGGACTGGTCGACTCCCCACCGACTGACGCGCGCGCGGAGACCGGCCTGCTCGGAGCGACCTCGGTCGTGCGGGCCGCGTGTCGCCACGCGCTCAGGTGTCGGCAGGCGAGCTCAGCTCCGAGCGCGCCGAGCACCAGCACTACCGGTGCGGTCTCGAAGCGGAACCGATTGTTCTCGCGGTATTCGACTGCGTTGCCGATCACTGTGGAGTAGACCACGAGAATCAGGCCGATGGCGCATACGCACCGCAGGACGCGGTCGTCGTTTCGGCGACCACGCCGTAGACCGGCGACACCGCCGTAGAGAGCGAGGGCGAAGAGCCCGAGCCAGGTGTAGCTGATCGATCCCAACGCGTCGCCCACCGGAAATGCGCCCGAATCAGCCGTGAAGCGATGGGGATCGTTCCAACCTGTCGCCGCCGGTCGGAGCAACACGAGTCGATCGAACCAATCGGCGTAGCCGGCCACCGGCGCGCGCACGTGCCGCAGTTGGAGGAGGTCATCGGCGGGCTCGGCCCAGAGCGCATACGCGGCAGCCTCGGCGCGCACGATCGCCCCGGGTCCGCCATTGCGCAGCAGGTCGATGGCGTCGCGCTGATACTGGCGCGACACGTCGATGTAGATCGACGCGTTGTAGTTGGGCTGACCGGTCGACTTGAACAGGGCATCGGTTGCTGCCACGCCGAAGTGGGTGGGGTGCGGGAAATCGGCGGTGTAGGCCAACGGCGACCGGAATGCTCGCCGGCAGGCAATCGCACTCACCGCGTGTTCGACAACTCGAGCTTCGCAGCGGTGCCTCGTGACCCCGGCATGTGCAACATAGGAAAGGCTCATGCCCGTCCACGTACTGTTCGACCAGCTGTCGAAGACCACCACGTTCTTCACCGACCATGCGGCGACGAGTGCGAGCGGCACGGCGGCGATCGCCGCCAACCTGCGAGCGTCGATCCGCAGCTGGCGCCAGACGACGGCGACCAACACGACGAACAGGAGAGGATGGAAGACGCTCCGAAGCAGCACCAATGCGGCGACGCAGATGGTGAACACCAGCCCGTCAATAGTGCGAAGGCCGGACGCGAAGCGAGCGAGGGCCCACATGACCAGAGCCAGCAACAGGATCTCGAGCTCGGTGTAGAAGAACCAGCTCTCCATGAGCAGCGTTTCGGGCATCAGCACGAACAGGCACACGAGCGCGACCGCGATCACGGGCCGTACGCCGAGGCGAATCATGGTCGCGGCGAGCAAGAGCGCCGTCGCGAGTCCGGCCGCGTGCCAGAGCATCATCAGCGTCGTGTTCACGAAGTCGCCCGGCAGCTGCACCACGAGCGCCGTGAAGGCGTTGAAGAGCGGAGGCTGGCTGTGCAGATAGAAGATGCTCGTGATGGGGTCATCATGAAGGAGCCGTACGTCGAGCAGCTGGTAGGCGTTGTGCAGGAGCCCATCATCGAAGCGCAGGCCGGCCGCGGCCGCGACGGCTCTCGAGAGCACGAACACTCCGACGATCACGATGTACGGACCGCGGGTGCCGAGCCTTCCAGCGCTGGCGTTCGTCGACGCGCCCGCGGGCACGAACGTGGAGATTACTGGGGTGCCGTACGGATTCGGAGCCGCTGTGCGAGGCTGTTGCGTCGTGACGATCGACCAGCGATCCACGTCGGCCGCGGTTGGCGTCCGGACACGAGCCCGCGTTCGGTGGCGCGTCGTCCCGCTCGCGCTCTATGCGGTCGCGTTCGGAATTTTCGTCGTGATCGTCGGCCTGCCGGCGGGTCGAGACTGGCTGGTCCTGTGGCTCCTGGGCGCGCTCGTGCTCGCTTCCGTTGGGCAAGCGCGGGGACCGGGCCGACTCATTGTCGACTTTCTCCCGCTCGTCGCGGTGCTGCTCGTCTACGACCTGCTCAAAGGCCGTACCCACACGATCGCCGGCCATATCTACACG
>JBKPCV010000182.1:0-5848 GCA_046727575.1 Actinomycetota bacterium
CCACCGCGCGGCCTGCGAAGCACGCGGCAGGACGTGCGGAACCTGTCGTCGACCGGCTCATCCTTTCGCACGACCGCGGTCACCGAACTCCGACGCGGGTAGCTGACGTGTGCTCGGATGCCGCCTCTATGTCACCGGGACGACGCTCGCCGTCGACGGGGAAGGCTCGCCGGAACTCCACCTTTCGCCTGGAAGAAAACGGCGCTGGACAACTCGGCGATCCCCTGCCGCGCGCTGACGGCGGCGTTCGATGGACGTACAGGGATCCTCCCGTCCTATCGCCGCGCGGTCGGTCCGGTCGCGTCCCGAACCAGCTCCTCCGCGAGCGCGACCGCGGTACTTGCCGCAGGTCGCGGGCCCAGCATCGCGCCGTTGATGTAGAGGCCATCAATTATCAACAGGATTCGATCTGCCAACACGCGGGGATCGGGCGCGTGCGCTTCTTTCGCGAGTGCACGCAACCTGGCACGCACGTTCTTGATGTGTCGGACGGCTACCTGGTGCGCCGGATGATGGGCGTCGGGAAACTCGGCATGCGTGATCCGAAAGGGGCAACCCGTGAAGTCGGGAGCCGTCACCTGCGCGGCCGCCGCGTGCACCATCGCAACCATCTGGCGGGCAGGGTCATCGGCGTAGGGACGGACTGCCTCGTCCATGACCGCGGTCCATTCCTGCTGGCAGCGTTCGAGGTATGCGGCGATCAGATGGTCCTTGCTCGCGAACTCGCGATACAGCAGGTTCTTGCCGCAGCCGCATTCATCGATGATCTGCTGCATCCCGACCGCACGCGGACCTTGCTCGCGAAACAGTCGTCCCGCGTTGTCGAGGATCCGCTCCCTGGTGTCCGGTGCGGGCGTTCGCGCCATCGCCACCTCCGTGCCGCTCGGCGGGGAGCGGACCGATCGGTCCGATTCTACGGCCTCGCCCATTGACAAGTCATCGAGCCCGCAGTATAAGGGACCAATCAGTCCGGGACCGATCGGTCCGCCATCTTGGGGAGGCGCAGATGACATCGATGCGAGCGCTGCTCCACGATCCGGCCGCTCCGCACAGTGTCCGGTTTGGCGAAGTCCCCGAGCCCGAGCCCGCCTCGGACCAGACCTTGATCCGGGTGGCGGCAACGTCGTTGAATTTCGCCGACGTCGGCTTTGGCCCCAGTACCGGCATTTCGGAGGGCGTGCCGGGATTCGACGCGTCGGGAATCGTTCTGTCGGCCGCCGCCGACGGCAGCGGTCCGCCGCCGGGCACGCGCGTCGTGAGCTTCGGCTGGTCGGGCGCCTGGGCGGAACTGCGAGCGGTCGACGCCGGCGAGCTCGCCATCGTCCCCGACGAGCTCGACCTCGGTACCGCGGCGGCGGTTCCAGTCGCCGGCGTGACCGCGCTGCGCGCGCTGCGACGTCTCGGCCCGTTGCTCGGGCGGCGTGTGCTGATCACCGGCGCGTCGGGCGGCGTCGGACGATTCGCGGTGCAGCTCGCGGCACGAGCAGGCGCGCACGTCGTGGCCGCGGTCGGGAATCCCGAGCGCGCTGCCGGTCTTGGCCGGCTCGGCGCGGCCGAGGTCGTGCTCCAGCTCGACCGGGTCTCCGAGCCGGTCTTTGGCGTCCTCGACAATGTCGGCGGCGCGACGCTCGCCGCCACCTATGAGCTGCTCGAACGCGGCGGAAGCGTGGAGAGCGTCGGCATGGCGTCGCTGGAACCGACGACGATCGACTTCGAGCACGCACGGCGGAGAGGCGGCGGCACGCGCATCGAAGCATTCGCGGTGGGGCCTCACTTCGGGCCGGATCTTGCGTACCTGATCGGACTGGTCGCGTCGGGCGAGCTCGACCCTCAGGTCGACTGGCGCGGCCCCTGGGAGAAGGCCGCTGACGCCATCGATGCGCTGTTGGGCCGCAGGGTCCGCGGCAAGGCAGTGCTCGAGGTGACGACGTGATCACGATGCAGGGCCAGCGGGTCGTCGTCGTCGGCGGCACGAGCGGGATGGGCCTCGCTACCGTGCGTGCCACGCGCGCGCTGGGCGCCGGCGTGGTCGCCGCCGGTCGTCGACCCGCCGCGCAACGTGAGCCCATTCCGGGAGTGGAGGCGGCCGTGGTCGACGTCACCGACGAAGCATCGGTGCGAGCGCTCTTCGAGCACGTCGGGGCGATCGACCATCTGCTCGTCACCGCGTCGCCTGGGTCGTCCGCGGTCTTCCTCAACCAGGACTTGGGCGCGGCACGCACGTTCATGGACGGCAAGTTCTTCGGCAGTTGGCTGTGCGCGCGCTACGCCACGCCGCGCCTGCGCTCTCCGGGATCGATCACCTTCGTCACGGGCGGTGCCGTGGCGCGACCGCCCGCCGGCGGCTCGATGATCACTGCCGCATTCGCGGCCCTCGAAGCGTTGACGCGGGCACTCGCGATCGAGCTCGGCCCCCACCGGGTGAACACGATCCGCCCCGGCTACACCGACAGCGAGATGTGGTCGTTTCTCGCAGAGGCCGCCCGCGACGATCTCCGCCGACGCGTCGCCGACGCGATGCCGGTCAAGCGGATGGGCACGCCCGACGACATCGCGCAAGCCGCAGTGTTCCTCATGACGAACCCGCAGGTCACCGGCTCCGTCCTCGAGGTCACCGGGGGCGAGACGCTCGTCAACGCCATGGAGGCAACGCCATGATTCTCGTAACCGGCGCGACGGGGAACGTCGGCCGCGAGCTCGTCGATGCACTCGTGGCTCGCGGCAACGTGGTGCGTGCGATCGCACGCAATCCGAACGTCACGAAACTTCCTGACGGGGTCGATGTCGTGTCAGCCGATCTCAATGCCGAGAGCCTCACGCCGGCGCTCGCCGGGATCCGCAAAGCGTTCCTCCTCGGTGCGTTCGCGACGCTCCCCGAGATCCTGAAGCGTCTTGATCACGCGGGAGTCGAACACGTCGTGCTGCTCACGTCGCGCTGCGTCATCGGAGGCAAGCCCGACAACGCCATCACCCGCATGTGGCTCGAGGCCGAAACAGCAGTACGCGACGCATCGATCCCGTGGACGATCCTGCGTCCGAGCGGGTTTCACTCGAACGCGCTGCGCTGGCTCCCCCAGCTCCGGCAAGGGAACATCGTCCGAGCGCCGTGGCCGCACGTGGCGATCGCGTCCATCGACCCCGCCGACATAGCCGCCGTCGCGGCAACCGTCTTGACCGAACCCGGCCACGAGCACACCGCGCACACCCTGAGCGGACCCGAGCCACTCACCCCGCACGAACACGTTGCAACGCTCGCCCGAGTACTCCGCCGTCCGCTCCGCTACGAGCCACTCCCCGACGCCGACGCTCGCTCCCAGATGGCCGCCGACACACCGGCACCGCTCATCGACGCGTTCTTCCGCTTCTTCACCGACGGCGAGTTCGACGACTCCGTCGTCGTCGGCACCGTGCACGACATCACCGGACGGGAACCTCGCACCTTCGAGCGATGGGCGCGAGCGCACGTGCCGGCGTTCGTGTAGGGGCCGCGGCGCGTCGGGCGAGCAGCGCGAGAGGCGCTCACCGGCGGTTCCCGTCGGTATGCCTTTCCCCAGTTCGCGTCCTCGGCGGGGCAATGGCCCGCGTGGCCAGCGGAGGCCACCGCGTTCGCGCACCGTGCCAGCCGGATCATGGTCAACGTCGCCGCGTTCTACGACGGCCCGGCCGAACGGGCCGTGCGCCACACCTGGGTCAGCGACTTCGCAGCTGCGCTGCGCGACCCGAGGCAGCGGGCGATGAGGACCGTCGGAGGGCCGTCCGGCTTGTTCGCCGACATGCGGTGGAAGAGTGTCAGTCGAATCACCAACCCGATCGAAGGGATCGTCGAGATGACGCCAGCCGACTATTCGCTCCCACCGACCGAGGGGTTCGTGCTCACCCACTTCCTCGTGGTTGCCGACCAAGATCGGTCCCGCGAGTTCTACAGGAACCTGTTCGACGGCCAGGTGCTCCGGCAGCGCGATCCCGTCGTCATACAGGTGGCGAACAGCTGGATCATCCTGAACGTCGGCGGCGGACCAACCGACGACAAGCCGACGGTGACGCTCACGACTCCTCCCGACGCCCATCGGACGAGCGCGTTCCTCAATGTTCGAGTGGCCGATATCGCCGCCGCATACCAAGAGTGGTCAGCCAGGGGCGCACAGTTCCTCACAGAGCCTCAGGACCGCGGGGCCGGGATACGGGCGTACATACGGGATCCGGATGGCCACTTGATCGAGGTCGGGCAAACCACGGCGACGACCTGGACTTCTGAGCCTTGAGCTATCCCGCAGAGGGGTCCCTCCGCGCTCTCCCGCCCACCGCCGCCTGGCGCCACCGTGATGCTCGCGACGGCTTCGAGGCCGTGTTCTTCGTAACCGGTCCCCCCGCGACGCGGCTCCTTGGCCACACGGTTGCGGTCGAACACGGGCTCGCATGGTCGGTTCGCTACGACATTGCGCTCGATCTGCGCGGCCGCACCACCGGCGCCCGGGTATGGACGCTCTCGGCCGACGGCGAGCGGAGTGTCAGCGTCGACGTGAGCACTACGGGTCGGTGGTGCGTGAACGGATCGGCGCGCCCAGATCTCGACGGATGCGTCGACGCCGACCTGGAATCCTCGGCTTGTACCAACATGATCCCGATTCGCCGCATGGGCCTCGGCGTCGGTGAGGAGGCGGAGGCACCAGCCGTGTACGTGCGCGCACCCAACCTCCACGTCGAACGACTCGAGCAGTCCTACCGGCGCGTCGGCGACGAGAACTTGATGCGTCGCTACGACTACCGCGCACCGGCGTTCAATTTCGCAAGCGATCTCCTCTACGACCAATCGGGGCTGGTCCTCGAGTATCCCGGCATCGCGACCCGCGTCCTGTAGGTCATGCTCGATGTCGGGTCCAGTACGAGGTGCGGCGTTCAGCCGCTACACCCCCGACATTGCGGTCCTGCAGGCACCCTCGACACGCGCCGAGCACGCGCATCCGCCCACTGGGGTGGTCGCGACTCCGTCGATCGTCGTACCGCGCCTCTGATCTTCCGGTAGGTGGCGGGAGGCGTAGCCGCACCGATGAGAACCGACGGCCGGCACCATCGATACTGACATGGCTGCGAAAGAACCGACCGCCAAGAACCTCGCCGACCTCTACAAGCTCGCCCCGCTCGACTGGGACGACGTCCGGGGGACGCTGGAGACCAACCTCACCCAGGAACCGGGGACCGGCGGGCCCGGCCACCACACCTTCTGGTTGTCGACGCACGACGCCGACGGCGGTCCGCACATGACCGCCGTCGGCGCCTTCTGGGTCGACGGCCGCTACTACTTCAGCGGCGGACCCCGGTCCCGCAAGATCCCCAACATCGAGCGCGACTCCCGCTGCGCGTTCGGCGTCGCCATCCGCGGCTACGACGTCGCGCTCGAGGGCCGGGCCGCCCGGGTGACCGACGACGCGCAGCTGCAGCGCCTCGCCCAGGTGTTCGCCGAGGGCGGGTGGGCGCCGACGGTGGCCGACGGCGGCTTCACCCACGAGTTCAGTGGCCCGAGCGCCGGCTCGCCCTGGTACGTCTATGAGTTCACCCCCGAGGACGCGTACGCCGTGATGACCAAGGAGCCCGGCGGCGCCACTCGCTGGACCTTCTGATCCTCAATCCCTCACGTGACAAACCGCATGCTTGACAAGTCGCCTGAAACCATTTGGGTTTGCAAAATGGTTGAAGTCCGGGAAGCAGCGAGGCCCCGGACTCGTAGTCGAGGGCCTCTGACCTGCGGTTCGATGGTGGCGGGGGCGGATTTGAACCCGCGACCTTCGGGTTATGAGCCCACGCAGGCCCATCCACTCCATGCGCGGCGCTCCTCCGCAGTCCTCCCGTG
>JBKPCV010000183.1:0-6892 GCA_046727575.1 Actinomycetota bacterium
GTCCGCAGCGCGCGCGCCACCGTGGAACGTCCGCGACACCTGCCGTGGCTTGCCCGTGGCGGGGTCACGGCCGACGTAGACCCGGAGCTCCCAGACACCGTCTCGACGCTTCCGCTTGGTACCGCGCATGAACGCAACCTATCCCGTTGTAGGGATTGCGCTAGGGATGCCGGCCAACCAGCAGGAGAGCCCTCCCCGCTGGGAAGGCTCTGACCTGGGCTTTCATTGGTGGCGGGGGCGGGATTTGAACCCGCGACCTTCGGGTTATGAGCCCGACGAGCTACCAGACTGCTCCACCCCGCGGCGGACCGCCCAAGATAGCAGCGGCGTTCACCGCGCGACACAGCCGGGCTCAGACGGTCGCCGCACGTGTCCGGCGGGCCCGATAGCCCTGGGTGTAGCTACTGATGTCGACCAGGAAGGCGAGGATCACGACGAACCAGCCGAAGCCGGTCACGCCGCGAATCGGCGCGTATGCGAGGGCCCAGGCAAGGGTGGTCCACGGCAGGAAGAGAAACCCGGCAAGGCCGATCCAGAACGAGTTGAACGCGATCGACATCCGATCGCTGAACAACCAGATGAGGAAGATCGCGAGCCGGGGCGAGAGCATCGCCACGAGCGCGATGAAGCATCCGCACATTTGGGAGAGGCTAACCCGCGACGCAGCGCGACACCTGCTCCTCCAGGGCGTCACGTAGATTCGCCGTCAGCCATGCGTCGGTCTGAGCCGTTCGGAGATCGTGCAGCGACGAGAGTTCCTTCGTAGGGCCGCACAGACGGCGGGTGCGGTGGCGGCCGGATCCATCGTCGGCTTCCCGCGCACCGCCGGCGCGACACGACGCCGCCGAGCAACCGCGACCACCGTGCTCGACAACCCTGCACGAGAGTGTCCGGTCGACACCGTCGTCGTGCTGATGCTGGAAAACCGCTCGTTCGACCACATGATCGGGTGGCTCGGGGGCAACGAGGCGTATCTCGAAGCTGGCAAGCAGCGCTACGGCACGCGGTTCTCGATCAACGCGCGCACCAATCTCCGCTATCGCGATCCCAATGGACACATGGTGCCCACAGGCACGATCTACACATTGCCCGGTGGCAACGGGTTCCGCGGCTGCGGTCACGAGGGCCCGGGCCACAGCTGGGACAACGGGCGACGTCAGCGCGACGCGGGCTTCCTCGCGAGCGGTACGGGCAATGACCGGTTCGCGGTGTCGTACCACACCGAGAAGGAGATGCCGATCTCGGGGATCCTCGCCAAGCGCTTCACGGTGTTCGACAACTATCACGCGTCGCTGCTCGGACCGACGTTCCCGAACCGTCAGTACGTGCACAGCGCTCAGTCGGAGGGCCGCAAGCAGGATCCCGGCCCGCTCGTCATCGGGGTGTTCAAGGCGCCGACGATCTGGGATCTGCTCCAGCGCGAGAACGTCTCCGCGCGCTACTACTTCTACGACCTGCCGCTGTTGCTGCTGTGGGGCGAGCGCATGACGGACCGCGTCAGCGGCGTCGACCAGTTCCTCGATGACGCGGCGACGGGGAACCTGCCGAATGTCGCGATGGTCGAACCGAGTTTCACTACTGATCTGCGCACTGACGATCATCCGCGGGGTGACATCCGCGCCGGTCAGCGCTACATCGCCGCCATCGTCGACGCCCTCGCGCGCTCACCGCAGTGGGAGCGCACCGCGCTCTTCGTGACCTACGACGAGTGGGGTGGCTTCTTCGACCACGTCCCGCCGCCGATCCTCCCCGACAGCCGCGCCAGTACCAACGACGAGGACAACTTCGGTCAGGCCGGTTTCCGGGTCGCCACGCTCCTCGTGTCGCCGCACGCACGGCGGGGCTTCGTCGACCATCGCGTCTACGACCACACCTCGATCCTGCGCTTCATCGAATGGCGCTTCCTCGGCGCGCCGGCCGAGGGCACGGGCGGTAGCGGCTGGTGGCTGACCAAGCGGGACCGGAACGCCAACAACATCGGGTTCGCGCTGCGTCCCGGCAAAGCGGATCTCGATCCCGGCTACGACACCGCGCTCCGGATCAGATCGCTCGCCAAGCCGAGCGCGGTGTGCGGCGAGAGCGAGGAGCACGCGTCGCTCGCGCTCCTCAATGACCCATTCAAGGTCGTCGACCCCAGGTTCTCGGACCGGATCCAGTCGGATTACGGGTACCCGGCGAGACAGCCGTGGTTCGACGGCATCCCGGCGTAGAGCCAAGCGGCCCGGCAGCGAAGCTGCCGAGAGCGGGAAGGTAGCGCGGTTCGTCAGCTCCGCCGGTCCACCAGGAACGGGTACCGCGCGCGCGTCTTCTGCACGACCGCCGGATCGACGTCCGCGACGAGCAACGTCTCTCCCGCGTTCGCGCCGTCGGCGAGGTCTTCGCCGAACGGTCCGATGATCGCGCTGTCGCCGACGAAGTTGACTCCGCCCCCGCTGCCCACCCGGTTCGCACCGACGACGTAGGCCAGGTTCTCGATCGCCCGCGCCCGTAGCAACGTGCGCCAGTGGTCACGCCGTTGCTCCGGCCAGTTCGCCGGGACCACATAACAGTCGGTCTGCTCTGCGCGCGCCCAGAACTCGTCGGCAAACCGGAGGTCGTAACAGACGAAGAGGCTGAGGCGGACGCCCTCGACCGCGACGGTGACGAACTCGTCGCCCGCGCTGTAGCGCTCGTCTTCACCGGAATACGTGAACGGGTGGATCTTGCGGTACCGGTATACGGCGCCGTTCGGTCCCGCCAGCACGAGGCAGTTGGCGGGCTTGTCGCTGCCCGGCGGTCGCTCCGGGACGGACCCGCAGACCCAGACGCCGTACACACGCGCCTGCTCCTGGAGGAAGCGCGCGCTCGGCCCGTCGAACGGCTCGGCGATCCGGTCGGTGTCCATCGAGAAGCCGGTCGTGCACATCTCCGTGAGCACGACGAGCCGCGCGTCGTCGGTCGCTGCACGTTCGATCATCGGCTTGAGCCGCGCGAAGTTCGCGGGTGGGTCTTCCCAAACAATGTCGTGTTGCACGGCGGCGACTTTCACCGGTGTAACGCCTTCAGACGCGCCACCGCTTCGTCGATGACGTCGAGGCGCTTGCAGAACGCGAACCGCACGAGCGGGTTCCCCGCCCGCCGATCGTCGTAGAACACCACGTTCGGTACCGCGACCACACCACACCGCTCGGGGAGCGACCGGCAGAACGCGAGGCCGTCGTGCTCGCCCAGTGCCCGAATGTCGGTCGTCACGAAGTAGGTGCCGTGCGACGGGAACACCGTGAGGCCCGCGTCGGCCAACCCGCGCGACAGGCGATCTCGCTTCTCCCGGAGATCCGCCGCGAGTGCGTGGAACGTCGCTTCCGGGAGACCGAGCCCGACGGCGATGCCGTACTGGAGCGGGCCCGCGTTCACGTAGGTGAGGAACTGCTTCGCGGTGCGCACCGCGGTAACCAGCGCCGGCGTCGCGCACACCCAGCCGACCTTCCACCCCGTGCACGAGAACGTCTTGCCGCCCGACGAGATCGTGACGGTGCGGTCACGCATCCCGGGGAGCGTCGCCAGCGGCACGTGCGTGCCGTCGAAGACAAGGTGCTCGTAGACCTCGTCGGTCACTGCGAGCACGTCGTGCTCGACGCAGAGCGCGGCGACGGCGTCGAGCTCCTCGCGCGAGAAGACCTTGCCCGTGGGATTATGCGGAGAATTCAGCAACACCAGCCGCGTCCGTGGTGAGACGGCGGCGGCGAGCGCATCGACGTCGAACGAATAGTCGGGTGGCTGCAGCTGCACCACCCGTCGCTCGGCACCTGCCATGGCGATGCACGCGGCATAGGAGTCGTAGTACGGCTCGAACGTCACCACCTCGTCTCCGGGCTCGCAGAGCGCGAGGAGCGCCGACGCGATCGCCTCCGTCGCGCCCGCGGTGACGAGCACGTCGCGGTCGGCGTCATAGTCGAGCCCGTACCAGCGGCGTTGGTGCGACGAAATCGCGGTGCGCAGCTGCGGGATCCCCGGACCAGGCGGGTACTGGTTGTGGCCGGCTCGGATGGCCTCGATGGCGGCGTCGAGCACCGGCTGCGGTCCGTCGGTGTCCGGAAACCCCTGCCCGAGGTTGACCGACCCCGTCTGCACCGCGAGCGCCGACATCTCCGCGAAGATCGTCGTGCCGAACCCCTGCAGTCGCGACGACAGGTACGGCTCGCGAGGCTGCATCAGCCGCCGGCCAGGAAGCTGAGGCGCACGTGGCGGCGCGGATTGTCGCGGTTGAGGTCGACGAGCACCACGCTCTGCCAGGTGCCCAGCAGCGGCTCGCCCTGCTGCACGGGTACCACGATGCTGGGCGCGACGAGCGCGGGCAGGAGATGGTCGGCGCCGTGCCCCGGCGATCCGTGGGCATGCCGGTACCGGTCGTCGCGCGGCAACAGCCGCTCGAGCGTGTCCACGAGGTCGTCGTCGGAACGCGCGCCGGTCTCGATGAGCGCGACTCCGGCGGTCGCGTGCGGGGCGAACACGTTGCAGAGGCCGTCGCCCTTGCCGGAGCAGAACGCCCGTACGCGACCGGTCAGGTCGACGACCCGGTCGCGCGACGTGTCGACGTCGACCACGGTGGTGTCCATCGACGACGAGCCTATTTCCACTCCTCTACTCTCACACGATGCGAAGGCGGCCGGTCGTGCTCCTCGTGGCAGGGCTCGAACAGGGCGCGGAGCTGTCGGTGGCTAGCACGTGACCGGTCCGAGCGCGCAACGTCCGTACATGCCGGGATACGGCGTGCAACGCGCCGACGAGGGCCTCGGGCTGCTGCCGTGGTCGTGGGCGATCGAGCGGCTGACGGCCTCACACGACTACTGGTTGGCCACGACGTGGCCGGACGGCCGTCCGCATGTCATGCCGGTGTGGGGCGTCTGGTGGAACGACGCGATGTGGTTCAGCTGTGGCCTGCGCTCCCGCAAGGCGCAGAACCTCGCGCGTGACTCCCGTTGCGTGCTCACCACCGACGACGCCCGCAACCCGGTCGTCGTGGAAGGCGTCGCCGCACGCGTCACGGATTACGACACGATCGCGGGCTTCAACGATGCTGTGAACGCCAAGTACGAGACGAGCTATTCGGCCGACTTCTACGACCCGCGGATCAACGGCGTCTTCCGAGTCGAGCCCACGCGGGCGTTCGGTGTGACCGGGAGCGACTTCACGGGCTCCCCGACGCGCTGGGACTTGAGCGAGTAGACGCGCGATCAACCCAGGTCGACCAGCCAGCTGAAGCCGTTGTCGCGCAGCGTGTCGATGACGCGCGCGGTCACCGGCTGCAGCTGATCGGTGAGGAGGATGATCCCGAAGATCGCGAGGATGCCGGCCGATACCAGCGTGATGGCACGCGAGTGACGCTTGAACCAACCGAGCGCGCGCGTGAGCTTGCCCATCGCGAGCCCGACAGCGAGGAACGCGAGCCCGAGACCGAGCGAATACGCGACGAGGAGCAGCGTCGCACGCGCGATGTCCTGTCCGATGGCCGCGAACCCGAGGACTGCGCCGAGCACCGGCCCGATGCACGGTTGCCAACCGAGCCCGAACGCTGCGCCGGCGACGGGAGCCGCCACCGGCCCGAAGCGCTCGAGGTGCGGCTTGAACCGCAGATCCTGGTAGAGGCGAGGGGTCGTGAGCAGCTGCGAGCCAGCGAGATAGCAGGCCATCAGCAGCACGAGACCACCCGAGATGCGCGTGAGCGTCTCCTGATTGCGGAAGAGCGCGCTCCCGACGGCCGTGGTGAGGAGCCCGAGCAGCACGAACACGGCCGTGAACCCGAGCACGAACATGCCAGTGTTGATCGCGATGCGCTTCAGGTAGTGCGGCTGGCCCTCGCGGATCTCCCCGACCGACAACCCGGTGACGAGGCTGAGGTATCCGGGCACCATCGGCAGCACACACGGCGAGAGGAACGAGATCACGCCGCCCCCGAACGCCGTGAGGAGATAGAAGTTGCTGGTGACATTCGCCGCGAGCGCGCCCATAGGCCGGCACACGATGCTACGGCGCAGCTTCTCGCCTGTTCGGACGCGGGGCATCCTTACTCACAGTCGCGGCGGACGGGTCGGGGAGCGGGACACCGCTCCGCGACGCAGCTCGATCGCCGGCAGGGCCGGACCCTCTTTTGGACCGGGCGGGCGGCTCAGTTCGACACTCTGAAGCGTTGCGTGGTGCCAGTCTCGTCGGTGGTCTCGGTGAACTCGACCGGGATCGCGCGACGCCAGAACGTGACTGCTTCTTCGTTGCCGCTGACTTCGTGTACCTCCCAAGCGCCGGGAAACATACGGAAGATGATCCGAGCTGCCGCAATACCGACATGCCGTCGTCGGTACTTCGGCAGTACGAGGAACTCGGCGATCGTGCGAATCTCCGCGACACGGACGAGTGCAACGCCCGCGATTGCATCGTCCGCTCTCATCAAGAGGGCGTGACGTTCCGCGTCAGCCCAGTAGTCGTCGAGATAGCGGCATCCGAAGGTGCCATCGCTCTCCACATCGGCGCCGTCGAACCTCGAGAACTCATAGGCGTTGAACTCGAGGAGCCGACCGACGACCGCCTTCTGTTCGAGGTCGACGTCATCGACTCGCACAACAAGATCCATCGCGCGAGTCCAGCAGGCAAGCAAGCATCTCGATCTCACAATTGTGCGCAGAGTCGCTGAGCTTCCGGTCCGAGGCAGGCGCGGCTCATGTGGCGAGTCGCCGTGTCACCGCGTCGCGGAGCGGGATTCCGCTCGCTGTGAAGCGGTGGCGCTCGCCGGGCGAGACCCGTCCCGGAGGGACAGGTTTTCGCCGCAGGCGGAAACCTGCAGGGGCTCGGCCGGAACCAGAGCGCCGCTGAACAGCGAAAGCGGTGTCCCGCTCCGCGACCCGCCCGCCGCGACTCAGGG
>JBKPCV010000184.1:0-7067 GCA_046727575.1 Actinomycetota bacterium
GCCGACTACGCGATGCCGAGCGCGGCCGAGTTCCCGTCGTTCGAGGCGTCGCACACTGAGACGCCGTCGCCGCTCAACCCGCTCGGCGCGAAGGGCATCGGCGAGTCGGCGACCGTCGGTTCGACGCCCGCGGTGCAGAACGCGGTCGTCGACGCGCTCAGCCACCTCGGCGTTCGTCACCTCGACATGCCGGCCACCCCGGAGCGCGTGTGGCGCGCGATCCAGGACGCGCGCGCCGGCCGCCTCCGGGACCCGTGGCGCGAACCGCCGGCCGCGTTCGCCGAGCTGCCGATCCAGGAAGGCGCCGAACCCGGCGAGCAGATCAACCTGTGAGCGACACGCGAGCGAACTTGCGTCAGTAAAGGGCGTATAGCGCCCATTACTGACGCAAGTTGTGTGGAGGGCCGTGGAGGAGGGGTCAGGACTTCCGGGCCCAGAAGAGGATGCGCTTGAACGCGTAGAAGTACGGGCGGTGGTCGCCGACAACGTCGAGCAAGCGCGCGCGGTAACGGCTGAGGAACTCGGCGTAGAGCCCGGGTGAGAGGCGTCGCTCGAAGCGCGTCAGGTTGGTGCCCTTCACCCACTCGACGACCTCGGCGGTCGATGGGAGGCGCGCCGGGTACACCTGGACGCGCACGTGTTGGCGTGGGAACCCGAGGTCGTCGAGCAGCACCGCGTACTCCTCGGGTCGCTTGACCCGGAGCACGGGATCCACCGGCGGTTCGCCGTCGAACGCGCTTGCGAACGGCTCCTCCTCGGCGACGGTGCGCGCGACGACGTGCGACGGGTGGTCGGCGTTCGTGGGCATCTGCACCGCGAGCTGCCCGTCGTCAGTCAGCGAATCGCGCCAGCGAGCGAGGACGGCCTCATGATCGGGAGCCCAGTGCAACGCTGCATTCGACACGATGACGTCGAAGGGCTCAGGGTCGGTGAACGATGCGAGGTCACCGGCACGGAACGAGAGCCCGTCGACATCCAGCTTCGCGGCCTCCGCCAGCATCGCCTCCGAGTTGTCGACACCGACGGTCTCTCGCGCTGCGAGCGCGGCGTGCGCCTCGGCGGTCAGCTCGCCGGTCCCACAACCCAGATCAGCGACCCGCGGCGTGCTCGGGTCGCGCTCGACCAACGCCAAAAGATCGAAGAACGGCTGCGATCGTTCGTTGCGGAACCGGTGGTACTGCTCGGGGCTCCAGGCATCCACCAGGCGCGGAGCGGGCCGCTAGGCGCGCGGGGTGAAGTCGAGGTCGGGCGGCGGCTCCGACGGGACCTTCCAGCGCAGGAACTCCTTGTCGTACACCTCGTGGTACGCGTTGGCGGCACCGACCATGGCCTCGAAGGCCGTCTCGAAGCCGTCCCAGTCTTCCGACTCGATCGACTTCTGCACTGCGGCGAGTTCCTCGTTGATGAACTTCTCCATGTTCTCGGCATACTTCGGCCGCAGGAACGCGCCCTTCTCCATCAGGTTGACGGCTTCGCTCAACTGGAAACGCGCCAGCGGCTTGTTGTGCGCCTTGCCCGCGTAATAGCACTTCCAGATCCGGCCGCCGACGAGCGGCATGATCTCTGCCATGCCGGGCATGAGGTGACCGAGCTCGGAGAGCGAGAACTCACCCTTGCCGGTGTCGATGATGTGGTCGTGATCTGCGTCAGCCATGCGGGCGAATCTACCCCGTCCGCGAGTGGTCGTCAGCGGGCCTGTTCTCGGCCACGCGCCATCACCGCGTCGCGACGGTGCTCGATGTCGGCGTCGACGCCCTTGCCGGATTCGTGCCATTCACGGAACCGTTCCAGCTCAATCGCGGCCCTCGGCCCGTCGACGGTCTCCCGCTCGTCGTTGTAGGTCGTGAGGATCGCGCGCGCAGTCGCGGCGTCGTTCGACACGATGTCGGCGCCGAGTTTCCGGCAGAACGGCAACAGCTCCTGGTGCGGCACGACGTGGTTCACCAGCCCCCACTCGAGTGCGGTCTGCGCATCGACGAAGTTGCCGGTGGTGCTCATCTCCTTGGCGCGCCGATAGCCGATGGCCTCCGGCAGCTCGACCGTGAGGCGCCATCCGGGCACCACCCCGACGCGTGCGTGCGTGTCCGCGAAGCGCGCGTTCTCGGACGCGACGAGGAAGTCGCATCCGAGCGCAAGCTCGAGCCCGCCCGTGACCGCGGCACCATTGATCGCACCGATGATCGGTTTGCCGTGGGCAGGGACGGGGTGATCCGGGAACACCACCGGCGTCCCGTCGGACTCGCGCTGCATACGACCGGCGAGGTACTCGAGGTCGAGGCCTGCGCAGAAGGCCGGATCCGCGCCGGTCAGGACCATCACGTCGACATCTTCGGACGCGTCACACTCGCGGAGCCGCTCGCGGATCGTGTCGAGAAGCTCCGCGTTGAGCGCGTTGCGCGCCTCGGGACGGTTCAGCGTGACCGTTGCCACGCGCTCCACGACTTCGACCAGAACGATCTCGTTGGTCATCAGGCCTCCAAGGTCACGTAGAGACGGTCGGGCAGCTCGACGTGGATGCCGGCACTGCCGGCACCGTCGAGCACCAGTTCCGTCCCGTTGCACAAGCGCGACTCGTCGGACGCGAAGTACAGCACTGCGGGCGCGACGGCGGACGGGCCGCGGTTTACGCGCTCCGGATCCTCGTACGTCGGGCGCTGCAGGTCTTCCTGATCTGGTCGACTCCGCTCCGTCCTCCCGGCCGTCGGGCCAGGGCTCCGCTGCGTCTCCTCCCAGCCGACGATGGGCGGGTGCATCTCCGGATTGCCGGCGGCCGGGCACACAACGTTGGCGCGGATGCCGAAGCGCTTGTTCTCGAGCGCGATGACCTTGGTGAAGCCCCGGAGGCCGAACTTCGACGTGGTGTACGCAGACGTGAGCGAAGTGCCGGTGACCGAATCGATCGAACCGATGTTGACGATCGAGCCGCCGCCGCTCGCGCGCATCGCCGGGAGGACGGTCCGAACGCCGAGAAACGGGCCGAGGCAGTTCACGCGGAGCACTCGTTCCCACGCGTCGACCGTCGTCATGTCGATCGTGGCGAGGTGCAACACCGCCGCGTTGTTCACGAGGACGTCGATGTGGCCCTCACGCTTGCGGATCTCGTCGACCGTCTCCCGCCACTCGCGCTCGCTGGTGACATCAAGGTGGCGGTAGCGCGCGCAATCGCCGAGCTTCTTCGCAACCGCTTCGCCGCGGTCGTCGAGCACGTCGACGAGCGTGGTGGATGCACCTTCGGAATCGAACAGACGCGCAATCTCGGCGCCCGTTCCGCGTGCCGCGCCGGTGACGATCGCGACCTTCCCGTCGAGCCGTCCCATCGCAAACCCCCAGTCGTCAGTTGAAGACCCACTGGCGGCGGCCCTCGCCGGGCAGGACACGCCCGAACTTCAACCCCGGGAAGTGCGCGGCGGCGACCGGCACGTCGGTCCCCTCGAGCTCGCGCGCCAGGGCGTTGCGCGCACGCTGGGCCATCGCGGGGTCGACGTCGGCGATGCCGCCCCACTCGTCGTCGAGCAGCTCGACCGCACAGTGCACGACGTCGCCGAGCAACATTGCGCGCTCGGCGCCCGATGACAAGACGATCAGCGCGCTCCCGGGAGTATGACCGGCGCACAGACGCGTATCGACGCCCGGCGCGATCGAGATGTCCCCGTCCCATGCCTCGAACCGCTCTTCCACCGGGCCGAGTCGCGCGGTCGCGAACTCGTCGGAACCCACGAAGTGCTCCCAGTCGCGGCGGTCGCAGCGGTACGTCGCGCGCGGGAACACCGGCACGCCGTCGGCCGACGCCCAGCCGATGTGGTCGAAGTGCAGATGCGTGAAGAGCACGTCGGTCACGTCGTCGGGGGCGACGCCGACCGCGGCCAGGCTCCCGAGCAGCGCTCCTCCCGACAGGCCGTACTGCGGGTCGGGTTCCGCGCCGACGCCACCGTCCACGAGCAGCACGCGCTCACCGACGCCGCGGATGAGGAAGCCGCCGAAGACGATTTCGAACATCCCGTCGTCGAGGAGGTCCTGGTGCGGCACCCAGTCGGCTGCGTCGCCGCCCTTCAACCCCGGGGGTCCCATCCGGTACGCGCCCGTGGCCGGGACGGTCGCGGACCCGTCGTAGAGCGACAGCACTTCGAGATCACCGATCCGCATTGCACTCATGCTCTCCGCTCTCGGCGGCTTCGCCGCCGACCCGCTCGGGGTCCGCTCGCTGCTCGCCGGGATACCCGGCTCGCGACGCTCACTCATGGTTCGATCACCACCTTGATCGCGCCCGCCGCGCGCTCGCCTGCGACGCGGAACGCTTCGGGCGCGTCGTCGAGGGGGAACCGGTGCGTGACGATCGTGTCGGAGAGTTCTGGGTGCGCGGCCAGGATCTCGACCGCTTCGTCGAATTCACGGACGCCGTGGTGGTGCCCGTACGTGTAGGACGGCGCGAGGTGCACTTCCTTCATCAGCATTTGGGTGCCGACCTGCACCGGGTCGAACCAGGTTCCCGGCACGACGACTGTGCCGCCCGGCCGGACACGCTCGATGGCAGCGTCGAGCGACGACTGCGTGCCGGCGGCGTCGACGACGACGTCGTACTCGTCGACGATCGTGAAGCCGGCACCGAGACGCTCGCCCGCTTCGAGCTGCGCGGGATGACGAGCGACGAGGTCGACGGTGGCACCGTGGTGGCGAGCGATGGTGACGAGCGTGAGCCCGATGCTCCCCGCGCCGATCACGAGCACGCGATCGGGGGGCGCGTCGTCGTGGAGCCCGGCGCGGTGCGCGGCGTGCAGCGCCACCGCGGTCGGCTCGACGAGCGCGCCGACGTCGGCGGCCACCTCGGGCGGGAGCACGACGAGATCGCGGCGGTCGACGATGACCTCGTCGGCGAGTCCTCCGTCGCTGAAGACCCCGAGCACGCGGTCGCCGGTCGCGGGACACAGGTGGTCGCACCCCGACCGGCACAGGGCGCACGCACCGCAGGGTGCGTTCGGCTGCACCGCGACCAGCGTGCCGTCGCCGAGCTGTCCGGCGAACTCGTGCCCCAACGTCACCGGCAGATTCCACGCCAGCATCTTCAGGTCGGAGCCGCAGATGCTCGCCGACGTGACCTGCACGTGCACCGGATCGGACGCGTACGACGGCGCGGTCGCGTCCACCTCGACGACGGCGACGCCACCGTCCCCCGAGCACCGCACCGCTCGCACGAGCGAACGATAGCGAGCCGGGTTACGCTCATGCGTCGTGACCACGTTTCCGCGTGACGAAGTCGAGCAGGCCTTTGCGCACTGGTACGCGACCGGGCCGGTCGGGGAGGACTGGCAGGCCTGGGTCGAGCTGTACACCGACGACGTGTACTACTGCGACCACTTCTGGGGCCCGCTCTACGGCAAGGACGAGATGAAGGTGTGGATCGCGGCGTCGATGGGTGGCGTACCGGAGATCTACACCGTTCTCGACTGGTACACCATCGAGAACGAGAAGGTCTGCTTCCACATGCAGAACCGGCGTGACAACCCCGACCCCGATGGGCCGCCCTACTTCGACTTCCCGGGACTCTCCACGCTCTGGTACGCGGGCGACGGGAAGTGGCTCGCCGAGGAGGACTTCTGGGACCTGAGCGGCGCGCGCCGTACCGCCAAGGCGTACGCGCTTGCGTGCGACAAGATGGGCGTGCACGAGCCGGCTGATCGCATGACCCGCAAGCACTGGCCGGCATCGCCCGAGTGGGCGCGCACCGACGCGCCCCCGAAACCGTCGTGGGTCCAGGGCGACGTCCCAGGCGTCACGCGCCCCAGCGAGCTCGCGCAGCTGCTCGCGCCGATGCGCGAACAGCGGCGGAGCTGACGCTCGAGTTCCCGTACGCACGCCCAACAGTGGGCGTTGCGGGCATCGATGTCAGAAAGGAAGTTCGGTCAGATGTCGACGCGCAATCTGTATCTCTATGAAGTTGTCGATGTGATCGGGCAGGGGCAGTACGCCTACATGGAGCACCTCTGGCAGGATCCGGTGCTGCGTATGCCCGAGATGTTCAGCTTGCAGGGTTCCTTCTCTGTGTGCGCCGCGGGTGGAGGACGGTGGCCGCAGGTCGTCAACATCTGGGACGTCGGTTCGAAGGGTTGGATGGGCTGGGCATCGAACGTCGACCGCATGAACCTGAAACGCCGCAAGGCGTTCTACGGCGACTGGTGGGACGAGGCCGCGCAGTGGCGCAGCGGCGGATTCGATCGCTTGTGCGGAGGTGTGCCAGGGAGTCCCACCACCGACGAGCTCATGTCGCGGGGCGTCCGCGGCACGCTCTTCGTCAACGAGATCCTCACCGTGCGGCCGGGCACGCAGCTCGAGTTCCTCGCGGCCGTGGTCGACGAGCGGGTGCCGCTCATGCGCGACTACGGGCACGAGCCGACGGGGATCTACGAGGTGCTCTCGAACCAGCACGAGGTCGTCATGGTGTGGGCGACCGACATCCCGGCGCACGTGCGGCTGCACCAGAACCGCGACAGCACGCGTGGGCTGTGCAACGAAGGTGAGACCGATGAGCGGCTCGTGAGATGGGACCGTCGGTCGGCCGAGTATGTGACCGGTGGCGACGCCCACGTCATGACGCCGCTCCCGCGGACGGTCTACGGACCGCCCGATTGGGAGGACGCGTCGCTCGACGACTGGCTGGAGCAGACTCAGGCGTCGACGTGACCGAACCGTTGCGCCGCTAGCTGTCGTTCAGGCTTCGAGGTATTCGCGGAGCTCGCACGCCGGGCACCGCGCGGGTACCGACGGCTCGGCGTGGGCGAACGGATGGGCGACGGGACGGGCGGGCAGGGGTGGAGCGGTGGGCTGTATCGAGCGGCGACGGAAGCGCCTCTTCTCACCTGGCTTCACGGTCGTCAACACCGTCATGGAAGCCTCCTGGGGGGCTGGGGGCTGGTACCAACGATACGGCCGTCGTGTGAACGGAAGAAGTCGCGCGGGCTGCGCGTGCGTAACAGGCGCGGGAATCTCAGCCTTCGAGCGGGAAGGCGTCGACCGGGAGGTCGCGGTCGTCGGGCGCTTCGGCGACCGCATACACCGTACTGGCCGCGAACTCC
>JBKPCV010000185.1:0-9485 GCA_046727575.1 Actinomycetota bacterium
GCGTTGACCCGCACGCCGAGTTCGGCATAGTCGAGCGCGGCGACGCGGGTGAGGCCTTCGACACCGAACTTGGTGCTCACATAGGCGGCGAGCCCGCCGACGCGAGCAGCTCCTCGCCCGCTTGCACCGGCTCGTCGCCGACCAAGGCCTTCGTACCGGCGCGCACTCCGGGCCCGGTCGCGCGCGATTGACGAACCGCAGAATCTAGCGACGAGACGGTGAGGGACCGATGCGCGCCAGGAGCCGGCGCCCGTTCGCGTTCATTGACGTCAGCTACCCGCGTCGGAGTTCGGTGACCGCGGTCGTGCGAAGGGATGACCCGGTCGACGACAGGTTCCGCACGTCCTGCCGCGTGTTTCGCAGGCCGCGCGGTGGTGACTGGGGACCATTCATTCGAGGACTTGGCTCATCAGGCGCGCAACCGTCTCGGGTTGGTCCCACTGAGGCCAGTGCGACGCGTCGTCGACGAGCCGGACTTCGGCACGACCGAACAGTTGGGCGAGGTGGTTGGCGAGCTCAGGTGAGAGGTATGCGTCGCGTGCACCGAAGATCAGCGTCACGGGCATGTTGAGCGATGCGAGTCGCTCTTGGGCGATGATCGAGTCCTGCTGATCCAAGGAGGGGAACAGGGATCGCGTCCATGCTCTGATCGCCGCGCGGGCGTCGGATTGCAATCCGTCGCCGAAGAACTGCGGGAGCACGGACACAGTGCCGACGCTGTTGGGATCGAGCGGGTCGCCTCCGAAGGCCGATGCGGTGTATTGGAGCAGCCAGAGCCGCTGGTTTTCGTCTCGCATCATCGCGTCGGCGAGTGGCGCGACCTCATCGTCGGCGAAGAGGCGGATCATCTCCGGGAAGTGCAACGCGGGCGCGTGCCCGTAATAGGTGTTGAGAAGGACCAGTTGGCTGATCCGGTCCGGTGCACCGAGTGCGTAGTCGACGCCATCGGGCCCGGAGGCATCGTGCACGACGAGCACGACGCGTTCGAGCTCGAGCGTGTCGAGCACGGCCGTGATCTGGTCTTGATGGTCCTGCCAGGCGAACGACGCGGACTCGCTCCGCCCGGAGCGTCCGTATCCATGCCAATCGAACGTGACGACGCGGGCCGGCTGGAGCAGGGGAACGAGCCGGTCGTAGATGCGGTGGTCGTCGGGGAACCCGTGCATCGCCACGATCGCGGGCTCGTCTCGACCGTGATCGGTGACAAACAGCTGGCCGTGCACGGCCTCAACCAGTCGCTCCGAGCTGACGGGGCGGTCGGACCCTGTGGGCGTGGTCATCGTCGCTCCTTTCGGGTCGTGTCTCAATGCCCGAACCGCGAGCAGGAACCCGCCATCGGTGAAATCCACGGAGCGGGACACCACTGCACCTGACCTGCACCCGACGAGGATCGGCGGCACGGTAGCCCCTCGAGGCGGGTGGATCGTGGGGCTGCGGCGGGTTGCCGATACTGGCTGACCGGGACAAATGGTGGCGCGGGTGCATACGCTGAAGTCGACAACTTCGGGAAGTACGACGATGCGTTCGGGAGGCCCGGATGATCGCATTCCGTGAGCATCGCTCGAGTCCCGCGAAGACCCCGCCCCCGGACGACCGACCACGGCCTCCGGCCCCGCCTCCGCCGCCGCGCTGGCGGATCGTTCTCGTGCTGCTCGGCGTCCTTCTCACGGTGCTGCTGCTGTTCCCTCCGAGTATGGGCACGAGCAGGCCGAACCACAGTTACGACTACACACAGTTCGTCAGCGCGGTCAGGGCCGACAAGGTTCGCAGCGCGACGATCGACACGAACGGGAAGGTGACCGGCCGACTCAAGAACGGCGACGACTACAAGTCGCAAATTCCGACTGCGCTGCGTGACAATCGCCTCGCACCGTTGCTTGCGCAGCATGACGTGCAAGTGAAGGGGAAGGGCCCGCCGGGCACCTCGGTGCTCTCGATCCTGCTCAGCCTGCTGCCGCTGTTGTTCTTCGTCGGCCTCTTCGTCTGGTTGGGGCGCCGGGCCCGCAAGCAACTGACCGGCGGGATCATGGGCTTCGGCGGTTCGAGGGCGAGGCTCTACGACGAGGATCGTCCGGTGACGCGCTTCCGCGACGTCGCCGGGTACGACGGTGCGAAGGCCGAGGTGCAGGAGGTCGTCGACTTCTTGAAGCATCCGGCACGCTACGAGAAGGCCGGCGCCGTGGGCCCGAAGGGCGTGTTGTTGGTCGGACCGCCCGGGACGGGGAAGACGCTCATGGCCCGGGCGGTCGCGGGAGAGGCCGAGGTGCCCTTCCTTGCGCTGACGGGCTCGAGTTTCGTCGAGTTGTTCGTCGGGGTGGGTGCGTCGCGGGTACGTGACCTGTTCGCGGATGCGAGGAAGCGAGCGCCGTCGATCATCTTCATCGACGAGATCGACGCGATCGGTGGACGCCGAGGTGGCTCGATCGTCACGAACGATGAACGCGAGCAGACGCTCAATCAGTTGCTGGCGGAGATGGACGGATTCGATCCGGCAACTGGGGTGGTCGTGATCGCAGCAACGAACCGTGTGGAGACGCTCGACCCGGCGTTGCTGCGCCCGGGCCGCTTCGATCGCACCGTCGAGATCCCGTTACCCAATCAGGCCGAGCGGACCGCGATCCTGCGGGTGCATTCCCAGGACAAGAAGGTCGCGCCCGACGTCGACCTCGACGTCGTCGCGCGTGGTACGCCGGGTTTCTCGGGTGCCGACCTCGCCAATCTCGTGAACGAGGCCGCGATCAACGCCGTGCGCTCCAACCGCGACACCATCAACGCCGAAGATTTCGACCGTGCCCGGGATCGACTCCTGCTCGGACGCCGCGACGCGATCAACGCGCTTCTGCCCGACGAGAAGAACAGCGTCGCGGTCCACGAGTCCGGCCACGCGGTTGTCGCCGCGCTGTCCGAGCACGCCGATCCGGTCGCAAAGGTGACGATCCTCCCCGCCGGCCAGGCTCTCGGTGTGACGCAACAGCTCCCCGAGGACGAACGGCATCTCTATCCGGAGAGCTACTTGCGCGACTCCCTCGCAGTACGGCTCGGGGGTCGGGCGGCGGAGGTACTCGTGATCGGGGAGGCGTCCACTGGCGCGGCGAACGACCTTGCCGGCGCCACCGACCTCGCGACGAAGATGGTCCGTGACTGGGGGCTCTCCAGCCGGCTGGGCCCGCTCGGCTTCGCCAACAGCACTCCGAACTCGCTCAGCCCCGATGGCTTCGGGCGTGCACCATACGCGGAAGCTACGCAGCAGGTCATCGACGAAGAGGTCGCGCGCCTACTGCGCGCGGCTGAGCAGCGCGCCACCGAGTTGCTGCGCGCGCACCGCGAGCAGTTCGACCGGGTCGTCGACGCCCTCCTCGAGCACGAGACCATCGATGGATCCGAGCTCCTCGCGCTGATGGGCGCGAATGGTCAGGACAGCCGCGGGTCACGCACACCTCGAGAAGCCCTGCCCGCGGGCGGTCGCCGAGATGGAAACCCGCCCGCGCCCTGAGTTCCTCGGGGGTGGTTGCCTCTGTGAACCGAGCTGGACGCGTCGCACGTCCGCTCAGGTGGAGTGGCCGCCGGCGAGGTAGACGTCGAGCACCGAGTCGGCGATGACGTCCGGGGTTCCGGCGACTGCGATGCGCCCGTTGGCCATCACGGCAGCACGATCGGCCACGCCGAGCGCGGTGCGCGCGGACTGCTCGACAACGACGATCGTCAAGCCCTCGGCCGCGAGGCCCGCCACAATCTCGTAGAGCTCGGCGACGACCAGGGGCGCGAGTCCCATCGAGATCTCGTCGAGCAGCAACAGCTTCGGCTCCGTCGAGAGCGCACGCGACATGGCGAGCATTTGCTGTTCGCCGCCCGAGAGCGTCCCTGCCACCTGTTTGCGGCGAAGACCCAGGATCGGGAACCGCGCGTAGGCGCGTTCCTCGACGTCGCGGCGCCGGAGACGTCCGCGGAACGTCCACATCTGGAGGTTCTCGACGACGGTGAGGTTCGGGAACACCCCGCGCCCCTCCGGAATGGTGCACAGCCCAGCGCGCGTCAGTCGTTCGGGATGCCATCTGGTCACGTCGTCGCCCGCGAAGCGGATTCTGCCGGTCGCGGGACGCAGGCGGCCGGACGCGACCTTCAAGGCGGTGGACTTCCCGGCGCCGTTTGCTCCGAGCAGGGCGAACACGGTGCCTCGCACTACCTGCAGATCGACACCGTGGAGGATCTCGATCTCGCCGTAGCCGGCCTTGACGTCGACGAGCTCGAGCATCGGTCGGGTGGTCGCGTCCCCGTCGGCGCCGTCGCCGGTGGGCGCCGCCGGCGCGGGCGCAGTACGTTCCGCCTCGGTCGCGGTGACGTCCGCGATCACGGCCGGAGCCAGAGGCGACTCGCCGTTGTCGGTGACAGAGGTCGCGGCGGCGTCGAGGAGCGAGTCGTCCGGGACGGCCTGGTCGAGCGCGGTGGTGCGGTGACCCACCGCATGCGCCTCGGCACCGAGGTACGCGAGGCGCACCGCCGGGTCGGCTTGGATCGCAGCGGGAGCCCCGGTCGCGATGATGCGCCCGAACTCGAGCACGTACAGCTCGTCCGAGACGCGCATCGCGAGCTCCATGTCGTGCTCGACCAGCAGAACGCCGATACCGGTCGCCGCCAGCGCGAGCAGCACGTCGCCCAATGCCGTGGTCTCCGTCGTGTTGAGTCCCGAACCGGGCTCGTCGAGAAGGAGCACCTTCGGCTCGGTGGCGAGGGCGCGACCGAGCTCCACCAGCCGCGCCATGCCGGTCGGCAGCCTGTCGGCCTGCACCGACGCAACCGGCGACAGCCCGAGCTGCTCCAGGATCGCGGTCGTCGCGGCGCGTGGGTCAGGGGCGCCGGAGGTCCACCGACGATGCAACTCGGCGGCGACCTGGATGTTCTCCCGGGCACTCATCGACCCGAACACCTCGAGACGCTGGAACGTCCGAGCCAGTCCCCGCCGAGCGCGCTGCGCCGTCGAGAGGCGAGTGATGTCGCGGTCCCCGAGTCGGACGCGACCAGCGTTGGGCCGTTGGAGCCCGTTGACAACGTTGAAGAGCGTGGTCTTGCCGGCGCCGTTCGGTCCGATGAGCCCCGTCACCGTTCCGCTCGGCACCCCGAGCGTCATGTCGTCGAGCGCTTGGACGCCCCCGAAGCGGACGGAAACCCCGTCAACCTGAAGCACGGACCGCCTCGCTCGGCTCGTCGGAAGCGGCGACCGTGATCGACGCCGCGGCGGCTTCGGCTTGCTTCTTGTCGCGCCGCCGCTGCAGGGGTGTGTTGCCGCCGAAGACCCCGTTGGGATTGCGGCCGATGCCGATCGCGGCGAGGCCGGTGCCGAGATACACGAGATCGCGCAACGCGGGGACGTGCGATTGGATCACCGGGAAGAACGCGAAGAGCAGACCTGCGACCAGCATCCCCGTCATCGTGCGGATCCCCCAGACGACGGCGAGTAGCAGCAGCGTCAGGCTCAGCAGGAGCTGGAAGTCCGGCTCGCCGACGAGGCCTTGCTGTTGTCCGTAGAGCGCACCCGCTAGCCCTGCGAGACCGGCCGAAATCGCGAACACCGTCAGCTTGGTGGCAGTCAGGTTCATCCCGACTGTCGCCGACGCGGCCGGACTGTCGGCCAGGGCGCGCAGACGGCGTCCGTAGCTTCCGCGCCGAAGCGCGAGCAGGCCGATCGACACGAGTGCGAACACCACGCACAGGAAGACCAGGAACGACTCGTCGCTGTCGAGCGAGACGCCCGGCAAGCTCACGCGACCGATTGCGAGCGAACCGCTGATACCGAAGGTGTGCTCGTTCAGGAAGAACCCTGTGTCCATGGCCTGCGCGAACGCGAGCGTCGCCAATGCCAGATAGAGACCTCGCAACCGAAGCGCGGGGAGCGCCACGACCGCGCCGACCGCCGCCGCGAGCCCGATCGCGGCGATCACTCCCCACCAGGAGGCGCCGTTCGCGACCTGCCCCATCGCGAACGCGCCAAGTCCCGCGAATGTCATCTGGCACAAAGAAACCTGGCCGCCGTATCCGACGAGCAGGACCAGCGACAGCATGACGAGTCCGAGCGCCACGCCGTGCGAAGCGGTCTGGAGATTCGACTTCGAGAGCTCGGGTCCGACGACGAGCGCGAGTCCCACCAGCACAGCGCCTGCGACGACCGATTCCCAGAAGCCGGCCACGCGTGGTGGTCGCGGCGAGATCGTCCGACCGGAGATGCGACGCTCCGGCAGGAGGATGAGCACGACGAAGAGGAATACCATCGGGACCGTCGGCTTGACCTGGCTCAGGAACGACCCCACTGGCAGATAGCCGACGAGGTAGGCCTCCGTGAGTCCCAGTGCGATGCCCCCTGCGAACGTGAGGGGCAGGTTGCGCAGCCGTCCGACCATCGCGGCGGCGAAACCGTTGATGACGAGGAGCGTGAGCGTCGTCGCGTCCAAGGGTGAGACGAGCGCGGCAAGGAGCACACCGGCGAGGGCTGCCAGCATCGAACCGATCGCCCATCCGAGCTGTCCGAACCGAGCGGGGGATGCTCCGGCCAGCGCGGTGAGGTCCGGGTTGTCCACGACGGCTCGCAGCGCGGTGCCGGTACGCGTGCGATAGAGGAAGAGACGGAGCCCGAGCGCGACGGCAGCGGCTGCGGCGATGACCACCAGCTGGTGCTCGGTGACGACGACACCGAAGACGGTGACGCTGGCTCCGCGGAAGAACGGGTAGATGATGCGCGGCTGTGTCGGATCCCACAACACCACGGCGAGGCCGAGGAGCAGGAGTAAGAGACCCAGCGTCACGGTGAGCGTGACGTCGAGCGAGGCACCGCGAATCGGTCGCATGAGGACGCGCTCGATCACCGCTCCGAACAAGGGCGCCAGGACGAAGATCACCACCAGCGCGGCGACCGGTTGCGACAGGTGAAGGGAGAGCGGACCAACCGCGTCGTCTGACGACAGCTGCCAGTACGCGAACGCCGACAGCATGCCGACTGCGCCGTGCGCAAAGTTGAAGATCCCCGTCGTCGTGTAGGTGACAACGAGACCCGTCGCGGTGATCGCGTAGATGCAACCCGCCACGATGCCCACCACGGTGTAGGCCAAGAACTGATCCATGGTCGGCTACCTACGCTCCTCGAAGTGGTCCCGGGGGGGCGCGACGCGAACGACGCGTCCTACCGGGGAAGCTCCGGCAGGGTCTACGACTGCGCGTAGTAGTAGCCGGTCGGTTTGCAGGTGTAGCCCTTGCCCTTCGGGAGGACGCGCTGGAACTTGCCGTTGTTCACCTGCAGCAACATCCAGCAACCGGGTGGCTTCTTGTTCCCGACGTCGGCCGAAGCGACCATCCCGTTGTTATCGAAGTTGTGGATGTTCTTCAACGCCTCGATGAGGGATGCGCGGGTCGGATTCGGACCGGCGGCCTTCAACGCCTCCACGAAGAGTGCTGCCGACGCCCAGCTGTACATGGCGAACAGGTCGGGCGTGACGTCGGGATTCGTCTTCTTCATCCACTTCAGAAACAGGTTGACTTCGGGAACGGTCTTCGCATCCTCACCGAGGAACATCGCGAAGGGTTGGTCTGTCAGGACACCGTTCGCCGCCGTCGGATCGGCAATCAGCTTGAAGAACGAGGCGTCGTACTCGCTATTTGTCATGATGACTTTCGGTTTGAAGTTCTGCTGGGCGGCCTGTGCGAGCATCTTGGCGATGAACGAGGCGTTCTGATTGCGCAGGTCCCAGAACTGCACACCGAGGTTCTTCATCCGGATGATGTCGGCAGTCCAGTCGGTCTCGGTGGGCGCCACCGCGCGCTCATAGATGATCTTGTAACCGAGCGACTCCTCTGCCGCCTTCTGATTGGCCCACGTTGTGGGAGACGTGCTCGCAAAAAGGCTGCCCACCTTCGTGACCGCGTCGGGATACTTCTGCTTGTAGTACTTGTACGGTCCCGTTCGGAAGCCCGGCGGTGCCGGTTGCGGGCTGAACCCGTTGACCTCTTTGTTCGCGTCGTCCGAGAGCAAATAGTGGATGTCGGCCACGGTCGGGTTCTGTGCGAACACCTTGGCGCCGCAGTTGTCGAATACTGCGAACGAGCCGACGAAGGCAAACACCGAACCGATCAGGTCCTGCGTCTGGGTCTGGTTCTGGTTGCAGTTCAGCGCGTCGTCGGCGCTCTTCATGACGAGCTTGCGCTTGTTCACGCCGCCCTGCGAGTTGATGTACTTGAAGTAGGCGTCGGTGCCAGCCTGCGATCCTTTGAACAGGCCGGGGATCGGTCCGGTCAACGTGACGACGTTCCCGAGCGTGATCTGCGTCGGCGTGACGCCGACATCCGATGCGGTATTCGCCTGGCGGGGAACCGCCGCTACCGCGCCCGTCGGCGCCGCCAAGCTGATGACGAGCGTCGCCATGGACAGCCCGGCCAGCCGCCCGATCATGGTCTGTCTCATCGTCCCCCTCTTTCGACGGATCGCCTTCGTTGGAATGCCCGTGTCGGCCCCGGGCGCAGCCTCATTCTGGCACCAGTCGTAGGATCGTGGTGGCGCGCGACGACCCGGCCCATAGCAATGACAGCACGAGCGCAGAAGATCTCGATCAAGCGGGCGTACGATCCGCCGACCCGCGGTGACGGTGTCAGGATCCTCGTCGATCGGCTCTGGCCGCGCGGTCTGCGCAAGGAGGGCGCGCGCATCGACCAGTGGCGCAAGGACCTCGCTCCGAGCACGGAGCTGCGGAAGTTCTACGGCCACCGTCCCGAGCGGTTCGCGGAGTTCGCCAAGCGCTACCAGGCAGAGCTGCGCCAGACCGAACAAGCCGCAGCGGTCACCGATCTGCTCGCCATCGCCGGGCGTCGACGGGTCACGCTGCTGACCGCCACCCGCGACCTCGACCGGTCGGGGGCCGCGGTCCTGGCGGCGTACGCCGAGCGGTTCCGACGCTGAGAACCGATCGGCGAGCGGCGGTCAGATCGGCGTCGCCATCTCGAGGATGTCCTCCTCGTCGGCCTCGACCCAGTGCACCTTCAGCACGTGCTCCTGGGTCTCGCGGACCACGTCGGCCTTGTCTCCTTCGGTGTTCCAGCCGCAATGGCAGGTGAGCCGGAGGCGTTCGGCGTCGGTCATCGTTCCCCCCGCGGTCATCAGCGATCGGGATGGCGACATTGTGGGTCCGACACATCGTGACGCATTCGGCGGCGCGCTGGCGTACGCTCGTCGCCCAGCGGGCATGTCGCTTGTGTCCCGACAATTGGGGGAATCTGTGGCAGTCACCACTCACGACGAGAGCGGCGCGGCGCCGAAACACAAGCGGATCCTCGTCTCGGCCGACGCGCACGGCGGGGCGCCGCTCGGCGAGCTCGAGGGCGTGCTGAATCGGATCCACCGGGGCGAAAGTGGGGAAGGAGGAGGTGAGCGCCAGTCGCGCCTTCCGCGCATGATGCTCCTCGACGACGGCACCGGCCTCGACCGGAATCCCCAAGTGGCTCCGGAGGAC
>JBKPCV010000186.1:0-11981 GCA_046727575.1 Actinomycetota bacterium
GAGTTCATCGCGTTCTGCGTGCTGCGGCGATTTCGGCCCGATGTCGCGTATCTCAACACGGTCAAGTCGGCTTGTTACGCGCGGGCGGCTTTGCGTCTCAATATTCCTGTCATCCTTCATGTCCATGAGCTCGAACCGCTCACATCGTCCACGTTGGCCCGCTACCGGCTCGATGAGCTCTACCCGCAGATTCATCTGGTTGCGTGCTCGACGGCCGTTCGCGTGAACGTCGCCCGCGTCACACGTGTCGCCCCCGCCGAGATAACGGTGATCCCGTCGGTGCCGGATGCCAACCGGGTCCTGCGGCTCGCCGACCCAGCTCATTCGCGCCCGAAAGGCCGAGAGCTCGTTGTCGGTGCGTGTGCGCGTGCCGACGAGAGGAAGGGAATCGACCTGTGGCTCAAGGCCGTCCGCCTCGTCGTCAACGATGACCCGTCGCGGCAGACACGCTTCGTGTGGGTCGGTTCTTACGATGACGATACCGTCGCTCTGGTACAGCGCGACGGGCTCGTCGATCATGTCGAGCTCCTCGGCGAGACAGACAATCCCTACCCTGCGATCGCAGCGATGGACGTCTTCACGCTTGCGTCGCGCGAAGACCCATTTCCGCTGGTCGTGATCGAGGCGATGGTGCTCGGACGAGCAATCGCGGCCTTCGACGTGGGGGGTGTAGCCGAGCAGCTCGGAAATGCCGGTGTACTCGTCCCGGCTTGTGACACGCGACGGTTGGCGAACGCGATCACGGCACTCCTCGACGACCAGCACCGGCGGCAGCAGCTTGGTTCGGCGGCAGCGGCCCGTGCGCGCGACGAGTACAGCATCGACAAATTCCGAGGGAGCGTCGTCTCGGTAGCCGGTCAGACCGCTCGTACCGACATTGGTCCCGCCTTGTTCCGGTTCGATCCCCCGGAAACCCCGCCATCGCAGACCGCGGTGCTGTTGACGTGGTTCGATCCCGCCGATCAACAATCGGGCGTCAGCCGTGATCCTTGGCGACTGCCCTATTGTGCGGACTCGATTACGACGACTGGCTTTCGGCTCGAACTGTCGGAGCGTCACCGCCGGTCACCATGGACCAAACTTCCGCTACATCCAATCGTCCGACTACTTGAACGTGCCACGGCGCCATTCCTGCAGACACTGTTGGCGAGACGAGAAATCGGTCGGGCGGACCTTGCGATCGCGATGTTCGAGAGCCAGGGCAATGCGCTGTGCGCTCTTCGCAGACTCAAGATCCGGCCGTTCACGCGGCCACTCTTTGCAGTGATCACCTGCTGGCTCGCCCGGGACCTCAGCCACTTCGGGCATGTCCGCCGAACCCTCTATCGTCAGGTATACCAATCCGTCGACGTTTTGTTCTGCTTCTCGTCGAACCAGACCGAGATCCTCGTACGCGAGTTGGGTCTTGCCCCCAAACGGGTTGTGAGTGTGCCATTCGGCGTCGACCATCGGTACTTCTCGCCGCGTCCAGACGCGGAACGTGGCTACGTCCTGTCTGTCGGCCGCGACGCCGGACGAGACTGGGAGACACTCCTCGAGGCGATACGCGACACGTCACTGGATGTACGAATCGCAAGCAGACCGCGAGCGTTCGCTCATCTCGATCTTCCGACAAACGTCGAGTTTCTCGGTTACGTGGACCGTGAGCGGTACCGGAGCCTCCTTGCGGGCGCGAGCGTTGTGGTGGTTTCGACGCGGGACCTGGCGTATCCGAGTGGTCAGACGGTGGCGTTGGAGGCCATGGCCATGGGCCGATGTTGCGTCGTGACCGACACAGCTCCCATGCGCGAGTATGTACGCGACGGGCAAAACGCGCTGCTCGTGCCTCCTGGTGATGCCTCGGCCCTGCGTGCTGCGGTCATTCGCGCGATGGCCGATACCGCGATGAGACGACGAATTGGAGAGGCCGCTCGCCTATCGATCGAGCGCGAGTTCAATGCCCCGCGGATGTGGCAGCGTATCGCCGAGGTACTGGCCTCCCGAGCTCACCCGGTGCCGACGGGGCAGCCTGACCGCTTCGATCCATCGGTGACACGTTGAGGCAAGACCCCGCAGTGTTCCACGGTAGGGCCGCTCGGCCAGTCTCGGTCCTTGTTGTCCGAAAGAGTGGCTGATGGCGCCGATGTTCAGCGTCATCATATGCACCTACAACCGCGCGGACATCCTGCCCCGCGCTATGAAAGGCATCCTGGACCAGACGCTCGACGACTTCGAACTTTTGATCGTCGACGACGGATCAACCGACGAGACGCGTGCACGCGTCGCCGCATTCGCGGATCCGCGTATCCAGTACGTCTATCAGGACAATGCTGGGCTGTCGTCAGCGCGCAACGCAGGTGTTGCTCGTGCGCGAGGTGAGTTCGTGACGTTCCTCGACGACGACGATCACGTGCTGCCGGTTTGGCTGGAGCGTTTCGCAGGAGTCATCGACAAGGAAGGCTGCACCGTCGTGTGTTGTGGGATGAAGCTCCTCGACCCGACAGGGAGAGTCATCAATAGCGAACTTCCCGGGAACATGGGACCCGCATTCGAGAACATGCCTGGCTTCTTCCGCGCCGGCAGCTTCACTCTGAAAAGGCAAGCGTATTTAGCTGTCGGAGGATTCGCAGAGATCCCGGCGAGCCATCACATCGAGTTCGCGCTCCGCCTTTTGCCCATGTGTCGCGCGCGGGGTTGGCGAGTCGGTACCGTCGATGAGCACTTGTTACTGGTGACCGAACGCAGCCCCGAGACGCGGGGACGAAACTCCCCCACGCGAATGCTCCGCGCTTGCGAGTACATTCTGTCTCGCCACCATAATCAGCTCGCGCGGGAGCCTGAATCGTTGGCCAATACGTACGCCATGGCTGGCGTGGCAGCGGCACGGCTGGGCTCGTACCGGAAAGCGCGTTCTCTCTTCCGCTCAGCAGTGCGGGCATCCGCGAACCCGTCGCTGCGCCGGCGGAATCGGATGCGCCTCTGCGCGGCACATGTGCCGCCCCTCGGCGCCATCGTCTGGCGCAGCCGAGCCTATAAAGCCGCATGACGACCGCGTCTGTGAACGTCGCACAACCGCTCAGCGGGTCGTGGTCAGAGCGTCTCGCCTGGCCGATTGTTGCTTGAGCCATGCTCGTGTTTCCCAGATGAGCGTGCCTAGAATCGGCAATGGATCGTCCCACGAGAACGGCGCCTTGACGTCGTAGTGCGCGACGGTCGAGACCCATCGCGAAAGTGAGATTCCGTGATCGCGCGCGGCCAAGGCATCCATCCAAATATTTGACCAAGTCACGCGCTGCGCTCCCGAGGCGACATCTGGGCGCCTGCGTCCGGTCAAGTCAGCGTATACCGCGGCGGGGATGTTGACACCGGCGACAGCGCCGAGGTGGTTCCACAACGTGAAGCGTGGATTGATCTCCAACAGCCAGAGTTGACCGTCGGGATCGCGCTTGAAGTCCAGCTTCGCGACTCCCTTGAGCCCAATTCGTAGAGCCAGCTCCCGGCCGAGCTGGCGGACGTCGGGGGCGTCCGTCAGGCACAGGGCTGTCGACCTGCCGAATGAACGAGGAAGCGTGCGGATCTTGCGCCCGGTAAATTCGGCTACGACCTCTCCGCTCGCAGCGATGTACACGTGATAGCTCTCCATCCGCGTTTCATCGCCCCCGATGAGCTCTTGCGCTACGAGCGCGCCACCGAGTGCCTTGGTCTGTGCGGCGTACTCCGTGAGTTCGGTGAGGTCGGATACTTCGGTGGCCTTTACGTATTGCTCGCCGGCGGTTTCTCGCCAGGAAGGGTCCCCGTGGGTAGCGGGTTTGATGACCAAGGGGAATCGCAGACCGTCTAAGTCGTAGAGATCAGCCGTCTGCATGAGCACGATGGAAGGTGGTACAGGCAACTCGAAGCGCTGCGCGAACCTCCGAAATTCGATCTTGTCGACGAGCGCTTCGACGAGATGTTCATCGGGCAACACAAAGCGAAACGCTTCCGCGAGGCGTTTGCGATTGCGAGATACGAACAGAAGGTCTCCATCTGCTTCGTAATAGAGCACGGGAGCTTCATCGCGGCTCCGGGCCCACTCCAGCAAGAGGTCCAGAAACTCCTCTTCGTGGTGCCACGGCGCGCGGACCCACATCGCACTACGACGGAACCGTGAGAAGCGCGCTGGCTTCCAGGGAGGCGCGACGACTGCGCCGCGGATTCCGGCATAGAGCAGCGGACGCACGAGGTCCATATCGCCGATCACGCATGCGTCTGGCCCCCGAACGCGGCGCAGCGGTGGTCTAGGCACGCGACGCTCCGAGCTCCCGTACTCGCCGCTGCACGTAACGAGACGCGGAAGCCATCATCAATCCAGGCTGGCGTCGCTTGAAGCCGGCGATGCAACGAGACAACGAGACATCGCTAGAGCGAGTGGGAGCTGCCTCCCTGCAAACCGGGTCGCTGCGAAGGACGTCGAGCGGATCCGGCCGGACTGGATACTCGACGAACCACTTGATCTCGTGCCGAAGGTGGGCATCCGCGCCGTACGCGGTCACCCTCCCGTGCTTTCGGCAGAGTTCGGTCGCGCGTTCGTTCTCGGCTGGCTTGCAGCGCGAGTTGAAGACCTCGATGACGTCCGAACCAGCGGCCAGCTTGTCGACCTCGCGATGCCCCGTGTAGGGGTGCGGCAGCCAGATCAGCGCCCCGTAGCCACGCGCAAGCTTCTGGAGCGAGTGCCATTCCTTCAGCTCCGAGGCTTCCGGCACATCCTCGGAGGGGAAGGCCACGATCACGTCTCCGAGCTCGGTGCGGATCTCGGCGGCGACAGGAACGACCATTCGCAGGCCCTTGCGAGCGATGATTGCCCGAGCCTCGAGGCTTCCGGCAAACGAGTCGTGGTCGTTGATCAGGGCGAGCTCCACGTCATGAGCCTGCAACACCCGAAGCAGCGCTGGGACCCGCAGCGCGCTGTCGTATGAGCCATTGGTGTGCAGGTGGGTGATCGCACGCACGCAGATGCCCCTTGTCGAGCTCGGGAAAACATGACTCTAGGTGGCGGCCGGGCTTCTCGCGGTGCGGTTCGCCAGGCCGGGTCAGTCGATAGGATTGCCGTGCTCTTCCGAATCCATGCCGATCGTCCGCTTTTATGGAGTGGGGGGCCAGAGTGAATTCACCATCTCACCCTGAGGCGGCGACCGCCAGGCGTTCCGTGACGCGCGAGCCGACGTCGAGGGTCGATCAGCTTGCGCGGGCGCTGCGGCGGGCCGCGCTCCTGCTCGCCGTGGCCTTCATTGTCGCTGCGGTCACGGCCATCATCTGGGTGGACAACGAGATCACCGATCCCCCGCTGTGGCGATACATCACAGCGGTGGCCGACGAAGGAATCTTCCTCGTCGGTGCGGTCATCGCCTGGGTCGGCAGCGCGATCGTCGAGGCACTCGGGCGTGTACGAGCCAGCCTGCTCGACGCGATGGAGCAGCAGAGCGCGCCCACCGCCCAGGGCGGGGTGCCAATGGACGAGTGGCAATAGCCCCACGAAGACCCCGACCTCGTAGGCGCGGTTCGTTGTCGTGCGTGGCGCGGTCAACGTACTGATCTCCTCGGCAGGTCGCAGGGTGGTGCTGCTCGAAGCTTTTCGCACGGCGTTGAGCGACTTGGCGCTGCCCGGCCGCGTGTTCGCGAGCGACATGTCCCGACTCTCGGCTGCCTTCTACCGCGCCGATGCGGGTTTCGTCGTTCCTTCCTGCTCGGACGCCGGGTTCGTTCCCGCGCTCCTCGACACGTGCGAACAGCACGATGTGCGGCTCGTGGTTCCGACGATCGACCCGGAGCTCCCTCTACTGGCCGCGAGCCGAGACAAGTTCGCTGCCATCGGGGCGACGGTGGCCGTGTCGTCGGCGGAGGCGGTCGCGATCGGGTCCGACAAGGTTCTGACCCACGATTGGCTCGTGAGCGAAGGGTTCCCCACGGTTCGTCAAGCGGCAATCGGAGACGCGCTCGATGCCGCCGCGCCAGTGTGGGAGTTTCCTGTCATCGTCAAGCCGCGCTGGGGAAGCGCCTCGATTGGAGTTCGGACAATCGGCGATCGCGTCGACCTCGCAAGGCTGGCGGGGACCACCGACCTTGTCGTCCAGGAGATTGCGTCAGGGGACGAGCACACCGTGGACGTGCTCGTCGGATCGGACGGCCGTGTCCGATGTGCAGTGCCGCGACGCCGCATCGAGGTCCGCGCCGGCGAGGTGGCGAAGGCCGTGACCGTGCGTTCCCAGCCGCTGGAGCGCATGGCTGCGGACGTCTGCGAACGGCTGCCCGGCGCCTTCGGCGCGCTCAATGTGCAACTCTTCCTCGACGCTCGACGTGACGAGGTCCAAGTGATCGAGCTCAACGCGCGGTTCGGCGGTGGGTATCCATTGTCGTGGCAAGCAGGAGCGCGGTTCCCGCGCTGGATGCTCGAAGAGCTGGCAGGGCTCGACAGCACCGCGAGCGACTCCGGCTGGCGGGACGGATTGGTGATGCTGCGCTATGACGATGCCGTGTTCGTGGACGCGGAACGGGTCGGACTGTGAGCGCGAGTCCCGTTCGATGCGTCGTGTTCGACCTCGACGACACGCTCTTTCTGGAACGCGACTACGTACGCAGCGGTTTCGACGCAATCTCCGTCTGGGCGCGCGAGCAGTTCCGCATCGAGGACTTTGGCGACCGGGCGTGGGCGCGGTTCGAGCGCGGCGAACGTGGCAACATCTTCGACGCCGTGCTGCGCGAAGCAGGACACGATGTCGACCCCATCGTGATGAAGCAACTTGTGGGGGTCTATCGGACGCACGACCCCGCGATCGCGCTCACGACAGACTCCGCGGAAGTGATCGAGCTGCTACGAGTTCGGCGTACAACGATGGCCGTGGTCACCGACGGCCCCATCGCGTCGCAACGGGCGAAGGCTCGCGCCCTCGATGTAGACGCCTGGTCGGCAGTCAGCATCTTCACTGAAGAGCTGGGCGAAGGCTTCACGAAGCCCCACCCCCGCGCGTTCGAACAGGTCGAGCTGTTCACTAGGGACGTTGGCGCGGCTTGCGCGTATGTAGCCGACAACCCACAGAAGGACTTCGGGGCTCCTCGAGCGCTGGGTTGGTGCACGATCCGGGTCCGCCGCTCCGGGAGCCTGCACGAAGCCGTTGCGACGAATGCCGACATCGACGTGGAGACAGTCGATCTGTATGGCGCGCTCGCCGCACTGGATCTCGCGACTCGCTGAGCGCATGAGGGTCGCGCACCTCACGACCGTCGACTCGAGCCTGCGTTTTCTCCTCTTCCCGCAGCTGAAAGCCGTCATCGATGAAGGTGGCACCGCGATCGGCATCAGCGCTCCGGGACCGTGGGTCGAAGGTCTCGAGCGAGACGGCATTCGCCATATCGCGCTTTCGGCATCGACGCGCGGCATCGATCCCGTCGCCGATTTCAAAACAGTGTGGCAGTTGTGGCGCGTCCTTCGGACCGAGCGTCCCGACGTGTTGCACACGCACAATCCGAAGCCAGGTCTGTACGGGCGTGTGCTCGGCCGGGTTGTCCGCGTACCGATCGTGGTGAACACAGTGCACGGCCTCTACGCGACCGAGACCGATCGGTGGTCGAAGCGCCTCGTTGTCTACGTGCTCGAGGCAATCGCGTCCCGCTTCTCCGATGCCGAGCTCATGCAGAACCCCGAGGACCTCGAGCTGATGCGCCGCTGGCGGATCACGCCACGCCGTCGGTCGCGCCTGCTCGGTAACGGCGTGGACCTCGTGCGGTTCTCGCCCGACCGGTTCACCGCAGCCGATCGCGCACGCCTGCGGCAGTCGCTCGGCATCGACTCGCAGGACATCGTGGTGGGCATCGTGGCCCGCCTTGTAACCGAAAAGGGACATCTCGAGCTGTTCGATGCGATGCGTCGGCTCGGCGCCGGATACCGACTGCTTGCTGTCGGGCCGGCCGATCTCGAGAAGGCGGACGCGCTGCCGCACACGGCGCTCGCCGCGGCCGAACAGTCGGGAGCGCTGTTCCTCGGGCAACGCGACGACGTCGATGCACTGTACGCGACGATGGACGTGTTCGTGCTCCCGTCGCATCGGGAGGGGTATCCACGCGGCCCGATGGAGGCCGCCGCGATGGGCGTACCCGTGGTCGCCACCGACATCCGGGGCTGCCGTCAAGTCGTCGAGCATGAGGTGAACGGCCTGCTCGTTCCGCTCCGAGACGTGGGCGCGCTGACCGACGCAATTCGGCGTATCGCGGAAGATCCCGAGCTGCGCTCGCGCATGGGAAGGGCCGGTCGGCGGATCGCGCAGGAGCGATTCGACGAGCGGCGTTGCGTCGAGATCGTGCTCGACACGTACCGCGAAGTAGCCCGGCGCAAGGGAACAACCACGGCTGTGAAGCGCCATCGATCAGCGCGTTAGTTCGTCGCGCCCTTGTAGCGAACTCGGTTGAGTGCCCCGCGGAGCGCGCCTTCGAGCGTCATACCGCCGGCTGCCTTCCGGTCGAACCAGCGGATGCCGTCGCTGGATTGGATGGGTGTCCGCCCGAGGCGATACGGGTCCGTATCGCGGTAACGATTGGTACGGATCTCCCCCGTCGCGGCCGACCGGAAGACTCTGCGCACAGCGACGTCGGCAGCGCGTGAGCGCGCAACGCCTTTCGGGTACGCGAAGTGATCGGCAGCTACACCGAGGTGTTCTGCGATGAGCTCGCGCGACCGCTGGAGTTCCTCGTCGATCGCGTTCGGAGACAGGCGGTCGAGCACCGCGTGTGAATGGGTGTGCGAACCGATCGTGACCAGACCGCTCGACAGCGCGTCGCGCAGCCCGGCCCACGACAGTGGTCGGCCCCCGTACGGAAGCGCTCGGTTCGCTTCGACGAAACTGGTCGCGAGGTACAGGAGGGCGGGTACACGATGGCGTTCGAGCACGGGCAGTGCAGCATCGACGAAGTCAGCCGTGCCGTCGTCGAAGGTCACCACGACAGGGTTCCGTTGGTGCGCGTGCTCCGATTCCAGATCGGTGAGCGCGTGATCGAGGGTCGTGCCAACGCCCGCATCCGAGAGTCGTCGCATCTGCTCATCGAAGACGGCGGTCGGCAAATCCAGCTCGACCCCTGCACCACCGCCGATGCGGTGGTAGATGAGAATCACGACTCCTCGCCGCGGAGGTTGCACGCGATCAGCGGCTGCCGCGAGGTGCTTGACGGTATCGAGGGAGATGCGCCGCAAGCTGCCTGAGACCGTCACCGCAACCCTTTCGAAATGCCGTCGGTGCATTCCGAGCGGTGTGACGCCCGGTTCTCGACTCATCGAACGAACGTACGCGCCGAGCAGCGCGCGAGCGGCATGGTCAATTCCGTCCCGGCGCCCAACGGCAGCGTCGAGCAAGCTAGCGTGCAGCGGTGCGCGGCGCGGTACGCGACCTGATCGACAACGAGGGCTTCCGCGACGGGTTGCTCGTGGGAGCGGCGCTCGCCTTGGCATGCTTCGCCTTGGCATCGCTCGTCGCCGTCGTCAGGCGCGGACGTGCCGCTTGGGCGTTGCCGGTTGCAGGGCTCGCGGTGTGTGCGGGTTCGTACATCGCGCTGCGCGCCGCGGATGTGCCGATCAGTCGGTCGGGAGACTTGTTGCTCGGTCTTGTCCTGCTCGCGCTCGGGGGTGGTCTCAGTCACCGATTGCCGTTCGTTGTACGTCTCGTCTTGTTGCTCCCAGGGACGTTGTTCATCGTGAGCTCCACTCCCGCCGGCGGGGAGGTGCGCTCCTTCTTGTTCGCGTTCGTGCTGCTCGGCGCCGCAGCAGCCGTCGAGTGGCCGCACTGGAGCGCGGCCGCCTGCGCCGGTCCCGCGATGCTCGCAGTCACCGTGGCCGGTGTGTACGCGTGTACGCCCGAGACCGGGCACGCAATAGTGGTGCTCGGTGTCGGCCTACCGATAGGGCTGACGGGATGGCCGGTGCGCGCAACGGTGGTCGGGAGTGGTGGCGCCGCGGCGTTTGTAGGCCTCGTCGCGTGGGTGGCTGGTACCGACGGTGTGGCGAGATCCGGTGCGATCGTGGGCGGGTCCGCCTGCGTCGGTGTTCTCGTGCTGGTGCCGGTGCTCCGCTGGGTCAGCGCGCGCTCCCGTGAAATGCGCGTTCGTCGAAGCGTCAGTGTTCCGCTCACCGTCCTCGCGGTGCACAGCGTCGTCGTGCTGGTGTGCTCGCGGATCGCGGGGCTCCGGACGTCGGCCGTCGCCGCGAGCGCGATCGTCCTGGTCGCTGCGGTCGGCGGAGTGGCCCTACTCCTCGGCCTTGTTGCCGGAAGCGTGCCTCGGACCGTGCGGCAGCGGTAAGGGTCCCGTCAGCCGAGCGTTCTGTCTCGGTCTGCGCGCGCAACGTGGACCGCCGATATGCCCACGTTTGAGACATCAGGCACGTTGGACCGCTCTCCGCGGCCCGCGCTTGCCGCGGGGCGTGGCCAGTGTGTAGTCTCTCGGCGACTACAGGGCGGGCCCAGAGGACGCTACGACGGAGGGCTGTTGCCCTCCCTCCTTTGTTTCCATGGGCCGTTCCGAGAGGCAGGCAGAGTTGGGGCGGCCGCGGAGAGCGCGCAGCAATGGTGGCGGTCTGTGGGCGGCACGCGCTGCAGTCCGTCTGGGTCTCGATCCCGCGCTCTTCGTGTTCGACGCCGCGCTGATCATCGCGGCGTATGTCGCCGTCCTGCTCCTGCGATTCGACGGTGATGTGCCGGCGACCTGGCGACCGGGATTCCTCAAACTCGTCGGGGCGGCGGTGGCGATCCACCTGGCGTCGAACTGGGGCTTCGGCCTGTACCGCCAGATGTGGCGCCACGCAAGCGTCCAGGAAGCCCAGCGGATCCTGCAGGCCGGACTCACGGCGGGACTCGGCGTGCTCGCAGTGTTCCTCGTCGCGGGTCGCCAGGTGCCCCTCTCGGTTGCGGTTCTCGGTGCGTTCGTCGCGACGATCTTGATCGGGGCGCTGCGGTTCCAGGCGCGGCTCTTTGCATTCCACCGGCGGGACGAGAGGGGCGAAGCAGGGCTCCGGGTAGTCGTCGTTGGTGCGGGCCAAGCAGGGGCGGCGATGGTGCGAGAGATGCAGCGGAGCCGCTCAGCGGGACTGATCCCGGTCGCATTCCTCGACGACGATCCGCGCAAGCACGGGCTCTCGTTGCTCGGGGTACGTGTCGTGGGGTCGACCACCGAGGTCCGAGAAGTGGTCGAGCGGTTCGATGCCCACCGAGTGTTGCTGGCGATCGTCGACGCCGGACAGGGCCTGGTGACGCGCGTCGCCGCAGGTGCCGAAGCCGCCGACGTGCCATTGCAGCTGCTCCCCGGTTTCGGCGCGCTGATGCGGGACCGGATCTCGCTGCGCGATGTGCGCGATCTCCGAATCGAGGACCTCATCGGGCGCGAGGAAGTGAAGATCGACTTCGACGCGGTGCGTGAGATGTTGCGGGGGCGGCGAGTGCTCGTCACCGGTGGTGGCGGCTCGATTGGTTCCGAGATCGGTCGTCAGGTCGCCGCCTGCGAACCTGCACAGCTCGTGCTCCTGGACCATGACGAGACGCACCTCTACGACGCGGCCGAAGGCATGCCCGAACCGGTCGTGTTGGCCCTCGCCGACGTGCGCGATGCGATTCGCATCCGGCGCGTGTTCGAACAGCATCGCCCGGAAATCGTGTTCCACGCCGCCGCGCACAAGCACGTGCCCATACTCGAGTCGCAGGCGTCGGAGGCTGTCGAGACCAATGTGCTCGGGACCGAGTGCCTCGCCGCCTACGCGAGCGAGTTCGGTGCGGACACCTTCGTGTTCATCTCGACCGACAAGGCCGTCCGGCCCAAGAGCGTGATGGGTGCGTCGAAGTGGGTCGGGGAGCAAGTTGTGCTGTCGCGAGCCGACGACGACCGGCGGTTCTGCGCCGTGCGGTTCGGCAACGTGCTCGGAAGCAGGGGCAGCGTGATCCCGACGTTCACGCGTCAGATCGCGTCCGGCGGACCGGTGACCGTCACCGACCCCA